>NZ_JBYRIW010000001.1:864845-1274424 GCF_057815395.1 Chryseobacterium sp. 27AL | reverse complement strand
TACCGCCGGAACCGGACTCACCCTGACAGGAACTTCCTTTTCAGCGAATGATGCTACGGCAATGACAAAAGGAATTATACAACTGGCAGGAGATTTAGCAGGACCTGTTGCTGCCCCTACCATTGCAGCTAACGCCGTAACTTCTTCTAAAATAGCAGATGGTGCAGTAACAGCTTCAAAGCTTAACCAGATGTCCGCCACTTCAGGACAGGTACTGGGTTGGAACGGAACAGCCTGGGCCCCTACTGCCAATGGAATAAGTACTACCCTGAACAACGGAAACATCTTAGTGGGGAATGCCTCAAATGTGGCCACGGCCGTAAGTCCGACAGGAGACGTTACCATTACCAATGCAGGAGTAACCAGTGTTGACAAGCTAAAGGGCAAAACATTATCAGCGACTGCACCTACCAACGGACAGGTATTGAAATACAATACCACCACAAGTGCCTGGGAACCTGCTGCGGATACTGATACTAATACAACTTATACCGGTTCTGCCTCTATTAACCTAAACGGAACCAGTTTTGAGAGAACTGCTCTATCAGGAGATGTAACAGCCTCTGCCAACAGCAATACCACAACAATAGCAGCTAACGCCGTAACTTCTGCTAAAATAGCAGATGGTGCGGTAACAGCTTCAAAGCTTAACCAGATGTCTGCCTCTTCAGGACAGGTACTGGGTTGGAACGGAACAGCCTGGGCCCCTACTGCCAGTGATAACACCAATGATGCCTGGATCAATGATACCGCCAATGGTCTTGTAAAATTGGGAACCAAAGCAGATGGGACAGCCAGAGCAGCAGGAGCAGACTTCGTTGTAAAAGATAATGGGCAAGTCGGAATTGGAACAAGCAGCCCGAATGCAAGCGCAGCTTTGGATATTACAGCTAGTAATAAAGGATTATTAATTCCTAGAGTAGCATTAACCAGCACAATAGATCAGGCTACAGTAGCTACACCAGCAAATGGACTTATAGTATATAATACCGCCACTACGACAGGTGCAAATGCTGTTGAAGCTAACTACATGTATATTTGGAATGGTTCTGGATGGGGAAAGCTGGCCACTAGCTCTAATTCAGCATTTATTCCTTCAACTAATTTAGTACTTAAGTCAAATACTAATCAGTTAACATATGAATATAGTGGGATTGCAAATTTAAATACACAAGTTATTCAAATTAGTGATGGCAACTGGAACTCTACCACTAATACTTATACAGTGCCTTCTGACGGTACCTATCAGTTTGCATTGTCCGAAACTGTAATTTACTCAGCTAATACGGTTTTTTCTCATGCTGCTGGAGTGTCGGTTGCTGGAAATTTTTATAAGTTAATTAGTAATACTTCAACTTGGCAAGGGGGAGCCAATTCAGGAGAAAATTACGGTGGAACGATCGTATTATATCTGACGGCCGGTACTACAATAAAAGTTTCCTATCAAAACTGTGGTTGCAGTTATGGGATGACTTATAATATTAAAAATGTTATTTTCTCAGTGGTAAAACTATCAAATTAGTGATCATGTCCCCCTGTTGGTGCGAGCATCACGCCAGCAATACGACAATAACTACATTAATTAATCCTAACCCTAACAGGGTTGAGACCCCGTTAGGGTTTATAATAACAATTTAACAACCAATTAAAACAAACAACAATGGCAAACATTCTCCACAAAATCAAAGCGTATCTCTACGATAACACGTTAACCAAAGACAATCCCAATGATTTCATTGCCCGCACCGCAAGCGAGCGTTCGCTTTCTGTAAAGCAGATCTGTGAAGCCGCTGCCAGCCGTGGCGGTGCAGATGTTTCCTCTTCGGCAATGGAACATGCAACTGAGCTCTTCCTGAAAGAAATGGCCTACCAGCTTTGCGATGGCTTTTCCGTAAATACTGGTTACTTTACGGCAAGCACAACTATTAGAGGTGTATTTGATAGCCCGTCGGAGACTTTTAACAAAGACAAACACAGTATTATTTTCCAGTTTAACCAGGGAGAAAAGCTTAGGGCAGAGATTCCTAATATTGAGGTTAATATTCTTGGTGTGGCAGAATCTTCTGCCGTTATCTTACAGGTAACGGATGTGAAGAGTGGTTCGGTGAATGATCTGCTTACGCCAGGCAGAAACCTGAAGATTGTCGGAAGCAAGATCAAAGTCGCCGGCGAAGATTCTTCGGTAGGGATCTATTTTGTAGAAACTTCAACACAGGGAAGAACCAAAGTAGAGCAAAGTGATATTGTCACCAACAATCCTTCTGAACTCATGGTAGTGATCCCTGCATTGGCTGCGGGAACCTATAATCTGGAAGTGGTGACGCAGTTCACGCAAGGCGCTCTTTTGAAAGAAGTTCGAACGGCTACCCTTGATAAAGTACTGACTGTGGTGTAAGAGAAAAGGAAGCGCTACAGTCAACACCGTGTTGACCGCCCGATCAAGGGTGCGTTGACCGCTCGGTCAAGGGTGTGTTGACCGCCCGAGTGTGGGGGTGTTGACCGTACGGAGGTAATATAGTACCAAAGTAAGGCTCATCAGTGTAAGAGTCCATCATTCCATCGTAAAGGTGGGTATTTTCATCAGTGTGTTACTCCGGTTGGGAAATCTTTCCCGGCCGGAGTTTTTTTGTGGCTTTGAGGAATGTGGCTTCGGCTCCGCTCAGCCACCGTCGCGTTATAGTGTTTTAGAGTTGGAGCGAGAATTTTAGAGTATAATGAGTATGGATATTCTACGAAGCGACAAAAAGTAGTCGGCTGGCGGGGCCTGAGGTTCTCGAAGGCCCGCATTATACTTTAAGGATTGGTAGCTTCGAGTCGCCTCAGCCACCATTCAATGGCAGCCATCGCGTACCTTGTCATCCTGAAAGGATCTAAGCATGAATCTTTCCATCCAATACTACCAACAATGCCGAGATTCCTACGGATGACAAAAGTGTGGGCCAGTGTATGAGGATTGGAGGCTTTTAGAGTATGAGGGTTTCAGCGTCTTAGTGTGTGTGGATATTCCTGCGGAACGTCGGGGTTGTCGAATGGCGGAGCCTGAGCGGAGTCGAAGGACCGCTTTACTTTGGAAGGGCTGGTGGCTTCGAGTTTCCTCAGCCACCTTTTAGTAGGAGAACTTTTATCGTTCGTCGGGAATTTCAATATCCATACCGTCTAAACTCTTATATTCTATAACCCTCCAACTCTCCAACTAAAAGGTGACTTCGACAAGCTCAGCCACATTTCTTTTGAAAATTCAGACATGAAATAAAGAGTAGTGAGAAGCGGAAGATAATCATTAATTTTATATTTTTAATTGATGTAGCGTGAGTTCGGTTTTTATGATAAATCTGTTTAAGCAGGTTTGATGTATTTAAAGGAACTCCGGGATTGATAAACCCATTATAATGAACAAAATTTTACTTTTCTCCTTCTTATGTATTCAGCTTTTCATTAATGCACAGCTTTCTGAACGGAATTTATCGTCTGAAAAATGGCAATTTAAAAATGCAAAAGAAACAAAATGGATGTCCGCTACAGTGCCGGGAACTGTTCATTTGGATTTAATGAAAAACAACGTGATTCTGGATCCGTATAAAGATGAAAACGAGAAAAAAGTACAGTGGATAGAAAATGAAGACTGGGATTATCAGACGAAATTCATCATGTCATCAAAAGAACTGCAGAACCAAAATATTGATCTGATATTTCTGGGTTTAGATACGTTTTCTGAAATTTATTTAAATGGAAAACTGTTGAAAAAGACAGATAATATGTTCCGAAAGTGGACAATTCCAGTTAAGCAATATGTAAAAACCGGTGAAAATCTTCTACAAATTAAATTCAAATCTTCTGTAAATGTCGGAAAAGAATTAGCACAAAAAGTTTCTTTTACCGTACCGGAATCACCAAGAAGTTTTGTGAGAAAAGCACAATATCAGTTCGGTTGGGACTGGGGCCCGAGATTAGTAACAGCAGGAATCTGGAAAGATGTAAAACTGGAATATTGGAACCAGGCGAAACTCGAAAATATTAAAATTGAACAGAAAAAACCAACGTCAACAAGAGCGGATTTAAATATTTATCCGGAAATTTTTGTTGATGAAGAAGGGAAATATAAAGTTTCAGTCAATGGTAAATCTCAGGAATTTACTTTAAAACAAGGATTAAATACTTTATCAATTCCTTATCAGATCAACAATCCGAAACTTTGGCAGCCGAATGGATGGGGAAAACAAAATTTATATGATTTTAAAATTTCTTTACAAAAAAACTCAAAAAACATCGATGAAAAGTCAGAACGAATCGGATTGAGAACGGTTGAATTAATTCAGGAAAAAGATGCAAAAGGAAAGTCTTTTTATTTCAAGGTAAATGGAAAAGCAATGTACGCCAAAGGAACAAACTGGATTCCTGGTGACAGTTTTTCACCGAGAATGACAAGAGAAAAGTATCAAAAGCTCATTAAAGACTGTAAAGATGCCAATATGAATATGATCCGTGTTTGGGGCGGCGGAATTTATGAAGATGATGAATTCTACAAAGCCTGCGATGAAAATGGGATTTTGGTTTGGCAGGATTTTATGTTTGCGGGAAGCTTTTATCCGGCTGATGAAAACTTTCAGAAAAATGTTGAATTGGAAGTTAAAGATCAGGTGGAAAGACTCCAGAATTATGCGTCATTAGCTTTATGGTGCGGAAATAATGAAGTCGATGAAGCGATTGTCAACTGGGGATATCAAAAGCAATTTAAATATTCAAAAGAAGACTCGTTGCAGGTTTGGAAAGATTATAACAAAATTTTTCATGAAGTCATTCCGAATGCCATTAAAAAATATGCTGTAAATGATAAAAATATTTACTGGCCAAGTTCACCATCCATCGGGTGGGGACATAAGGAAAGTTTAACCGAGGGAGATTCCCATTACTGGGGCGTTTGGTGGGGCGAACAGCCGTTTGAAATATATAACGAAAAAGTTCCGCGGTTTGCATCTGAATATGGTTTTCAGGGAATGCCAACCTTAGAAACTACAAAGTCAATGTTTTCGGGAAAACCGGATTTGAGTTTACAGAATGCAACTATCAAAGCACACGAAAAACACGCCAGAGGCTGGGAAATTATCGACAATTATATGAAACGGGATTATACAGTTCCGACAGATTTTGTGAAATACAATTATGTTTCCCAACTCCTTCAGGCACGCGGAATGCAGATTGCGATTGAAGCTCACCGCCGCGCAAAACCTTACAATATGGGAACGCTGTACTGGCAGCTGAATGATTGCTGGCCTGTCGTTTCATGGTCGTCGATTGATTACCTTGGAAACTGGAAAGCGTTGCATTATCAGATAAAAAGAAGCTTTGAAAATCAGATAATTTTGCCGGAAGAGAAAGATGAGGTTTTAGACTTTTATGTGATTAACGATGAGTTGAAAACATTCGGGAACGTATCGTTAGATTTTGATATTCTAAAACTTAATGGTGAGAAAAAAGGTTCAGGAGGAACGGCAGAAATCAAAACCTTGGAATCCAACGGAATATTAAATTTTGATTCTTTTTTACTGGAAGAAATCATTGGAGATGAAGACAGGAATGAACTTTTTTTACATTTAATGTTAAAAGACGAAAAAGATAACATCATTACGGAAAGCAATTATTTCTTTTCAAAACCGAAAGATTTAAAGCTTCCAAAACCAAATATTCAGATCAGGAAAATCTCTGCTACAGAAATTGAAGTTTCTACGGATGTGTTGGCGAAAGATGTTTATTTAATTGGCGATACCCATTTCAGTGACAATTTTTTCGATTTACTTCCCGGAACTTCAAAGAGAATTAAACTATCAAAACCGTTGGAAAAAATTGAGGTAATGAGTCTTTGGGAGGCAATGAATCCGTAAATTTGCATCATAATTTCGAATTATGATAAATTTTGTTCTGATTGCGGTTTGTATTGTAGCGGGAATGGTTCTAAAAGCAACAAAATCTATCCATCCGGATGCCCATAAAGGAATCAATACCTGGATTCTGTATCTGGCACTTCCCGCGGTATCTTTCAAATATCTTCCCTACATCAACTGGACGGTCGAAATGCTTTTTCCGATCGTAGCGACTTTTATGATATCGGTTTTCGGGTTTCTGTTTATTATGTTTTACAGCAAGGCAAAAGGCTATTCCAGACGGTCAAGGAGTACGATGGAACTGATAAGCAGTTACAGCAATACTTCATTTATCGGTTTTCCGCTGGTTTCTGCTTTTTATGGGGAACGTTTATTGAGCATTGCCGTGATCTGTGATCAGACTATGTTTTTTGCATTGTCCACACTGGGAATTATTGCGGCTGTAAAAGGCGGAAGCACGTCAGGAAAAGTAAGTGCAAAATTTATCCTGAAAAGACTGATCACTTTTCCTCCGCTCATAGGCTGCATTTCGGCATTAGCGCTATCTCAGTTTATTGATTTCAGTTGGGCAGAACCGGTTTTTGACAAACTTGCGGCTACCGTAAGTCCGTTGGCGCTGTTTTCAGTGGGATTACAATTGAAATTCAACGGGTGGAAAAAGCTGATTCCCCAAATGTCTGTTTCAATGCTGTACAAACTCATTCTGGCGCCGGTCATCACGCTTGCTTTTGCACTTTTAATTGGCATAAAAGGAGATATTGCCAGAATCACCATTTTTGAAGCTGCCATGCCTACCGTTCTTACCTCCAGTATCATTGCCGAACAGTTCAGACTCAATACAAAACTGACCAACCTCACGATAGGTTTCAGTATTATCATTGGAATTTTCACTTCTGCAATATGGTACGAAATTATTGAATATTTTTTCTGATCGACTCATAAAAACTCTAAAGCTCTCACACTCTTAAACTCGTAAAACACTCCAGCCTGATCAGGAGCTTTTTCCGGCTTTCCACTATATCTTTTGGGTTACGGGCTCCGCTCCGCCCGCAACCCAAAAGGATGTCGTTTCAATCCGGGCTAGGATAGTTGTCTTTTGTATTCATTTTCGTATCAAGATCAGATATTGGCTTAATTAGTAAAGAGAGATTTAATTTTAATCAGATTTAATACTCATTTGCTGAACATAAACTGAAGGTTTACGAACGAAGTTCAGCCTTTGCAACCGGAAAATATCCAGTAAAAAATAACAAAATCTTTGCGTTTCTCTGCGTTAAAAAACTTTGCTTAATCACATCATTCATCACAATGATCTGATAAAAAATTGCAGTTCACAAAAGAAAAAATTAATTTTACATTTTAAATATTTCCCTTGAATTACGCCCAAATTGTTTTACCATTAAATTTAAAAGGATCTTTTACATACAAAGTTCCTGAAGATCTCATTCCTCAGATCGAAGTGGGAATGCGGGTGCTGGTTCCGTTTGGAGGAAAGAAAATTTATACGGGAATTGTTTTCGAGCTTCATGACCTGGCTCCCGAAAATTTTGTAGCAAAAGAAGTCATCAGTATTCTGGATGATAAGCCGATCGTTCCGGAAGGGCAAATCAGGTTCTGGAACTGGCTTTCAGAATATTATTTGTGCGGGCTTGGGGAAATTTATCGTTTTGCGTTTCCGTCTTCCTTAAAGCTGGAAAGTGAAACCTATCTAAAGTTGAAACCCAATATTACGGTTGATTTTGAAATTCTGGACGTCAATGAAATGTATCTTATCCAGGCATTAGAAGTACGACAGCTGATTAATTTAACAGATATTGAAGCTTTTATCCCGAAAAAAGATATCATCAAAACTATTAATTCACTGATTGATCTTCAATACATCGAGATTGATGAAAAAATTGCGGAAAAATATAAGGCAAAAGAAGTAGCTTACGTTAAAATTAATGATGAGGTTTTGAAGAATCAGCATTTAACTGAAATTCTTCTACAACTAAGCAGAGCTAAAAAACAGAAAGAACTCTTCCTTCATATTCTTGAATTACAAACCGAAAATCCGGATGTTCTCATTAAAAAATCAGAACTTTTTGAAGACGGTTATTTTGGAAGTTCTCATTTTAAAGCGTTGGCGGATAAGAATCTTGTTGAAGAATATTATGTTCAGAAAGACCGGCTTGAAAGCTATGAAGGGGAAATTGAAGAAATCGAAGAACTTTCCGAAGCCCAGAAAGCGGCAAAACAGGAGATTGATGAAGCCTTTGAAGAAGGGAGGAATGTGCTGCTTCATGGAGTCACTTCTTCAGGCAAGACCCATATTTATTTAGATAAAATAGAAGAATGCATTAGTGAAGGGAAAAATGTATTGTTTCTGCTTCCTGAAATTTCTTTGACGAAACAGATTACCCAAAGATTAGAAAAGAAATACGGACGAAAACTTGGTTTTTATCATCAGAAATTGACTGATTTTGAAAGGGTTGAAGTTTGGAGGAGAATCAGACAAAATGATATCAGCATTCTTGTAGGAACCAGAAATGCTTTATTTTTACCTTTTCAGAATCTGGGACTGATCGTTGTGGATGAAGAACACGATTCAGCGTACAGGCCGCGTGAAGTTTCACCTTATTTTAATGCCAAAGATGCGGCTTTGGTGTTGGGAAATTTCTATGGTGCGAACGTCATTCTAGGCTCTGCAACTCCTTCCGTTGAAAGCTACTACAACGCTAGGAAAGATAAAATGGCTTATGTTTTTCTTGAAGAACGTTTCGGGAATGTCAATCTTCCGGAATATGAACTGATCAATTTTAAGGAAGCCCAGGATTCCAAAAAAGTTTCCGGGAATTTTTCTTTACAGGTAATTGATGAAATTAAGAAAGTTTTAGAAGAGAAAAATCAGATAATTGTCCTTCACAACCGCCGTGGTTATGCCAATGTAGTGGAATGTGAGACCTGCGGATATGTGAATTATTGCTCCAATTGTGATGTCGTGATGACGTATCATAAAGCTGCTAATGAAATGAAATGCCATTATTGCGGCCAGAGAGCTTCCAAACCGAAAACCTGCCCGAAATGCTATTCGGAAAACCTGAATGAGCGTGGCGTAGGCGTAGAACAGATCCATGAAGAGGTTTCAAAATTATTTCCGGATCATGAAGTCGATCGGATGGATGTCGATTCGATGAGGAAGAAATTTGCCTACGAAAGACTGTATGAGAAAATAGAAGATCGTGAAACTGATATTGTCGTAGGAACTCAGATGATTTCCAAAGGACTGGATTTTAATCATATTGAGCTGGTAGCCATTCCCAAGGCAGATTCTTTATTGTATGTTCAGGACTTCAGGGCGGAGGAGCGTGCATATCAACTCATTACACAGGTTTCCGGTAGAGCAGGAAGAGTCTCGGGGAAAGGAAAAATTGTTATTCAGACTTTTAATCCTGATCATTCTGTTTTTCAATTAATTAAAATAAATAATCCGGCAAAGATTTATAAATACATTTTAACCGAACGTCAGAAATTTCACTATCCACCGTTTACAAAGCTTATTATGATAGAGCTGAAGCATAGAAAAGAGGATAAAGCGAACAGAGCTTCGCAGTTTTTGGGCTCTATCCTCAGAAAGTATCTTCCTGAAGACTGCGTTTTGGGTCCTGAAAAAGCACAGATCGCAAAACTTAACAATCTCTATCAGTTTCAGATTATGCTTAAGCTTCCACGTGGCAAAAAGTATGAAGAATATAAAAAACTGGTTTTAACAAGTTTGAAAGAATTTGACGAAATTACTGCATACCAAAGCATTAAAAAAGAAGTTTTTGTTGATTTTTAACATATTTTAACAAATTTTATAGGGTTTTATAAGAGGGCACGGCGCCTACTTTTAGCAATATTTTCTACATTTGGTCGTTGATTATATGTTTGGAGTTTCATTTTCAATTTAACCAATTGACTGGCAAGCGATCCAAACTATAGCAAAATGAAAAAATAGATGGTAAATTTCAGAAAGTATATTTCAGGTGTTGCGGTGCTGGCCTCAGGATTTTTTCTTGCCCAGTCTACCGTTTCTACAGTTCTATATTCTCAGGCTTACGAAAATCAGAGCAGCAGCTTAAACTTACCTTCTCCCATTACTTCAATGGTAGAGAAAACAGTTTTGTCGGCCAAAGAACTTGTAGATATTAATGTAAACACAATGATGACCGATCCGGTGCTGAAAAATGCAACCTGGGGATTCGTAGTGTACGACCCGAAAACGAAGAAAGTAATCTCTTCGTATAACGAAAATACTCCTTTAGTTCCTGCTTCCACAACAAAATTATTAACCACAGAAACAGCAATGAGCATGCTGGGTGAAAATTACCGTTGGAATACGCAGCTGGAATACTCAGGAAGTATTGATGAAAATGGAGTTCTGAACGGAAATCTCTATATCGTAGGAAGTGGCGACCCATCTTTAGGAACCAATAAAGGTGGTGCATGGACGTACAGAGATATTGTTTCAGATTTTAAAGAAGGTCTTTCTCGTGAAGGAATCAAAAAGGTAAATGGTGATATTATCATCCAGACAGCGCTTTTCAAAGGCAATATTTCGAAGCTTCCGGAAAATGTTGTTTGGCTGGAAAACAATAATTACTATCTTCCTGTTGGTACAACACGCGAGATCAACCCTGCAAACGAAAAACTGATCGTTAAAAAATCAACCAATTTCTCTACAGAAAAGAAATTTTTCTACGTTTCTCCTTACAACCATCAGATGGTATATGCCGATAAATACGAAGGAGATCCTATTTTAACTACAAAGTTACCCGACGCTCCGGCTTATCTTGCCAATACCTTCAGAACAACATTGGTGAAAAGCGGAATTCCTGTTACCGGAAAAGTCACCCCTAAAATGACAGATGCCAATCCTGAAAGCAGAAAGTTGATTTCAACCTACAAATCTCCTACTTTAAGCGATATTATTTATTATACCAATCAACATAGTGACAATGGTTTGGCCGAAGCACTTTTAAAGACAGTAGGATTTCAGAGTTTAGGCGATCAGACAACTGAATCTGGACGAAAAGTCGTAACAGAACACCTTAAGAATGAAGGTTTTGATATGATCGGGTTAAATTATATCGACGGAAGCGGACTTTCAAGAAGCAATAATGTAACGCCGATTGCTCAGGCTAAATTTTTAACATCATTAATGGATGAAAAGTATTATAAAACCTATCTGAATTCTTTACCGGTTGGAGGTCAATCAGGAACCCTGAAAAGAATGTTCAACGGTCTTGGAAACGGACAGGTTTTTGCTAAAACAGGAACTTTAAATAAGGTTAAAACTTTAGCAGGATATATGAAAACAAATACGGGAAAAACTTTGGTTTTCTCTTTAATGGTCAACAATTACGCAGGATCGGTCGATATGGTTAAGAAGAGAATGGAGAAAATTCTTGAACCTGCATTAGATTTATAGAATTATTAAAATTTAATTAAGATAAAAACCTTTTGATCAATGATTGAAAGGTTTTTTTATATCTTTGATACAATTTCTGTAGTATATGAGAAAATTTTATTTTTTGCTATTGTGCTTAATTGCTGCACATCATGCGTATGCTCAAAACAATATTGAAAGAAAAGGTCTGATCGCAAAAGAAATGAAGTCTTTTGCTAATAAAATGGCCGTCGGAAATACCAATCCGAACACACTTAACTACGATCTGCAATATCAGAGGATGGATGTTTCCATAGATCCTGCTGTTTACAATATTTCCGGATCTGTAACTTCACATTTCAAGCCTACTCAGAGCATGAACAGCATCTATTTTGATCTGGATGATGAGATGACGGTTTCGCAGGTCGTTTATCATGGTAGTAATCTTAATTTTCAGCAGCTGAGTACCAAAGAAGTTAAGATTGATTTTGCATCTGCTATTCCTGCTAATGTATTAGATTCCCTTACCATCAATTATTCAGGGCAGCCTACTTCAGCAAATAATGCATTTTTTAACGGAACCCAAAGCGGAACAGCTGTTTTATCAACCTTGAGCGAACCTTACGGGGCGCAGGACTGGTTTCCAACCAAGCAGAGTTTAAATGATAAAATTGAAAGATTTGATATAAAAGTTACGACACCATCTCAGTATAATGTGGCTTCTAATGGAAAGCTAATGTCTGAAACACTGCTTGGTAACGGACAGAAACGTACATTCTGGAGAACACAATATCCTACGGCTGCTTATCTCATCGCTCTTTCAGTGACCAATTTTGTAAAACTGAACGACACCATGGGAAATCCACCTTTTCCTTTTGTGAATTATGTTTTCCCTTCAACCGCTTCAAACACAACCAGTATGAGTAATATCGAATGGACCAAAACGGTAATGAATACCTTCGAAACTTATTTTGGACCTTATCCTTTCCGGAATGAAAAATACGGCCACATGGAATTTCAGGCCGGTGGCGGAATGGAGCACCAGACGATGTCATCATTAGGTTCGTGGGGGAGAGGGCTGATCGCACACGAACTGGCCCATCAGTGGTTTGGTGATAAAGTAACCTGCGGTGCGTGGAATGATATCTGGCTCAATGAAGGTTTTGCCACTTTCGGAGAACATGTTGCCAATGAAAAACTTTTAATGACGAATAGTGAGTTCAGGAATTATCTTTTAGGACAGAAAGATTTTATTACCAGTTCTCCAGCCGGAAGTGTGTATGTAGATGATTCTAATTTAACAAATGTGGGGATCATATTTAGTGGAAGACTTTCTTACTCAAAAGGAGCATATGTTCTGCGAATGCTGAAATGGATTTTAGGAGATACCGCTTTTTATCAGGCTATTAAAGAATATCACTCAAGGCCTGCGCTGGCATATAATTATGTGAGAACCCAGGATTTTAATGCTTCTTTATTGACTTCTACAGGACAAGATTTTACAGGGTTTTTCAATGACTGGATTTATGGGCAGGGATATCCGACGTACAACATCCGGTGGAAACAAACCGGAAATACATTGACTTTTAAAGCTTCTCAAACTCAAAGCAGCCCAACAGTAAGCTTTTTTGAATTGCCTTTACCAATAAAAGTAAACGGAACTGCTGGCCAAGTTGCTTATTTTGCATTAAACAACACCTCAAACAATCAGTACTTTACCCAAACAGTAAGCTTTCCGGTAGCAAGTGTTGAGTTTAATTACGATTACCAGATTGTTGAAAAAAATTCTACAGTTACTCAGGATAATACATTAGGAACGAGTGATTTTAATAAAGAAGAATTTGCTTTGTATCCGAATCCCGCCAAAAATGAAATACATGTAAAAGGTATTGATAAACCGACAGATTTTACGATCTATTTTATAGATGGAAAGTTGGTGAGAAAAGGAACTTATCAGCCGGAAAAAGCAATCAGTATTTCAGAGTTGGTTCCTGGAACTTACATTTTTAAGATTAATGATAAGAATGTGAAGTTTTTAAAGAAATAGTTCTTTTAAAATATAATAATTTAAACCTTCAGAATCCCTGAAGGTTTTTCTTGTTTTTCTAAATTTTTGTTAAAAAGTTTAACATTTATATAGGGTTTTAAATTAATTTTTCATAACTTGTTCATTGCTAATTACATTATTATGAAAAAAATTCTATTTTCTCTAGGGACATTTATGTCATTGAGTGTACTGTCGGTCAGTGCACAAACTTCAAAAATTTCATTTGAAGCATCGGAAGGTTATACTGTTGGAAATCTTGGTGGGCAGCAGGGCTGGACAACGTGGGGAGGTATTCCTGTTGCTAATCCTACAGTGGCTGCTTCCAATGCTACAGATGGAGTAAATTCATTTACGATGTTAAGTGAAGGAGATGTTTTGGATTTGTGTGGTATTGAAAAGAATATTTCAAGTCTTGTAACGGGAGATGATGTAGAAATCTCATTTGATTACAGATTTGACGGCTTGGATGGCTCAGATTATGAAATTGCGGTCTATAATGACAATGTAGATTATTATTACACCGCAAGATTAAAAATTGATTATGAAACCGGTACAATGAGTTATAGAACTGCCACTACACTTGTTGATGGTCCTGTACTAAATCCTAATCAATGGTACAATATTAAAATTGGAATTAAAAAATCTACCAATATATTACAGTATTGGGTGAACGGAACCCAGGTGTACAGCGGAGCGTTGGGTACCTATAAAAATGCCCACACGATTGACTTTGTTTATGATGATTTCGGAACAGGATTTAAGGTTGATAATATTCTTGTTGCCAATCTCAGTTCGCTTGCTACGAATGAAGTTTCCAAAAAAGAAAATATCACTATTTCCCCAAATCCGGCAACCGAGGTATTGAATATTGAAACTGATAAAAAAATTATTTCCGCTTTAGTTTTTGATAGTAAAGGAAGTCTCGTAAGAACTCTTTTAAATCCTGATAAAAGAATAAATATTGCCGATTTAGCGACGGGTAATTATTTAATTAAAGTAAAAACGGATACATCTGAATTTACCAAAAAATTCATTAAAAAGTAAAAGTTACATCCTAAGCATTTGAGCATTACAAATTACACAGCCGTTTCATCATTGCGAAACGGCTTTTTTTATTAAATTAGCGAATCTTAAAAATAATTAGAAATGATCTCTAAAAAGTATCTTGAAAATCTACAGAACGAACTGCAAAATATTGAAAACGACGGACTTTACAAAAGAGAAAGAATTATTACTTCTCAGCAAAGCGCAGAAATAGAAGCGAATGGAAAAAAGTTGCTGAACTTCTGTGCCAACAATTATCTGGGATTATCCAATAATCCGGAAGTGATGAAAGCTTCTCAGGATATGATAGAATCCCACGGATACGGTATGTCTTCAGTTCGTTTTATCTGCGGAACTCAGGATATTCACAAGCAATTGGAAAAGAAAATTGCTGATTTTTTAGGTCTTGAAGATACAATCTTGTATGCTGCCTGTTTCGATGCCAATGGTGGTGTTTTCGAACCATTATTTACGGAAGAGGACGCAATCATCTCTGATGAACTGAACCACGCTTCAATTATCGATGGAGTACGTCTTTGTAAAGCAGCAAGATACCGTTATAAAAATAACAATATGGAAGATCTGGAAGCGCAGTTAATTGCAGCTTCTGAAAAAAATCACCGTTTCAAAATCATTGTAACGGATGGTGTATTCTCTATGGACGGAATTGTTGCAGACCTGAAAGGTGTTTGCGCTCTGGCGGATAAATATGATGCGTTGGTAATGGTTGACGATTCTCACGCAACGGGTTTCATCGGAAAAACAGGCCGGGGAACACATGAAGCCAACGAAGTGATGGGTAGAGTAGATATTATTACTTCTACGCTTGGAAAGGCTTTGGGTGGTGCTTTAGGCGGATTTACTTCTGGTAAGAAAGAGATTATCGATATGTTGAGACAGCGTTCAAGACCTTATTTATTTTCAAATTCTTTGGCTCCTGGAATTGTCGGGGCGGCTTTGAAAGTTTTGGATATGATCTCTGAAGATACTTCTCTTCGGGATAAAGTCATGGAAAATGCAGAATATTTCAGAACGGAAATGAAAGCTAAAGGTTTTGATATTCCTGATGGTGACGCTGCGATTGTTCCGGTAATGTTGTATGATGCGCCTTTAGCTCAGAAAATGGCAGAAAAACTGATGGATGAAGGAATATACGTAATAGGATTCTTCTATCCGGTTGTACCGAAAGGAAAAGCAAGAATCAGAGTACAGCTTTCTGCAGCGCATACAAGAGAACATTTAGACAAAGCTATTGCAGCATTCGAAAAAGTAGGAAAAGAATTAAATGTAATTTCTTAAAAATAAATAAGCTCTACGTTTGTAGAATATAAAACAGGATTTCTTATCTTTACAGAAATTCTGTTTTTTTATGCAAAAATTATCCATTTTACTGATCTTTTTAATCTTGGTTTCCTGCAAAACAAAGATCAATCAATATGTTAAAGATGAAAAGAAAGTGAGCAAGAGAGACGGCAAATGGAAAGAAGAATATTCCTCTGATGAAGGAATATTGCACGCTACCGGAAAATATAGAATGGGAGAAAAAGTAGGCGTGTGGAAAATGACATTAAATGGTCGAAAATATCAGAAAGATGTTATCAGAAAAGGAACTACCAGAACCAAAAGATATTTTCCGAATGGAAAAATTATGGAAAAAGGCCAGTCTAAAATAGATGTTTCTGAAAATGAAAGTCATTGGTTTTATTACGGACCCTGGAAATATTATAATGACACGGGAAAACTCCTTTATATCAAAATTTATAATCAGGGACAGAAAACAGACAGCATTTCCATGATCAGGTGAATTTTATTCTAAAATATTTAGTTTATTTTTAAATTTTAGAAGCCTGAAACTTCTTCATTTTTAGTATCCCTTTAATTATCTTATTTTACCGTCATTTTTTTATAATAAACCTTCTTTTTTTGTGAAATAACTTATCTTTGCAAACAAATTTTTCAAATGCTTTATACAATTATAAAAGCACTGCATATCATCTTCATGGTGAGTTATTTTGCCGGGATTTTTTATCTCGTAAGAATTTTTGTGTACTATAAAGACACCGATGAATTTGCTGAGGATAAAAAGAAAATCTTAAGGGAGCAATATACTTTCATGGCAAGAAGACTTTGGAATATCATTACCGTTCCTGCCGGTGTAATCATGACGGTATGCGGATTAATCATGATTTTCCTGAACATGGGACTGATGAAAACCCCTTGGTTTCATTTAAAATTAACTTTCTTAGTAGGATTAGCGATTTACCATTATTGGTGCTGGAAGAAAGTTTTAAAGTTAAAAGAATTAAACGGAAATGCGCTTGAAACGGCCAATATCAAATTAAGGCAGGCAAACGAAATCGCAACTTTTATTTTATTCCTCGTGGTATTCACCGTGATTTTGAAATCCCAGGTCATTGAATACTGGTGGCAATTAATTTCCGGATTTTTCGTTCTGGTATTTCTGATTATGATGACCGTGAAATTGGTTAATAAGAAAAAGAAAAAATGAGATAATGGTGAATTGTGAATGATCGGTTGTGAATTTTTCCACACCTAATTCCTAACACCTATTACTTAAACCCTAAATAAAACTATGATTGCAATTTTAAAAAAGGAACTTTGGAGTTACTTCGGAAACTGGAGCGCATGGGTGATCATTGCGGCTTTCAGTCTGATCGCGACGCTGTTTCTGTTTTTTTTCGACAACGATTCCAATATCTTTGAGATCGGGATGGCTTCTTTACAGAGCTATTTCGTTTTGGTGCCCTGGCTGTTGATGTTCATTATTCCGGCGCTTTCTATGAAGACTTTTGCGGAAGAGCAACAAACGGGAACGTTGAACTGGCTGTTTTCCCAACCTTTGAAAGTTTCGGATCTGGTATTCGGAAAATTCCTTTCGGTATGGATTGTCGGGATATTATGTTTGATTCCTTCGTTGATTTACCTGTACACCGTCTATGTTTTAGGAGTGCCTGAAGGCAACATTGATCTGGGAATGACCTTCGGAAGTTACATCGGATTAATCATTTTAATTGCAGCATTTTCCGGTGTAGGAATTTTGGCTTCTTCGCTTTCACAAAACCAGATTATGGCTTATCTGTTGGGCGTTTTCATGTGTTTCATCATGTATTTTGGAATTGAGCAGCTGGCAAGCTATAAACTGTTGGGAGGTGCAGATTTCATCCTGCAGAATATAGGTTTTTACCAGCATTTTTTAGGCTTTACAAGAGGGCTTATCGATTTTAAAGATGTTGCTTATTTTGCTTTCATTATTGGTGTTACATTAGTTTTGTCCAATCATTTTATAAATAAAAAAAAGTAGAATTATGAAGAAGATATCAATTAAGTCTCCGTTAGGAATTTTACTTTTCATCATATTGCCTTTGGTCATTATTCTTGCTGTTTCAGGAATCAGATTGGATTTAACCAAAGAAAAAAGATACACCCTTTCCGAAAATACAGTTAAAGTGTTGGAATCTGTCCATAAACCTTTAACCGTAGACGTTTATCTGGAAGGTGATTTTCCCGCAAGCTTCAAGCAGCTTCAGAGCGAAACAAAATTCATGCTCGAGGAATTCAGGAAAATAAATCCAAAGATTGATTTTAAATTCATCGACCCTATCAAAACCAAAATGTCGCAGGATACCCTGATGGCGATGGGAATGCAGCCTTCCGTGCTTCCGGATATCAAAGACGGAAAAGTTTCACAGATCATGCTTTTCCCTTATGCGGTGGTGAAGTACGATAAAAGAGGAGTTTCTATCCCATTGGTAGTGCAGCAAACGGGAATTGATGCCGATCAGCAGTTAACGAAATCAATTGAAAATTTAGAATACAATCTTGTTTCAAACATTAAAAATATTGCGGCAAGCAAAAGAAAGAAAATCGGAATTTTGGTCAATCAGGATGAATTGAATCCAAGGGAATTTGAGGGATTTATGCAATTGGCAACCGAAAGTTATGATGCCGGACCTATTATTCCTAAAAATCAGACGGAGCTTACGCTTGCTGATGTCCCGATGCTGAAACAGATGAGCGCTTTGGTGATTGCCAAACCAAGAAAAGCTTTTACCGACGGGGAAAAAGTGATTCTTGACCAGTACATCATGAATGGCGGAAAAACATTGTGGATGATCGACGCCGTAAACGCAGAAATGGATACGCTGATGAGGTCCAAAAAAGTAATGCCTTTCCCGGTAGACATCAATATGACTGATTTTTTCTTTAATTATGGAATCAGGATCAATCCGTCTCTGGTGAAGGATGTAAAGAAGTTTGCCTTGTTGAGATTAGTTACAGGAGAAGTAAGCGGAAATCCTCAGTACACCAGCCTTCCGTGGCCATATTTCCCGTTGGGAATTGCTGAAAATAACAATCCGATTACCAAAAATATTAATCCGGTAAAGTTTGAATTCCCGACTTCCATTGATACGTTGGGCGGAAGAAAAAATATTAAAACCAATGTTCTTTTTGAGTCGAGTGAAAGAACGTTGCTGAAGCAGGTTCCGAATTATGTAGATTTAAAGGAGATTTCCAGTGTCGACAGTCTTGGACAGATGGAAAAGCCAAGCACTCCGAAAATTTACGCTGTGGCTTTGGAAGGAAAATTTAATTCTGCCTATGCCTCAAGAATTGAAAGAAAATCGTACCCGAATTTTAAAACTTCAAGTCCTGAAAATAAAATGATCGTCATCGCCGACGGAGACGTAGGAAGAAACAAAGTGCTGAAAGGTGAGCCGCTTCCTTTAGGGGTAGATCTGCTGACCAACGAACAGTTTGGAAACGAACAGTTCCTGAGAAACGCACTCGACTATCTTCTGGACGACAGCAATCTGATGGAGCTGAGAAACCGAAACATCGAAGAAAGACTTCTTGACCGTCAAAGAATTACCGAAGAGAAAAGCAACTGGCAATGGTTTAATTTGCTTTTGCCATTAGCAATCATCGGACTTTTAGGAGGATTGTTCTTCTGGTTAAGGAAGAAGAAGTTTGGATAAAGGATATAGAAAAAGAGAAGTTTTTGGCTTCTCTTTTTTATTTAATATTTCGTTTATTATCGATCATTTTAATTGGATTCTGTCTCGTATCAAAGATATCATTGATTATGATATGGTTAGTCTCAATTTTATAAATAATTTTAAAATTCTTACTCAAAATATAACGATGTTGCTGATTTAGTTTTTCAAGATATAATTCAATTTGCCCGGATTCGGGATTTTGAATTAACTGTCTTGTTGAATTTAAAATCTGTTTTCTGATTTTATGTGCAACTTTTTTATTCGCTTTATCAGCATAGTATTCGAAAATAATCTTTAGATTTTCAATAGCAAAATTTGTCCATATAATTTTCATGGATTACCAATTAGCAGATAAATTTTCTAAATCATCCTGACTTTTGAATCTTCCGTTTTTGAAATCAACTTCGGATCTTTCTATACGGTTAATTAATTCCTCAACAGTAAAAGGAACAAATTCAGAATGATCTTCCTTTTCCACTTTAGATAAAATATATTCTTCGATTTTCTCAAAGAAACTCTCGTCCTGCAATTGAGCAAGATAAGTGATGAGGTTTAATTTTCTTGTTTGAATATCCATGACTGATATATTTAAATCAAAAGTACAAATAAATCTTTAAATAAGATACTTACATATCTCAATTAAACGCCCTCCTAAACTCCCCCGGCGACTGCTTCACCTTCTGCTTAAACAGCTTACTGAAAGACTGCGGATGCTCAAAACCAAGCTCATAAGCAATTTCACTTACGGAAAGATTGGTTGTGCTCAGACGTTCTTTAGCGAGATCGATCAGCTTATTCTGGATGTGCTGCTGTGTGTTTTGTTGCGTGTGAATGCGTAGTAAGCTTCCCAGATAATTGGGTGAAATATTCAGTTGTTCCGCGATGAATTTTACGGAAGGAATCCCTTTTTCCAGCAGGTTTCCGTTATTGAAGTGCTGTGAAAGAACATCCTCAAACTTCTCCAGCAATTCGTGGCTGGATTTCTTGCGGGTGAAGAACTGCCGCTCATAAAAGCGTTCGGCGTAGATCAGGAACAGCTCGAGCTGGGCGACAATCAGTTCTTGGGTGAATTTATCCGTATTATTCTGGTACTCTTTTTCAATATTTTTAAAAAGATCAACGATAATTTTTTCTTCCTTATCCGAGAGAAAAAGCGCTTCATTGATCTGGTAACTGAAAAACTCGTACGATTTTATTTTCTTGATCAGCGAAGTTCCCCAAAGGAAATCAGGGTGAATGAGCAACAGATATCCCGTTGGTTCCACTTCCACATCAGGTTTCATTTCAAGGCTCAGAAACTGAAGCGGCGAAACAAAGCAAAGTACCCCCGAATCAAAATCATATTCCTGCTGGCCATAATTGAATTTGGCATTGACATTCCTTTTCAGGCCGACCGAATAGAAATTCTGGATCCACTTGAGTTCTGTGTCATTGACAGGATATTTTACCTTGCTGTAATCAATAAGGCTGATCAAGGGATGTTCCGGGTTGGGAAGATTACAGAACGCATGAAATTCTGAAAGTGAATTAAATCTAAATGTCTGTTTCATAACGCTAAATTATTAATTATTTCCCATCGTGTTATATTAAACCAGTTGAAAAAAGTTCCAATCTCACGTTAGTATGAGCGCTGTCATCCTGAGCCTGCCGAAGGATCTCATTATAAAAGCCATTATTAAAGGAACTCTATAACTGTTTCAACAAAATATAAAAATTCTCTTCACCAGTTCCCATAAAAATTCTATTTTTAAAACCAATAAAAACATTGTCTGATGATCAGTAAAGCCCTGGAAATTTGCTATGAATTCCCGTTTTTCTTACCTGAAGAGCTTCAGGAAATTTTTAATGCTCATGAGAAGATTACTTTTCATAAAGGTGATTTTATTCTCAAAGAAGAAAAAACGGCCAATGAATATTATATCCTTGAAAAGGGTCTTGCCCGGTCATTTGTCAATGACTTTAACGGAAATGAGGTGACCACCAATTTTTTCGTAGACAATGAAATCATCATTGAAGTATCATCCCTGTTTCAGCGAATTCCTTCACAGGAAAATATTGTCTGCATTACCGACTGCGAATGTTGGAAGATGAATTTCGACACTTTTCAGGAACTGTTTCACAAAATCCCGAATCTCAGGGAATGGGGAAGGGCGTGGATGTCTCAGCAGCTTTTTATCGGAAAACAGCGTTCAGTAGAAATGTTTACCCTTTCCGCTACCAAACGTTATCTTAATCTTTTGGAGCAGAAACCTTACGTCATTCAATTTGCACCGCTGAAGCAGATTGCTTCCTATCTGGGCATTACAGATACTTCATTAAGCCGCATCCGTAAAGAGCTTGTCTCGCATCCCAGGAAAATTTAAATCTTGTCTTATGGCAAGTTGACTTTCATTGTAACTCGGTAATTTTGGTTAAAAGCTTAACATTAAAAAATTACAAAATGAAAGTCAATCAAATCTATGTCAATCTTCCGGTGAAAGATATTCAGAAGACAAAAGAATTCTGGATGAATCTGGGATTTTCTGTGAATGAACAGATTTCTGATGAAAGAACAGTTTGTATTATCCTGAGTGACAATATTTCTGTCATGTTTCTCACCGAAGATTTTTTCGAAACCTTTTCTGAAAGGCCAGTCCCAAAAGGCGATACGACGCAAGTTTTGGTAGCTATTGGTTTAGACAGCCGAGAAGAAGTTGACCAGGTAGTAAACGCCGCGGTAGCCAACGGCGCGACACAGCACGAAGAGGCCCAGGATCACGGCTGGATGTATCAGAATTCCTTCTGGGATATCAATGGTCATGGCTGGAATGCCATCTTTGCAGACCCTACCCAGATCCCTTCATAACTTTAATTCCAATTTAAATTCTAAAAATTATGGATACCCCAAAATCAAATAAACTTGATATCATTATTCCTGCATTTCGTGGTCACAGTCAAAGTTTTCTGATGCTGCTTGATGGAATTTCAGAGGAAGATGCTTTAAAAAGAATTGAAGACAGAACCAATCATATCATCTGGATGGCCGGGAATTTTCTTGATATGCGGTATGCTTTAGGCCATATTCTCGGACTTGAGGAAGAATTCGAATTCAAAGATTTTTTCTTTCAGGGAAAAGCATTGGATGAAAGTTTTAAATATCCCTCTTTACAACAGCTGAAAGATGCTTTCCACAAGATTTCACCACTTGTTTATCATAAACTTTTACAAGCATCGGATGAAGATTTAGACAAAGCTTTTCCAATGGGAATGAATATCGATTTCTTTCAGGAAACGGTTCTCAATTTTGTCGGAATGTGCATCGGCCGTGAAGATTACCTGTGCGGACAAATCGGACTCATGCGCAGAATCCTCGGTTATGAAGGAATGAAATACGATTTTGATAAAGATCTGAAATATTAAACAGTCCGGTTGAAAAAGGCATCGGGTGAAAGCCATCTTGTCTTTCGTACGAAGGAAAGTGTGTCCTTCGCCCGAAAGGTGGTGTGTCCTCCGCCCGAGTGTCATGGTGTCCTTCGCTCGAGTGTGGGTGTCGATACCGCACGATAGTCGAGGTGTTGACCGTACGATGGTGGGTAGGTTGACAGGCAACCTTCTATATATGAAATAAAATCTTGGATCATAAAATAATAATTAAAAATAAAAATCATGGCTAAATTAAATTCTTATTTAAACTTTGACGGAAAAGCGGAAGAAGCTTTCAATTTTTACAAATCTGTTTTCGGCGGCGAGTTTGTCGGGGAAATCTACAGAATGGGAAATGCTCCCGGAACCGAAAACTTATCGGAAGATGAGAAAAACAGGGTAATGCATATAGCGCTCCCCATTGGCAACGATCTTCTGATGGCTTCCGATATCGTTCCGAGTTTTGGGCAGACCCTTACGGTGGGAAATAATAATTATGTTTCCATTTTTCCGGATTCCAGGGAAGAGGCAGACCGGCTTTTTAAAGGACTTTCTGAAGGTGGAAATATAGAAATGCCGATCGAAGATCAGTTTTGGGGCGATTATTTCGGAAGTTTTCAGGATAAATATGGTATCCATTGGATGGTGAATTATAATGAAGAATACACAAAATAGTTTATCTTTAGGAAGTAAAAGATGGCAGAACGCTGTCCTTTTGTAACACCAAATAACATTTATATGGAACCTATCAGCATTGATATTACAATATTGGCACCCGTTCAAAAGGTGTGGGACTATTTCAACGGTCCCGAACATATTACCCAATGGAATTTTGCCAGTGATACCTGGGAATGCCCGTCTGCTGAAGTAGATTTAAAGCAAGGCGGTAAATTTAAAACGAGAATGCAGGCGAAAGACGGCAGCTTCGGATTTGATTTTGTTGGAATTTATGATGAAATAATTCCCGAAAGAAGCATTATCTATCATACGGAAGATCATAGAAAAGTGCAGGTCATCTTTGAGAAAATAGACGAAAACACCACAAAGGTGACAGAGATTTTCGATCCTGAAAAGCAAAATCCTGTGGAAATGCAACGGGATGGCTGGTACGCGATTCTCAATAATTTCCATAAATATGTCGAGAACCATTAAATAACATCTTTCCGTCATGATCAATCTGGTAATAATGGCAAAATGCCTTCACTCCGTTTGTGCAGTGAGTCATGCTGCGAAGGGAAGCTTTTTGCAGGGCATCATTCCTCTGCCGGCCAGAAGAGCTCTTGAAAAAGAAAAAATTGATTCCCTGGAAAAGCTTTCAGATTATTCTGAAGAAGAAATCCTACAGATGTGCAATGTCAATAAAAGCGCATTACAGAAGCTTAAATTGTATATGATGGAAAACGATATGTATTTTAAAAATAATGAGGGCCCGTATCCCTAATGACATTCAGGTAATCTTTGCAAAACTATGGTTCCACTATCATTTGCTGAGTGATTAGTTTATGCTGAGCCTGCCGAAGTACCCTTGCGAACGAAAAATCAACTGTTTAGATATCAAATAAAATCCTTGCGTCTTTTGCGTTAAAGAGAAAAAGCACAGGTTTTTATACTTTAGAATGCATTAAATGTTAAGCATCTATCATTTGCTGAATATAAACCGTAGGTTTACGAACGGAGTTCAGCCTTTGCGCCCGGAAATCAACATGATGATTTAAAAAAAAATTCTTTGCGCCATTGCGTTAAAAGAAATGCACAACAAATAGAACTATAATTATTATCATTTAAATTTAAAACGATGAACAACAATATCTTTCCATGCCTCTGGTATGATGAAAATGCTAAAGAATCCGCAGAATTTTACTGTAAAGTATTTAACGGAAACATCACGGCAGATACCCCTGTTGTGATGAATATAGAACTTTTCGGGCAAAAAATGATGCTGCTGAATGGCGGACCTCAGTTCAAAAAAAACGCTTCCGTTTCTTTCATGGTCATTTGCGAAACAGAAGAGGAAGTCGATAAATACTGGAATGAACTCATGGACGGCGGAATGGCTCTAATGCCGTTGGATTCTTATTCCTGGAGCAAAAAATACGGTTGGCTTAAGGACAAATATGATGTCACGTGGCAGATATTTCTGGGAGAAAACCAGACAGAACAGAAAATTATTCCCACACTCATGTTTATCCATGAAAACAACGGAAAAGCAATGCAGGCAATGGAACTTTATACCAACACCTTCCCGAATTCCAGAATTGGGAATATCCTGAAATACGGAGACGGAAGCGAAGGGCATCCTGCCACAGAAGATGCTGACCACATTCAGCATGCCCATTTTGTGATTGATAACTACAGCTTCTTCTGCATGGATAATTCTTATGACCACCAGTTTGATTTTAATGAAGCCATATCGATGGTGGTGATGACCGATGATCAGGAGCAGACCGACCATTATTGGAATACCTTAACTTCCAATGGAGGGAGAGAAAGCATGTGCGGCTGGCTGAAAGATCAGTTCGGATTCAGCTGGCAGATTGTTCCTAAAAGATTAATCCAGCTGATGAGTGATCCCGATCCAATGAAAGCACAGAAAGTCGTTCAGGCGATGATGAGGATGCAGAAAATTATTATAGAAGATCTGGAAAAGGCTTACCATTCTTAATAGGTGTTAAAGTTTTTTAAATATAATTCGTCCTTTTATCATATACCATATTTTTTCAGCTTCGGCTTGCTGTTTGATGATAATTAGAGAAAAAGATTTGCTTATGAAAACACAGAACAAGTCAGATTCTAAATCTAAAGTTCCTCAGGAAGGATTGTATCCCGAAATTATTCGTGAAAATTACAAAGGCAGTGAAAAGCTTTCAGGTAAAAAAGCTTTGATCTCAGGAGGTGACAGTGGTATCGGTCAGGCAGTGGCGGTACATTACGCCCGTGAAGGTGCTGAGGTTGCCATCATTTATAAAGAAAGTGATGACGATGCTAAAGAGACCCAAAGACTGGTAGAAAAAGAAGGTCAGAAATGTCTTTTGCTCAAAGGAGATATCTCAAAGAAAGATTTCCGGAAAAAATGCCTTCAGCAGATCAAAAAAGAATGGAAATCCCTGGATATCCTGGTCAATAACGCAGGAATACAGTTTCCTAAAGATGATATTGAAAATATTTCTGATGAACAGATTCAGGAGACTTTTAATACCAATATCATCTCGATGATTTCTTTCACCCGGGATGCTTTACAATTGATGGACAGCGGTTCCCGCATTATATGCACAACCTCTGTGACAGCCTACCGCGGCAGTGATCATTTGATCGATTATTCATCCACAAAAGGAGCCATCGCTACATTTATACGCTCTCTGGCCACGAACATCGCTGAAAAAAATATTTTGGTTAATGGAGTAGCTCCGGGCCCGATCTGGACACCTTTGGTAAAAGAAACTTTTGATGATGTTTCAGATTTCGGAAAAGACAATCCGATGAAAAGGGCAGGACAGCCTTCTGAAGTGGCTCCGGCCTACGTATTTCTGGCGTCACAGGATTCAAGTTTTATTACCGGAGAAATTATCCATATCAATGGAGGAGACTTTGTAGGCGGATAATATTTACACAGATTAACAGCTAGTTTTATATAAATTATGGAAAAATTGAATTTTGATATTGAGATCAATGCAGAGGCAATAAAGGTTTGGAGTGTCCTCTGGGATGACTTTTCTTTCAGACAGTGGACTTCAGCTTTTACGGAAGGATCTTTTTATCAGGGAAATTTAGAAGATGGAAGCATTATAAAATTTCTTGATGCCAAAAATAACGGAATGTACAGTGAAATTAAAACGCTTATTCCTAATGAAGAGATAACATTTCTTCATTTGGGAGAAATTTATGAAGGAATTGAAACGCCTCGTGACTGGGGCGACGCTACAGAGAAATATGTGCTTACTGAAAATGAAAACATCACTCATTTGCATGTAGAAATTAATACATCAGAAGAGTTCAGGTCGTTCTTTGAAGAAAAATTTCCGAATGCTCTGACGAACGTAAAACATCTTTCTGAAAACCAACTTTAAATCAATTCAACAATGGAAACTTTATCGTACGAAATGATCATTAATGCTCCCAAACAAAAAGTTTGGGACGTTTTGTGGAATGAAAATACTTACAGCGAATGGACACAGTTTTTCAGTCCGGGATCTGTCATGAAATCCGACTGGAAAGTGGGAGGGAAAACCTATTTTGTAAATGCAGAAGGAGAAGGAATGGTCTCTACTATTGACAGTATGGAGGAACCTGATCAGATTATATTCAAGCACCTGGGAATGGTGGACAAAGAAGGAAATGAAGATACCGAAAGCATGCAGGTAAAACAGTGGAGCGGCTGTTTTGAAAAGTATATTTTAATCGATTTTGGTGGAAAAACCAAGCTGCATGTTGAGGTGCAGACCGAGAAAGAATGGCAGGATCACATCAATACAGGCTTTACACAGGGATTAGAAGTAATTAAAAATCTTGCTGAAAGAGAGGTGTAGGAATTGAACTTAAATTTTATTTTCATCTTCATCTGCGGGATTTTTTTCGCTTGCAGATTTAGCGGATTTATTTTCGTATGCTGATCTGTATAAATCTGTTTATTCATTGGTTTAAAATTTAAACACATTAGAAAAATAAGATAGAGAAGAATGTTTTGAAAACACATAGAACATATGAGTTAAAAAAATCTTTGATTTTTATCTAATGTGCTCTAAAATATTTCGGCCTCTCAAAAAAATCTTCTGTGACTTATGTGTCATACAATCTGTTTATTTATTTAAAATTTAAACACATTAGAAAAATAAGGTAAAGAAGAATGCTTTGAAAACATATAGAACATATGAGTTTAAAAAAATCTTTGATTTTTATCTATGTGCTCTAAAATATTTCGGCCTATCAAAAAATTCTTCTGTGACTTATGTGTCATACAATCTGTTTATTTATTTAAAATTTAAACATATTAGAAAAATAAGATAGAGAAGAATGCTTTGAAAACATATAGAACATATGAGTTTAAAAAATCTTTGATTTTTATCTCATGTGCTCTAAAATATTTCGGCCTATCAAAAAATTCTTCTGTGACTTATGTGTCATACAATCTGTTTATTTATTTAAAATTTAAACACATTAGAAAAATAAGATAGAGAAGAATGTTTTGAAAACACATAGAACATATGAGTTGAAAAAATCTTTGATTTTTATCTAATGTGCTCTAAAATATTTCGGCCTCTCAAAAAAATCTTCTGTGACTTATGTGTCATATAATCTGTGTGGTGTATGGTTGGGAAATCTTAAAAGATCAAGCCAAATATTTTGCGTAATTTCCGTCATCTTAATACAAGTAAAATATGAAATTATTAACAATTCTTTTCGCCGGCTTTATTGTAGGATTACTAGCAACAAAAATTATCCAGGGTAACTGGAATTTTGTGTTTTCCGGAAATCTCGGAATGGCTGTTTTCATCATATTCACCGGCTTTTCGCACTTTAAATTTCAGAAAGGAATGGCGATGATGATTCCCGAGTTTATTCCCGGAAAAATGTTTTGGGTATACGCTACCGGAATAATAGAAATCGCGGCAGGAATTGGTTTGATGATACCTTCAATTCGTGAATTGACAGCGATCCTTCTAATTATTTTCTATGTTTTGGTTTTTATTGCCAACATCAATTCATCAAAGAAAAAGATCAACATTTTTAAAGCAGATCTTACCGGCCCGGGAATGGATTATCTTTATAAAGAAAGAATCCCGATGCAGATTATTTTAATTGCCTGGACCTGGTACTTCGGGATCTATTTGAATTAATACAGTGGAAAGTTTAGCTTTCCATTTTTTATATGCCATTCTACTCTTGAATGTAACAATTCTTATGATTAAAGCGTCTTATTCTATAGACATTTAATCCAAACCATGAAATATGAATATTAATGCTAAACTTTTCGGGATAACACAAATTGTAATATCCGCCGTAATGATGAATGCACAGACCAACACCACCAAATTGCCGGGAGATCCGACGCTGGTTTCCACAAAAGCAACCTTCGACCAATTAATTTCTTACGATAAAGGAAACTTCAAATATAAAGTGGAGGATTACTTTGCAAGACCAAAAGCTTCACAATTCAAAATTTCCCCGGACGGACAGTATCTTTCTTATAAGGAAAAAGACAAAGACAGTAAAAACCATGTCTATGTAAAAAACCTTAAAACAGGAGTAATCACTAAAGCGCTGGAAGAAAAAGACGATCTAATACGCAGCTACGGCTGGTTGGATAAAAAGAGACTCTATTACACCCAGGATCGCGGAGGCAATGAAAATACACATTTGTACGCCGCGGATGTAGACGGTAAAAATCTGAAGGACCTTACCCCTTTTGAAGGCATTACGTTAGGAAGCGTGAGGATTATCAAAGATACTCCGTTTGTTGTGGTAACGATGAACAAGAATAACAAGCAGATTTTTGAACCCTATAAAATCAACTTTAATACGGGAGAAATTACTCAGCTGTACGAAAACAAGGACGTTAACAGTCCGATTGATGATTATATATTTGATAAAGACGGAAACCTGCGCGGATATGTTGTTCTTGAAAACGGACTGACTTCAAAGCTTTATTATAAAGATCTGGAAACCGGAAAGTTCAACCTTCTGAAATCTACCGACTGGAAAGACAGCTTTTACATTATCAGCTTTAATGAAAATTCAAGAAATAAGAATGAAGCGTATGTTGAGACCAATCTTGACGGTGATAAATCAAGAATTGTTCTGTATGATTTAAAAAAAGATGCGGTCATTAAAGAAATATATTCCAATCCGACATATGACGTGAGCTCCATTAGTCTCGCAGGGAAAAACAGGAATTACGAACTGGATTACATCAGCTACAATGGGATCAAAAATGAAACGATTCCTGTAAGCAAATTTTATAAAGAAGTTCATGATAAACTGGCTTCAGAATTCGGTGAAAAACAATTCTATGTTGTTTCTTCGGATGATAAAGAAGACAAGCTTCTCGTGGTGGTAGACAGTGATAAACTGTACGGAAAGTATTATGAATACGATACCAAATCCAAAACGACCAAACTTCTCTTTGATCTTATGCCACAGCTTAAGGAAGAAGATATGGCTGAGATGCGTCCTATAGAGTTCAAAAGCAGGGACGGACTTACCATCCGAGGATATATCACTTTGCCTAAAGAAGCATTGCAGGGCAAAAAAGTTCCTTTAATCGTAAATCCTCACGGCGGACCACAGGGAATCCGTGATGACTGGGGCTTCAACCCGGAATCTCAGCTGTTTGCGAGCAGGGGATATGCCACATTACAGGTCAACTTTAGAATTTCCGGAGGTTATGGTAAAGAATTTCAGAAATCAGGTTACAAGCAAATCGGAAGAAAGGCGATGGATGATGTGGAAGACGGCGTAAAATACGCTATTGAGCAAGGCTGGATCGACAAAAATAAAGTGGCCATCTACGGTGGAAGCCACGGAGGCTACGCTACTTTGATGGGGCTGATCAAAACGCCGGATCTTTATTCCTGCGGGGTAGATTATGTCGGAGTATCCAATATTTTCACCTTTTTCGATTCTTTCCCGGAATACTGGAAGCCGTATAAAGAAATGGTAAAACAAATCTGGTACGATCTGGACAATCCGGAAGAAGCCAACATTGCCAAAGAAGTTTCGCCTGTTTTCCAGATTGATAAAATTAAAAAGCCTTTGTTTGTCGTTCAGGGAGCGAATGATCCGAGAGTAAATATCAACGAATCTGATCAGATCGTAAAAGCGCTAAGAGCGAAAGGCTTTGAAGTTCCTTATATGGTAAAATATGATGAAGGACATGGATTTGGGAAAGAACCGAACCGAATAGAATTTTACAAAACGATGATGGGCTTCTTTGCTAAAAACTTCAATCAGTAAATCCAATAATTTTTATAATTAATCCAACGGAAAGTCAGTCTGGCTTTCCGTTTTTTTTAGTTTAACGTGAATTCGACCGTATTTAATTTATAGATTCCAATTTTTATAAAAAGAAAGATTTGCTCATTAAGACCTTAAAGTAATGTTGACAAAAGAAACTTCCAGCATCCAGCCTCCCTCTTCCAACCTATTAATCCGATTTCTACTTCGAGCTCGCGTTGTTTTATGTCTGAATTTCTTATTATAGGGGTCTATCTTAGCCCCGATAGAAACGGTATCCTTTTTTGTTTTGTAAGAAACAAAAAAGATATAGTACTTCGGCAGGCTCAGCATAAATTCCAAGCGGGAAACAGCTTATGAAAAAAATACACCAGATTTGCAAACATAAATTACATCTGAAAAACACGATTAATAAAAGAAAATCCTGATTTCCCGAAAAATATTTTAAATTTATTAAAGTAAAACAAAAATTTCAATCGTCATAGCAATATGGAGATTGTCGAAAAAATAACAATGCCACAGAAGGAGAAGGAAAGTATCATCTCGCAAACCGTTTCAAAGTACGGAGGAAAGCTGATGTCGTACATTCGCCCCAAAGTGAAAAATACGGAAGATGCGGAAGATATTCTGCAGGAAGTGTGGTATCAGTTCAGCAGCCTTACCAATCTCTCGGAGATTGTGAATGTAGGCGGATGGCTGTACAGAGTTACGGCCAATAAAATCACCGACAAATACCGCAAAAAGAAAACCGAAAACCTGGAAGATTTTGTCTATGAAGATGAAGACGGAGATTTTTCCATAAAAGATATCCTGTTGATGGACGAAAGTGCAAGCCCTGAAGTTAAAATGTTTCAGGATGAAATCTGGAAAAAACTGTTTGAAGCACTGGAAGAGTTACCTGAAAAACAAAGGCTTGTCTATGTAGAAAATGAACTCAATGACAAAACGCTTCAGGAAATTGCCGATGAACACGGTGAAAATATAAAGACCATTATCAGCCGTAAAAATTATGCGGTGAAGCATTTAAGAAACAGGTTGAGAAAATTATACGAAGATCTAAATAGTTAGTAAAAAAGAAAGATATGAATCATAAACATAAAAAAGGCTGGATTTTTTTAATACTCTGTCCGCCATTGATTATTTTAGGAATCACATGGGTTGTGATGGCCCTTTGGAACTGCCTTTTGCCGGAAATTTTAGGGGTAAAATCCATTTCTTACTGGCAGGCCATGGGAATTCTGATATTATGTAAAATCCTTTTTGGAGGATTCCATTTCGGAAAAGGAATGAAAGACTTCAAAGAAAGAAAAATGAGAGAAAAAATGATGCATCTTTCTCCTGAAGAAAGAGAGAAATTTAAAGAGATTTGGAAAAGCAGATGCGAAAACAGTTTTTTCAATAGAAACAGAAAAACAAACGAATAACAAACATTTTAGAAGTAGTAAAGTAAAATTAAAAAGTTATTCGTCTATATAAAAAAGTAGTAAAATTTAAAATTTTGAAAAAATGAAAAATTCAGTATTAAAAGGAGCTCTTGGAGCACTTGCCGTGGCCGGAATTGCCATGATCGCTAAAAAAGCAATTGAAAGAAAAAGATTTGTAAAAGGTATTTTCGATGAATACGGAATCAAAGAAAAATCTCCTTTCGGACTGGCCGATAAGATCAGAGAAATGAACGATGAACAATATCAGGAGTTGAAAGGAAAATTTAAAAAAGAATTCGCTTCGAGATGTCACAGAAGAGATTTCAGAAAAGAGAATATTGCAGAAGCATAATAGAAAGTAACTAAATTGAAATTGTTAATTCCGGTTCGGGAAGCTTCGCTTCCCGAACCGGAATTTTTTTATAGTCATTGCGATGAGCGAAGTGAAGAAGCAATCTCAAAACTACATTTTCCAATTCTGCTGAATTTTAAGGAGCTGTTTCCAGCTTTCCGCACTCGCTATTTTTGTGATTTCGGCTGCGGCGGCTTTGCCGCCGCAGCCGAAATCACAAAAATGAGCTCAAACAAATGCTCCAATCTGGGCTAGGGTCGCAGTCGTTCATTCAATAGTAAAAAAGTCAACAATAATTTTCATATTAAAGCATAATGCAATAACGTTTTCAGCCTTTGCTAAGTGAAACGCCTTTGCGAACGAAAAAATATTTTCAAAGCTTTAAAAAAAAATCTTCGCGTCCGCTGCGTTAAAATACACTGTTTTGTTGAGATGCTTCCAGCATGACAAACTTAGGGCAAAATTTTTACGCATAAGTAACTAATGCGCTTAGCCTTTGCTGAGTGAAACGCCTTTGCGAACGAAAAAAATATTCTCAACATTTCAAAAAATCTTCGCGGACTTCGCGTTAAAAAAATTCCCTCGCTTTGCTCACAATCACAAAATCCTTATTTTTGTACAGTTCAATGAAAGATTACTACTATTTTCTCGGGATTTCTCACGATGCTTCGGAAGAAGACATCAAAAAAGCGTACAGAAAACTATCTTTAAAATATCATCCCGATAAAAATCAAAATGATGACTTTTTTGCCGACCGTTTCCGGGAAATTCAGGAGGCTTATGAAACATTGAGCGATAAAAGCAGAAGATATTCTTACGATCAGAATCTTGAAAGTCATCAGAAAAGCTTCAGATACAACGTTCCGCCTTCGATAAAGACTTTTACGGCAAACAAGATCCATGCAAAAAAAGGAGAGGAGATCATTATCAATTGGCAGACGCAAAATGCTGATGTGGTGAAAGTTTTACCTTTCGGGTTAGAAAAACCGTATGGAGAGAGAATTTTCAAAATAACAGAATTCAAAGACGGGAAATTTCAGATTCTACTGCATGCGACGAATTCTTTATTGCATAAAACAGCAGTTCAGGGAATTACCATTACAGAAGTTTTTGAAAACAATACGGAAAAATTCAAAGATAAAGCAGAAGAATTATTCAAATCGCAACCGAGAACCGTTGCAAATCCGCATCGACAGCCGAAAATAGCGAGGCTTATTGTGGGAATTATGTTGCTGATCATGGCCGTTTATTTTCTTATTAAAAGCTTTGTCCATTAAATTCATTTAAATTTCTGTTTAAATAATTTAATGCAACCTGAAAAACTTCCAGCCTCCAGCTTCCCTCTTCAAGCTTATAATCAAGCCATTTTTTTCCTTCCCGGACATTTTTTACATCTTTTTCCTTTCTTGAACTTCTTACAGCAGGATTTCTTTTCACCACAATATATTTCTTCTGTATTCATTGAAAAAGCAGGCGCCAGGGGCGGAACTTTGAAAGGGATGATCATATTCATGCTGCAAATATATTAATTTAGAATAAATACAGATAGTAAAAATTCATGAATTTTATGAGTTTGAATGTTAAATAATTAGAATTCAAAAAATAATAGTACGATAAACCACGTTTTTTTATTAAAAGCATACTTTGTAAAATTAATTGCTCATGAGACTTATTTAAGTTGATTTTTGAAGAATTTTAAAAATAATGACATTATAATAATTTATCTTAAAACACAATTTTACCTGTTTTTATATTTAAAATGATAATAAAAATCCATTAATTATGAATGTGATAGCGCTGATTAGTAGATTTTGATGCGATTTCAATTTACTTGTACAATTTTCTAAAAATCCGTAATTTTACGAATCTTTTTTACAAACAAAATCTAATAAATAAAAATGAATACAGAACAGTTTGTGAGCCGCCACATTTCCATGAATGAAGCCGATAAACAGGCAATGCTGGAAAAAATTGGCGTTTCAAGTGTTGAAGAGCTCATCTCTCAAACCATTCCTTCTTCTATCCGCTTAGAAAAAGATCTTGAAATCTCAGAACCGCTTTCAGAATACGAGATGCTGAACCATTCAAAAGAACTGGCAGCAAAGAATACTGATTATACAAGCTACATCGGTTTTGGATATCACAATACCTTGTTGCCGTCGGCTATTCAAAGGAATATCTTTGAAAACCCGAGCTGGTACACCGCTTATACTCCTTATCAGGCAGAAATAGCACAGGGAAGATTAGAGGCTCTTCTTAATTTCCAGACTGTTGTGTGTGATCTTACAGGTTTTGATTTGGCAAACGCTTCGTTATTAGATGAATCTACAGCCGCTGCGGAAGCAATGCATATGTTCTTCAACAACAGAACAAAAGATCAGAAAAAATCCGGAGCCAATAAATTCTTCGTTTCTGATCTTGTTTTGCCTCAGACCGTTTCTGTATTAAAAACAAAAGCCGAAGGTCTTGAGATCGAAATCGTAGAAGGAGATCACAAAACACATACTCTTGACGGTTCTTACTTTGGGGTTCTGTTACAGTATCCGGGTAAAAACGGAATTGTTTTAGATTATACAGAAGATATTGTTGAATACAAGAAATTAGATCTTCAGGTGGTGGTTGCCTGCGATCCGATGGCTTTGGTTAAATTAAAATCTCCTGCATCCATGGGTGCCGACTGTGCTGTTGGAACAACACAAAGATTCGGTATTCCATTAGGTTACGGAGGACCTCACGCAGCGTTCTTCTCTTGTAGAGAAGATTATAAGAGAGATATTCCGGGAAGAATTATTGGGGTTTCCCAGGATGCGTACGGAAAACGTGCGTTAAGAATGGCTTTACAGACCAGAGAACAGCATATCAAAAGAGAAAGAGCAACTTCCAACATCTGTACAGCTCAGGTTCTTTTGGCTGTAATGGCAGGAATGTATGCCGTTTATCACGGTCCAAAAGGATTAAACTATATCGCAGATCAAATCCATTTTAAAGCAAATGCTTTAAAAGGCGGACTTAAAGCATTAGGATATGACATCGTTGAAGAGCCGATCTTTGATACGGTAAAAATTACAATCAACGAAGAAGATAAGAAAAGACTGATGAGAATGATGCTGGATCATAAACTCAATCTGAATTATTTCACAGAAGGGGTGGTAAGCATCGCAATCAATGAAAGTACAACATTAGATAAACTGAATTATTTAATGGCTTCATTTGCTCAGTTTAAAGACAAGCAGACTTTTAAATTAGAAATTAAAGAAGGATATAGTATTCCGGAAGAAAATTTAAGAAAAGACAAAATTCTTACGGAAGAAGTATTCAACAAATACCATACGGAAACAGAGTTGATGCGTTACATCAAACGTCTTGAAAGAAAAGATTTATCATTGACACATTCTATGATTTCTTTGGGTTCTTGTACGATGAAGCTGAACGCTGCTACTCAAATGCTTCCTCTTTCATGGGAAAACTGGGGCGCTATTCACCCATTTGTACCGGTAAATCAGGCAGAAGGATATCAGGAAATGATCCGCGAACTTGAAAAAGATTTAGCAGAAATCACTGGTTTTGCAGGAACGTCTCTTCAGCCAAACTCAGGAGCACAGGGAGAATATGCTGGATTAATGGTAATCAGACAATATCATATTTCAAGGGGCGAAGGTCACAGAAACGTTGTGTTGATTCCTCAGTCGGCACACGGAACAAACCCTGCATCTGCAGCGATGGCAGGAATGAAAATCGTTGTGGTGAAAAACCTTGAAAGCGGAGAAATTGATTTTGAAGATTTAAAAGCTAAAACAGAACAACATTCTGAAAATCTTTCTTGCGTGATGATCACTTATCCGTCAACATACGGATTCTTCGATGCCAACATTAAAGAAATCACTTCTTTAATTCATGAACATGGCGGACAGGTTTATATGGACGGTGCCAATATGAATGCTCAGGTAGGATATACAAGTCCGGGTAACATCGGTGCAGACGTTTGTCACCTGAATCTTCACAAAACTTTTGCAATTCCTCATGGAGGCGGAGGTCCTGGTGTTGGTCCGATCTGCGTGGCTAAACATCTGGTTCCATTCTTACCTTCCAACGCTAATATCAAAATTGGTTCTAAAGAATCTATTGAGGGTATTTCTGCAGCGCCTTACGGTTCCGGATTGATCCTTAATATTTCTTACGCTTATATAAAAATGCTTGGAACGTCAGGGTTGAAAAAGTCAACTGAACACGCGATTTTAAATGCCAATTATTTAAAAGAAATATTAGCAGAGCATTTCCCTATTTTATATTCAAACAAAAATGGAAAAGTTGCACACGAATGTATCGTAGATTTCAGACAGTTCAAATCTTTAGGAATTGAAGTAGCCGACGTAGCAAAAAGATTAATGGATTACGGATTCCACGCGCCGACGGTTTCTTTCCCTGTCGCAGGAACCTTAATGATCGAGCCTACAGAATCTGAAAGCAAAGCAGAAATCGACCGTTTTGCAGAAGCGTTAATCGCTATCAAACACGAAATTGATGAGATCGCCAATGGTGAAGCTGATGCAACAAACAATGTATTGAAAAATGCTCCTCATACAGAACAGATCGTTATCTCAGATTCTTGGGATAAACCTTACAGCAGAGAAAAGGCAGCATATCCATTGGAGTGGGTGAGAGATCACAAATTCTTTGCTTCTGTTTCAAGAGTTGATGAAGCTTACGGAGACAGAAACTTAGTATGTACTTGTGAGCCGATTGAAGCTTATATGTAATTAAAGTTTTTAAATTATATAATATGAATCCCTTTCAGTAATGAGAGGGATTTTTTTTGCATTTGAGTAAAGTGCTGAAATATAATAAATTGTACTTGATTGCCTCTTCGTACTGGTTGAACGCTTCTTCGGAGTGGTTGATTGCTTCTTCGGAACGGTTGATCGATACTTCTGAACGGTTGATTGTTCATTCTAAACACTTGATTGCTTCATCGAACTGATTGATCCTCTATTCGGACTACTTGACGGTCTCATTGAACTAGTTGATGCTCTCAACTGAATACCTGAATGCTATTTGCAAATAACAATACTTTAATACCGTCAGTTCGAGTAGGTTTTCGTAATGCAATGAAGAAAAGCGTATCGAGAACTTTAACTGTTATAAAGGTTCTCGATACAAAATTCCTTCAGAATTTCACTCGAATTGACTTTAGACTGATGGAAGTTAGATTTGAAAAATTCTCTTATTATTTATTTTCGAGTTTTCTGATCAAATTTCCTTTCATCACAGTAAAAGCATGATCCTTTGCCTCCGCAAAAGAAATTTCATATTTCCGTTCAATACTCCTGAGATCTTCCGGGAATTTTAAGAGAATATTGTCGTAAAACTGATCCAGAAATTCTTTAGATGGCATTTTATATTTAATTTTAAGTTGAAAGCGCCTGATCAGAGCGGTATCAATAATTTCAGGATGATTGGTGGCGCACAAAAGAAGGGCGTTTTCAGGATAATAATCGATGAGTTGTATCAGTGTATTGACGAGCCTTCTCATTTCGCCCACATCTTTATCATCGCTGCCTCTTGCTTTACCAATCTGGTCGAGCTCATCCAGAAAAAGAACGGATCTTTCTCTTGCTGCTTTGTCGAAAATCATTTTAATATTCTGTGAAGTTTCCCCAATCCGCGAAGAAACAATATTGCTGAGGTTGAGGATGATGATGTTTTTTCCTAATGCATTGGCAATTGCTTTTGCGGTCATGGTTTTTCCGCAACCCGAACTGCCTTCAAGAAGGACTTTGTTGTTTACCGGTAGTCCGTATTTCTGCAATTCTGTCGCGTAAGTGTTTTCTTTGATAAGCTGAGTCAGCTGTTCCTTATTATAGGCTTCCAGAAATACGTCGTTAAGGGATATTTCTTCTTTGTCCTGGATAATAAGGTTGTAGAGATTCATGTGCTGGAAAATTTATTGACAAAGATAAAGCTATTCAACAAAAAAGCCGAACAAATAAATGTTCGACTCTATCGGCTATTATAAAAATTAAAAATTGTCCTTAGTGTAGATTGTTTTATGTTTTTTATGCCCTTTTACTCGCGCTGAGTAAAAGAGCAGTCAATCTATTAAAGATTGAAAACATAAACAATATAATTCATTTGTGTATTCTTAGGCTGAAAATTAAGCTGCAGAATTTGAGATTAGTTTCCTTGTTCTCTTTTTACTGTTGCAAAATAAGAAGTAAAAACTACTAAACATGTTGCGATTCCGATGTAAGCGATCATTTTATTGTATTTTTAATTATTTGATTAATTATTGTTGATTTGACATTGCAATATTACGACAATAAAATGACATCCCAAAGATATAAATATGATGTATATCAGTGTTGTGTGTACTTGGAGTTAACTTTTGGGCTAAAATATGTTTACATAAATTTAATACAAACCTTAAAATTTATTTATGAATTTTTCAATATTAGTTTAAAATTTTGATAATATTTCAATAGATAGTGTTATGTGTTCGAGACTTAATAATCAAAATGCATCGCATAGCATCAAAGAAGACATGATTTATATCACTTTATTTTGATTAAAATAGTTTAATATTAACAAAATTTAATATTTAATCCTTTTATGGTGAAAAGTATTCACCTGTTTTTGATATTGAATGTACTGTAAATGTGTAAGTTGTATGTGGTGATATTTAATGATTACTAAATATCTGAATATTTATTAATAAACTGGTAATAAAAGATTATTGATATAATTCCTGATCGATTTCACAGTAAAAACTTCTTCTTTTTCCTTTACCTGTCTGTTTTTTGATGAGGTTTTCTCCGCATTTTGGGCAGATTTTTTTAGTATGTGCTTTCCAGTGTTTTTTGAGAGTAAAATCCCGTTTCCATTCCAGGAAATCGAAACTGTAGTTTCTGGCTTCTTTAATGAGTTCTTTAATTTTTTTAGGCGGCATTTTACCTAAAAGGCTTTCGGGCTGTACTCCGATTCTGAACAAAACTTCATTTTTAATGATATTTCCCACTCCCGAAAAAATATCCTGATCCATCAAAGCGTCGCAGACCATCATCTCAGGATTTGACTTTAATTTTTTCTCTGCTTTTAAAGGTTTCCAACTGTCACTCATGACATCAGCTTCCCAGTCGATCTTTTTCAGGAATTCGGTATCTACCATTTTTACATTACAGGTATAAAAATACATACTGCCGTTTGGAAATATTAATGATAACCTTAGTTGTTGGTCAGGTTTTGTTTGTTCATCAACGCTATGTGAGCCAAACATCAGAAGATGAATTCTCACGGCGACATCATCAAATACAAGGTAAGTTTGTTTTCCGAAAGTTTTAATCTCTTTTAAATTTCGGCCTATCAGGATTTCTTTATCTATTTTGGCATTTCCGCCAGCTTCAAGAACTTTTTCGCCTTCAAATTTCTGAATGCTTTCTTTCATTAATAATATGGAAGGACCTTCTGGCATAACCTTGTTTTATATTCGAGATAACAATAATTCTGCCACAAAAGGGTGAAGAAAGAAGAATATAAACACGACGTTTCTAATAAAAAATGGCGAGAACTTAACCGAAAAAAATAAAATTTGAACTAATTTTGAACCATGATGAACTTAAACCAGATTTTCACGAATCAGCGTACAGGGAACAACCCGCATACAAAAGCTTCAAGAACGGATTTTCAGAGAGATTTTGACAGAATTATTTTTTCATCGGCTTTCAGAAGACTTCAGAATAAAACTCAGGTTTTTCCGTTACCGGGAAGTGTTTTTGTGCATAATCGTCTTACGCATTCGCTGGAGGTTTCATCTGTTGGGCGAAGCCTTGGAAGTGTGATGGGCGAGTTCATCCACGATCAGTACAAGAATGACCTTACGGAAGAGGCAAAAAGCTTTTACCTGCATAATTTAGGTAATGTAATCGCAGCTGCCTGCCTTTGTCACGATGTGGGAAATCCTGCTTTCGGGCATTCCGGGGAAGATGCGATTGCCAGTTATTTTGAACGAAATGAAACGGATCTGAAATCCAAATTCAATGAAAAAGAATGGGCCGATCTGATGAATTTTGAGGGAAATGCCAATGCAATAAGGGTTTTAGCCCAACAACAGCAAGGAAAAGATGCCGGGGGAATTCAGCTTACATTTTCTACGTTGTCCAGCATTGCCAAATATCCATGTGAAGCGATTGCCAGAAAAAAAGGGATTATTCACCGCAAAAAGTTCGGATTTTTTCAGAATGAAAAAGATATTTTTCTGGAAATTGCCAGAGAAACGAATATGATTGCAGAAAGTGAAGAGCCACATATTTTCAAAAGACATCCTTTTGTGTGGCTGGTAGAAGCTGCTGATGATATATGTTATAATATTATTGATATGGAAGATGCGCACCGTCTGGGAATCGTATCTACCGCCGACTGTAAAAATCTTTTTTTTGAGTTGGTAAAATCTGAAACAGATGATGTCAAAAGAATAGAATCCAAGCTCAGTTCGATCTCAAACGAAAACGAACAGATCTCGTATCTTCGCGCTAAAGTAATCAATGCCCTGATCAATAAATCATTGGAAATGTATAAGCAGAACTTTGACAAAATTCTTGAAGGTAATCTGGATAAAGCCTTGCTTGATCTTTATAAATCTGAAAATACAACACTACAGGATATTGAAAGCTTCTCCATTGAAAAAATATACAACCATAAAGCAGTCGTTGAAATTGAAAATGCCGGCTATAATGTAATGTATGAATTGTTGGATCATTTTATACCTTCTATTCTGAAAAATGACGATGAAAGAAAATCTTATGATAAAAAAGCCTTAAAACTCATTCCGCAGCAATTCGTTTATAAGGATGGCACCGATTATCAGAAAGTTCTGGGTATTATCGATTTCGTTTCCGGAATGACGGATAATTATGCTACGGATCTTTACCGGAAAATAAAAGGGATTGATATCGGAATGACCATGTAACGTTTAAAATTTGAATTGCCAAATCTTTCGGTTGGTTTTCCTCTTAAAACTAAAAACCATATCTTTATGAAGAATACAATTCATATTAAAAAATTAAAACTATGAGTCTTTTTTTGGTACCTGTCATTTTTATCGGGTTAATTATTTTATTTGCTTCTTTTTTTGTCGTAAAACAGGAAACAGCAGCAATTATCGAACGTTTCGGAAAGTTTCAGGCTGTAAAACATTCAGGGCTTCATCTCAAGTTGCCTATCATTGATCAGATAGCTAAAAGACTGAATCTTAGAATTCAGCAGCTGGATGTAATGATTGACACCAAAACACTGGATAATGTTTTCATTAAAATGAAAATATCTGTTCAGTATCAGGTCATCAGAACACAGGTTGGAGATGCTTATTACCGTCTTGAAAATCCTGAAAACCAGATTACTTCGTATGTTTTTGATGTAGTTCGTGCTGAAGTTCCTAAACTTAAACTTGATGATGTTTTCGTAAAAAAAGATGACATCGCGATTGCTGTAAAAGGAGAATTGCAGGAAGCTATGCAGAGCTACGGATACGACATTATCAAAGCGTTAGTGACGGATATTGATCCGGATGAGCAGGTGAAACACGCCATGAACAGAATCAATGCAGCTGAAAGAGAAAAAACTGCTGCGGAATATGAGTCTGAAGCTCAGAGAATCAGAATTGTTGCGGTGGCAAAAGCTGAAGCAGAGTCTAAAAAACTTCAGGGGCAGGGTATTGCAGATCAGAGGAGAGAAATCGCCAAAGGTCTCGAAGAATCCGTAAGAATGCTGAATAACGTTGAAATCAATTCTCATGAAGCCTCTGCACTGATTGTTGTAACGCAGCATTATGATACGTTACATTCCGTGGGATCCAGTAACAGAAGCAATCTGGTATTATTGCCCAATTCACCGACTGCCGCAAGTAATATGCTGAATGATCTTGTCGTCGCCATGACGGCTGCCAATACGGTAGGAGAGGTTTCCAAAGGGAATTATCCTAAACCGCCGAAGGATCACAACCACAATACAAATACCGACCTTTAAAAATAAAGCCTCAGAATTTCTGAGGTTATTTTTTTATCTAAAATATATTTAATCAGATTGTTAGTTTGTGAAAATGTCAGGAATAAGTGTCTCTAATTCATTTTGGTATTTTTTATGTAGCATAACCCTGAAAAGTCAGTTTTGAGCAACAGTTTTAAGGTATCTTAACATCTGTATCTCTTGTTTTTTAGTTTTTAAATAGCTAATTTGACTTTCCTTTTTACACCGAAAATACAAATAGTAATAGTATATGGACAATCAGATTGAAATTGAAAATTACAGAATCCGAAAACCAGAAAAATGGGCAGGCAATATCGACGATCAGGAACTGATAAACAAAATACAGGATTCTGATTTTGCCAAACAGCAAAACAACGAAGGAAAAGATTTCTGCTATTTTTTAGATAAAAAATACCATACAAGTAATACGGAAAACAGCGAATATGTTTGCATGGCTTATACTTTAAATGAACCGGCAAATTTAGAAAGAGCTTCTGTTTCTGATATCGTCGTTGAAGAAAATGAAATCTATAATATTCACCGGATCTGTGTTTTGAGAGATGGTGTTTTAATTGATAAAATTCCGGATACAAAAATCAAAGTTTTCGATAATGAGAATCACAGTAGCGGGGGAATATTAAGCAGTAATAAAAAAATCAATATTACCATAAAGGATTTGCGTCTGTACGATATTCTGATCCTTGAAGATTCAAGAGTGAAACCCTTCACTGAACGTGATTTCTTAAGGAAGGAATTCTCCAAATATGTTTGGGTAAGTCCGGATAATTACTGGGCGTACGGAAGTTACAAATTTACTTTTATCAATGAAAGAAATCAGAAGATCGCTTGTAAAAAAATATTTTTCAGAGATGAAAATGGGAATCTTCTAAAACCGGAAGTTCACTATCTGGAAAAGGGTGAAAAATTCATTTTTGAAGAGAAAAACTATATCAATCCGGTAGATGCCAGCCGCGAGATATTTCCTTTTATAGATTTTGCAACAGATAGTAACTGGGTTGATCTTTCTAATTATATTACGTCTGTATATGATGAGATTTTTAGTCAGGCTTCATTGAAGGACTTTGCCCACGATCTTGTCGAAAAACTGGATTCCATATCAGATCAGGAGGAGAAGATTCAGTTTGCCATTGAGTATGTTCAGAATAATATCTATTATATTTTCAATGCCGACGAAATGAATGGACATAAACCGCAAGCTCCTGCCATTACCTACGAAAATAAGCAGGGCGATTGTAAGGCCAAATCGGTTTTATTAAAAGTCATTCTGGATTATATCGGTGCGGAAGCTTCTATTGTTCTGGTAAATTTCCATACAGATTTTTACATTAAATATTATCTGCCGTCTTTGCTGACGTTTAATCATGCGATTGTGAAGATCAATCATAAAGGAGAAGAGTGTTTTATAGATGCAACCATTCGAGATGAGTTTGGTTTGCTGGAAAATCGAGGTTTCATTTACTTTATGCATTATCTTGAAGTAAAGCCTAATCAGGAATTAAAGGAAAGAAAGCCTTATCGTTATCCTTATTTCTGTGTAGATGAAAAAGTAGATTTTAATGTAAAGAATACTACAGGAAAGTTAGTGTTAACGACGACCTATAAAGGAAATCGTGCCAATGCCATGAGAAGATATTTTAAAAACACCAACAAAAGAGAAGTGATTGACAATTGGAATAATTTCCTTTTTTACAGCCTGAATTATTCTAATGACAGAAATGGAACAGACGTAAGAAATATCTTTAAAGATGCGGCAATTGACATTATCAGTGATGATAAAAAATTGAATGAATTCAGGATTCAGTATGGCGCGACGATTGAAAATCCTTACTTCGTAGATCCTAAGAAAAACCGTTTTCTGATGTATTTTGACCGCAATGTTGTGAAAGCAAGTGCAAGAGATTTTATGCACAAAGATCTTCCTTTCTGGCATAATTTCGACAGTGAAAAGTATGAAATTAATTTATACACCGATCAGAAAATCGATACGGAAGAAAAATATACGGTTCAGGAAAGTACGATCAGTAATCCCTATTTTGATTTCAAAAGTCGCAAGAAAATAAATAAAAATGGTGCGACAGTTTATATTGAATTTAATCCTCTTGTGAATCTTGAAATTCCGCAGGATGAATTTGAAAAATTCCGCACAGACCATCATCAGGTTGCTGACAGCAATTTCGGTTTGGGAATCGATATTATCGAACCGGGATTAATGAATATGCTGAAATTTAATTTTAAGAAAAGATTCAAGTAAATATGATTTTTTGAAATATTACGGCGGGTTTGCAAAGCAAACCCGCCGTAATTTATTAATGCTAAAAAGCTTTAAATCTCTTCCGTTTTTTTCTGAACCGGAATTCCCGTGAATTTCTGCTTGCCAATTAAAAGTTCAAAGAAAAGTCTAAAATCAGAAATCAGTGACCAAATAGGATAGCGGAATGTAGCCGGTTTATTCTTTTCAATCACAGCATGGCTGAACCAGGCAAAGCCGTACCCAAATATCGGTACATACCATAAAAATCGCTCTTTCCCGGAACTTATCACATAACCAATTACAAAAAACACCAATAGAGTTCCAATGAAATGAAAAATCCGGGTTCCCATTTTACTGTGTTCAGTCAGATAAAACTGGTAAAATTCTTTAAATGTTTTTATTCTTTCAGACATGGCATTTGTAGTTTAAATTATCAAAATGTAAGCAATAAGTTCGCCAATGTCAAGAAGACAAATAAAAAGCCGGACTCAATATTGAGATCCGGCTTTATATCGTTTAAATTAAGCTTTTCTGAGCTTACTGTTTCTGTATCCGTAACAGAAATAAATGATCAGTCCTATCGCAAACCACAATCCGAACCAGAACCAGTTGTCATGGCTCATTCCTGTTAATAGATAGAGACATGAGCTTAAACCGACCAGTGGAATTAATGAAAAGTTTTTAATGAAAGTAAAGATGCAGAGAGCCAGATTAATCAATATAAAGAAAAATATGGAAGCTCTGAATTCTCCTTCTGTAGGATCATTCCAGTCCATCAGGGTGTGGAAGAATTCAGGTTGCCAGAAGTAGAAACCGATGAGACCGCCGATAAAAATAGCCGGAAAAATGATTTTACCATTAATATAAGGAAGGTGAAATCTGCCTTTTAATTTTTCTTTTGCAGGAAGCATTAAAACACCGGCACATACCAATACAAAAGCGAAGATCGTTCCTATACTTGTAAAATCGAGAATGAAACTTTTATCGGTAAATAATATAGGCACACCTACTACAATTCCTGTGATAACCGTTGCAAAAGATGGTGTTTTGTATTTTGGGTGTACCGTCTGGAATTTCGGAGACATCAGTCCGTCTCGGCTCATTGCGTACCAGATTCTTGGTTGTCCCATCTGGAATACCAGTAAAACCGTAGTGATCGCAACGATGGCAACGAAAGAAACCACAAGTTCCATCCAGGCAACATTGGCATTAGATTTTTCAAAGATGAAAGAAAGCGGATCACCGACACCGTCAAACTTTCTGTAGTCGACCATTCCTGTCAATACTAATGTTAAAGCGATATAAATAACAGTACACAATACCAGGGAAATAATCATTCCTTTCGGTAATGTTCGCTGCGGATCTTTAGTTTCTTCGGAAAGTACACTTAATGCATCAAAACCGATATACGCAAAAAATACTCCTGAAACTGCGCTCATTACCCCTGCAAAACCGTTTGGCATAAAAGACGAAACCTGTGTTTCAGGATTTACCGGAGTCCAGTTATCTGTATTGATATAAGCAAATCCTACCAGAATCACCAAAACAATTACCGCTAATTTCAGGATAACCAAGACATTATTAAAGTTTTTACTTTCTTTAACACCGACATAACACAACCAGGTGATCAGTCCGTTGATAACCAAAGCAGGAACGTCAACGATAAACTTTAAACTTCCTATCAGTGGCGCATTTTTCCATGCATTGATGAGTTCTTTATTTTCGGAACCATTTAAAAAAGCTTTCTTGGCTTCTGTATAGCTGCAGGTAAGGTAATCAGGAATATGCATTCCCAGTCTCTCTAAAAAGCTTGTGAAATAATCTGACCATGAGAAAGCAACATAAATATTGCCAAAAGAATATTCCATGATCAGTGCCCAGCCAATGATCCAGGCGATAAGCTCCCCGAAACTGGCGTAAGCGTATGTATAGGCAGAACCCGCAGTCGGAATTCTACTGGCAAATTCGGCATAGCACAGTGCTGTAAATCCACAGGCAAAGCCACAAATCAAATATAACAGAATAACTCCGGGGCCTCCTCGAAAAACGGCTTCACCTAAACTGCTGAAACTTCCTGCCCCAATAATCGCCGCAATACCAAAAAACACAATGTCCCAAACACCCAAAACCCTGTGTAAACTTGTGGATGTATCTGAATCTGAATAGATTTTTCTTCTAAAAAGCTGACTCATTCAATTCTTTTATTTGATTTGAAAAAAGCAAATGTAATTATTTATCTGAAATAATTCAGATTTTCTTAAGGTTTCTTACGGAAAAAGTTAAGAAATCTTAAAAATTTATCCACTTATTAACAATGTGTTAAAACGCTTGTATATACAATATCTTTTCAATATTTTCGTTGATGGATTGTGGATAATTTTTCCACAGAATTTTAAATATCTTAGATCTGATTTTCAGTCTTAAACATTTTAAAATTTAAAATTAATGAAATCAAAAAAAATACTCTTAGCAGCTGCGGTGTTCTATTTCGGGATCTCCGATGCACAGCAGTCTCAGTACTTTGCACAAAAAGAAAACTACAGATTTAACCTCGCAGAAAATCTTTATCAGACCAAAATATACAACGCTTCCCAATACGAATATGCCCGACAATATTTCTACAATCAGAATTTGTCGAAGTCAAGGCAGGAAGCGGCGCAATTTTTTGATAATGTAATTGGGGTAATCCTTCAGAAAAATCATGCGGAAGAAGGTTTAACGGCTTTTATCAAGGAATATCCGAATTCGGCATACTTTGCGCAGGCAAATTTACCACTGGCTGATTATTATCTTGCAAAAAAGGATTTCCCGAAAGCCTTGGAAACACTTAAAAAAGTTAATCAGTATCAGCTTTCCAAAGAAGAAAATACACAGTATGTCTTGAAGTTGGGTTATGCTAAATTTATGATGGGAGATTCCAAAGGAGCAACGGATGCTCTGGAAGAAGCTTATAAAACTGCTGATGAATCCCAGAAAGGCGATATTGCCTACATGCTAGGACATTTATATTATTCCGACAGACAGAATGATAAAGCATTTCAGTATTTTGATTCTGTGAAAGATCAGCCGAAATATTCAAAACTGGTCCGTCCGTATTATGTACAGATGTATTATAATGATAAGGATTACGACAAAGCAATTTTTGAAGGTACGGCTTTATTGAATGAAGATATCTCAGATTCATACAAGGCGGAAGTTCACAAAATCATCGGGGAAAGTTACTTCATGAAAGGTGATTACACGTCAGCGTATCCCCACCTGAAAGATTATCTGAGCGTTCAGCAGAATCCTTCGGAAAATGATTTGTACGAAATGGGATTTGTGGCGGCGCAGCTTAAAAAGTATGATGAAGCGGTTTCCTATTATAATCAATTGTTAAACAGCAATTCCGCACTGGCTCAGAATGCTTATTATCAGCTTGGAAATGCGTATCTCGCGGTGGATAAAAAACAGGAGGCTCTTTCTGCATTCCGTTCGTCATACCAGATGAACTATGATCCGAAAGTGAAAAAGCTGGCTCATGAGCAATATGCCAAATTAAGCTACGACATTGGAAATCCGTTCGAAAGTTCTTCAACGGTAATTCAGAATTATATTAACGAAAACCCAAATACCAACGCTTCAGAGATGAGGTCGCTTCTGGTGAAATCATATCTGTATTCCGGGAATTATAAAGAAACGCTGAATGCCATCGACAGGCTTCAGAATTCATCTCCCGAAATTGATAAAATTGATCAGGAAGTTTCTTATTTATTGGGAACGGAAGAATTCAACAAAGGAAATTATGATGAAGCAGAACAGTATTTCCTGAGAAGTTTAGGATTTAATATCAATAAAGAATTCAATAACCGGGCATTATACTGGCTGGGACAGGTATATTACCAGAAAGGAAATTATCCTTCGGCCATTGTGCGCTACGAAAAACTTTTAAATGAAAATTTCCCGGAGAAGCAGCAACTGCCTTATGACTTGGGGTATGCTTATTTTAAATCTAAGAAATTTGATCAGGCTGAACGATATTTCACACAGTACCTTAAAAATCCGAAGCCGGAATTTAAAAATGATGCGGAACTTCGTTTGGCAGATATTAATTATGCCAATAATAATCTGAATGAAGCCATTGCCATCTACGACAAAAATGAAGATGCAACGGATTACACTTTATATCAGAAAGCGATGGCATTAGGATTTAAAGGCGATACACAGGCAAAGATCACCAACCTGAAAAGTCTTTTATCCAAATATCCGGATTCAGATTATTATGATGATGCACAGTACGAAATCGGAACAGCTTATGCGGCTCAGGATGATTTTGCAAACTCCAATGATTTCTTTGCAAAAGTGATCAAAACATCATCTGATAAAGATCTTGTGGCCAATGCTTCTATTTACAGAGCTCAGAATTACATCGACCAAAACCAGAACGATAAAGCTTTATCTGAATTAAAATCTCTCGGCGAGCAGTACAGAAATACAGCCTACGCTGAAAAAATTGTACAGGCAGCCAAACCGATCTTTACCAAAAACGGAGATGTTGCAGGCTATCAGAATTTCGCTAAAAATATTGGAGTAAATGTTGATGCTGCTGAAATTGACGAAATTAATCTTTCGACAGCAAAACAGTATTTTGCCAAAAAAGATTATAAAAATGCTATTTCTTATTACGAAAAATATTTAACCCAAAATCCTACGGGCGAAGGTCTTTATCAGGCTAAATATGAGCTTGGGGAAAGTTATTACCAGACAAAAAATACAACAAAAGCATTACTCGTTTTACAAGAAATAGCAAATGTGCAGAATGATTACCAGGATGATGCACAAACGCGTCTTGCACAAATTTATATTGCACAGGGCGATTCGGTAGAAGCCAGAAAATATCTTGAAAACATCAGAAACTCTTCAAACGTTAATGTTAAAAACTATGCGAATGTTGAATTGATGAAACTCTATGCTGATGAGAAAAACTTCTCGCAGGCCGAGAAACTTGCGGACGCTGTCATTGCCAACAGCAAAAATTCAGCTGCTGTGATTGAAACAGCAAAGGTAATCAAGGCTAGAAGCCTGATGAATTCCGGGAAAGACAAAGATGCGCAGGCTGCCTATGCTTCACTGGAAAAATCTTCCAACACAGAAGTTGCCGCAGAATCGCTTTACGCAAAAGCATTTTATCAGAATAAAGCAAAGGCCTTTAAATCTTCTAATGAAACGATTTTTAAACTGGCCAATAATTATTCTTCGGAAGAATATTGGGGGGCAAAAGCTCTTGTATTAATGGCTAAGAATTATGTTGGCTTGAAAGACAATTACCAGGCGAGCTATACATGCGATCAGATCATTGAAAATTATAAAGATTTTCCGGAGATCGTAGCAGAAGCTAAAGAGGTTAAAAAGCAGATTAAAAAGTAAAATATTATAAGTTTACCAATTTATCAATGTACCAGTTTACCAATTCGAAGTGCATTACATTGTTAGATTGCTACATTATTACATTGTTACATTAATACAGAAAAATAATGAATAAAAGAATTCAATTATTATCCATCATATTTTTAGGGATCTCATCAGTGGCGTTTTCCCAGATCAAAGAAGAGAAACTGATTCTTAATAAAAAAAGAGAACCGGAAGTAAAGAAGATCGAAAAAAAGAAAACTTCGGTAGAAACCATTAAAAATTATCCGCCGGAAGAAAAGTCACAGAATCCTGTACAGTACAGAATTACAGATGTTCCTGCTGTTTCAGATTTTAAAACCTCTACCATCCAGGGACAGGATGTAACTCCGAAATTTGAAGGTTCGGCACAAAATAACTACATCCAGTTCGGAATGGGGAACTACGGAAAAATTCTCGGTGACGCCAATATTTCCAAAACGCTGGAAAATAAAATTGAAGTGGGTGTTGATGCGCATTTTCTATCAACACAAGGGCTTAAAAAAGAATATGACTGGGATTCCAAGCAGAGCTCCACAACGTTAGGCGCTTTTCTGAATTCCTACGGAGACAAAGGAAAATTTAATCTGAATGCTGAATATGGCTTAAACAGCTATAACTACTACGGAATTTATGCCCTTCAGCCGGGTGATGTCGATTTGGATCAAAGAGTAAATCAGTTTAAGGTAAACGGTTATTATGATTTTTATTCCAATGAAATTCTTAATGATGTAAGAGTGAAATCGTCTTTTCTAAAAGACCATTTTGATGCTCAAGAGAATCAGGTTTCCATATTAGCCAATTTGTCTAAACATGCGGTAGAATTAGGGAAATCAGATATTACGCTGAATGCTGATCTTGGTGTCGGTCTTGAAGCAGTAAAAAGTGAATTTGCCCTTCTTGATAAAAATTCTTCCAATTTTGTTAATCTGAATCTTGCTCCGAAAGTAACCTTCAGAAAGGGAGAATCTTATTTAACGTTAGGATCTTCATTTGCGTTTCTGAACTCAAAAAATCAGAACGATATGATGCCTGAGCATATGAAAAACAATAAAACGTATTGGTTTCCACAAGCTGAATTTCAATACGCAGCCGCTGATGAATTTAAATTCTACGGTGGGGTAGACGGAGGACTAAAACTGAATACTTACGCCGATTTATTGCAGCAAAATCCATTCATCGTTTCAGATCAGTATCTGAGACCGACAGAAACCAAATATCATTTTTATGTAGGTTTGAGAGGTGATATTGATGAAATGTTTAAATATGACGTTTCTGCAGGGTACGGAAAGTTGAGAGATATGATGTTCTTTAAAGCCAATGATTTGTTTGATTATACTTCAGTTAACCGTTCTGCTTACAACTATGCCAATACTTTTTCAGCAGTGTATGATGACGGAAATGTTGGAGACATTAAAGGAAGCCTGCAGTATTTCCCTTTGGCAAATCTTGTGCTGGATACAGAAGTGAAATTCACCAAATTTGACCTGGATAACTACTCAGATATTTACAATGTACCCCTTGTTACGGCATCAATCGGTGCAAAATATACCATGCTAGACCGAAAATTAATGCTTGGTTTTAAAGGGATTTTTGCCAGCGACAGAACAACGAATTCGTTTGTGCTTGAGGGAGTTGGAAGTCCTATGGTATACCAATCTACTGAAGATACCAATGACAAAGTTGGAGGGTATGCTGATTTAAACTTATCTGCAGAGTATAAAATTCACAAAAATTTCAGTATTTTCGCACTCGGAAATAATCTTCTGAACTCAAAATACCAGACGTACAAAGGATACAAAGTTCTTGGTGCACAGATTTTGGGAGGCGTGAAAATTACGTTCTAAATATAATTGATAAATGATGAGTGATTACATCGTTTATAATTCATTAATTATCATTTATATAATGGCTCCGTAGTTCAACTGGATAGAATAACGGATTTCGGCTCCGTCGGTTGGGGGTTCGAATCCCTCCGGGGTCACCTTTGGGAAAAAGCATTTTAGAAGTGCTTTTTCCTTTTTTTATTTTGTAAGTTGATATTAATTAATATGATCTGTCAGGATGCTGAATTTAGAGAGGTGATCAAAAAGTTCTTCCTTCTTAACATTACTATTTTCCTGTCTATTTTAAAATTAAATTGCTGCGTTATTAGTTCTGCGCTATATCTATAGAAAGACGGCTATTAATTACATTTTTAGATGTTTAAAGATAATTCAGAATGTATTTCGACACCCTATTTTAAAAAATGAAAACTGATGCATTTACTCTTCGCTAAGTGTTTATATTGTACCACATTTTTGGCTTATAAATTGCTAGTATGAACGGTATTGAATTTTTGGTGAATTGATGAAAAAATCGATTGTAATTTTGATTTTATTGTTAAGCAGTTTTTCTTTTTTTTACGGACAGGAGAAAAAAGATTCCATTTATTATAAAATTGAAAAATTTTCGGATAAAAGAAAAGTCACCAAATTCATACATCGCTTTATATTCCGTAGAGAAGCAGATTCAGCCTCTGTAAAAACAACAACTGAAAAACTGTCGCAGGAAACTTACAAAGGAAAATATATTAGAAATATTAGAATAGAAACAATTGATCCGTTTGGATATGGCTCCAAAGATAAAAAGGAGAAATCCAGATGGTACGATTGGTTTACAAATCATTTACATTCCAACACAAGAATTTCTACGGTTAATAATTATCTTCTTTTTGAAAAAGGAGAGGAATACAATGCGCAAAAAATCTATGAATCTGAGCGTTTACTTAGAGCAATGCCTTTTATAAACAGGGTACATATCAGTATATCGGACAGTACTTCTACCAAAGACTCCGTGGATGTTGTGGTGAAAGTTCTCGATTCCTGGAGCTTAAAACCAAGAGTAAGTTATTCCGGAAGCAAGATAGGATTAGGAGTTACGGAGGAAAATGTACTCGGTTTGGGACATGAACTCAATTTGCTTTACAGAAACGATTCGAAGGAAAAGCAAGACTATATTTTTGGAAGTTATACGGCGTACAATCTTTTTGGCTCATATATTAATGCTCAGGTGTTGGGAGAAAGAGATTTCTTTAAAAATGAAAGAATCAATTTTAATGTAAAAAGAGACTTTTTCTCGCCATTAACGAAATGGGCAGGTGGTTTATCTTTTGAATATTTTATGCGTAATGTTGCGCTTCCGATAGAAACGGCTACCACTTTTCCGGAAGTCCAGATTAAAGTATATAGTCAGGATTTGTGGGGTGGTTATCAGATTCCCGTTTCTTCGAGTTCCAGTGAAAAAATATCCAGCAATATAGCACTCATTGGAAGATTTCAAAATTATCAGTATAAAGACAGTCCTGAAATTGATCAGTATCAGTATTTTAAGTCATACAGCAGTTTTCTGATATCCGCAGGATTTATTCAGAGAAAATTTGAAGTGCAGAAAAATATTTTTCAATATGATTTACCTGAAGATATTGCTTATGGAACTTCTGTAAATCTCACTGGAGGATTTTTATCGAGAAGCAATAAAGTGATACCGTATACCGGAATTTCTGCTACATATGGCAGCTTTATAAAACTAGGTTATTTCAGTCTGAAGGCTCAGTTCGGAAGGTTTTTTAATCAGGATCGGCAAGACCGCGAGTCTTTCCGTCTGGATGGTACGTACTTTACAAATCTTATGGATTGGAAATTTGCGAAAGTAAGACATTTCTTTTCTCCGACTTTGGCACTGGGAAATCCGCAGAATAACTATTCTTACATCGATAGAATTAATCTTTCTTCGGGGGATGAATTTCCTGTTTATAATGCAGATTATATCGGGACTAAAAAATTGGTTTTAAGGTATCAGCTTCAGCTTTTCATTAATAAAACCTGGAAGAATTTTCATTTCAGTCCATACTTAACTGCCGCAGCCGGATGGTTAAGTATGCCTGACGAGAAATTATTGAAAACAACAACAAACACAAAAATAGGAATTGGGGTTTTGATCAATAATCCGTATCTTGTTTTTAACAGAATTCAAATTTCTTTTATGTATTATCCTCGAGTTCCATTCGATAATAATTCGCTTTTCGATTTTAACAGTAACCGAAACAATGTTTTGCCGATGAACAGTTTTGCAACCGATATTCCGCATTTTGTGAACTTCGGCAATTAATGTATAATATCTTATATTTTTACAACTGTTTTCCACAACAGAAGTAAAATAATCGTTCATTATTGCTCTTTTTAAACCCTACTTAACGGTCTATTTTATGTTTTTATCGTAGAAATCATATATCTTATCGATCAAAATTGATTAAAACGGTCTATCCTGATACTTTTGAGTCATAATTCTTTTGATGATGACTAAATCAGTTTTTATAATTGCAGCATTCTTTTTAGGGTATGGAGCTTTGTACGGGCAGACAACGGTAAACGGCCGTGTAACGGACAATGAAGGCAGACCTTTATCTTTTGCTTCTTTAAAATTCTATAATGTAAAAGATCCTTCACAACCTCTTACAGAAAAAATAGCTGATGAAAACGGAAAGTTCCAGGTATGGTTTGCGGAAAGCGGAACCTATAAAGTGGTTACGTCATATAAAAATTTAGTTCCCTTCGCTCAACAATACAATTTCAATGATCCGGAAGTTACCGTATCTATTGCATTGCCGAAAGAAAAAGTTACAGATATTCAGGAAGTGGTAGTAAGTAAAAGAGCAAAATCTACCATTGTAAGAAAGATCGACAGAATTGTAATGAATGTCTCTGATAATCCTATTGCGGCGGGGAAATCATCTTTAGACCTATTCAGGCTTGCTCCGGGCGTTTTTGTGAATAACGGTAAAATTTCGATCAACGGAGTATGGGGTACCAGAGTAATGGTCGACGGAAAAATGCTGAACATTAGCGGGGTAGATCTGAAAAATTATCTTCAGAATTTAAGATCAAATGAAATACAGTCGATCGAAGTAATCGCCCATCCTCCGGCAGAATTTGATGCGGAAGGTTCGGGAGGAATTATTAACATTATTCTGAAAAAGAATACCAAGGAAGGCATCAACGGATATATCGGGAATGATTATTCAATTGGTCTTGGGAAATATCCAAGCTACAATCCATATGCAGCCATTAATTACAAGAAAGGAAAATTTGGCTTAAGTTCAAGCTATTCTTATACAAACAGTAAAAGCTATGAAGAGCTTGCCCAAAAAAGAGATTTTACAAACGGCGGAAAATATGAACAATCTTCAACAGATATTCAGAAGAATAAAAGCAACAGGATAAAGATTGGTTCAACGTACGATTTTTCAGATAAACAGTCTGTCGCATTGCAATATACAGGGCAGTTTAGTGACTTTTCAAGTAATTCTGTTTCAGATTCTTACATTTCATATCCTAATGCAGGTAATAATGTAAGATCAATAGGAAGCTTTCCGACGGAATCTAAAACGAATTATCACAATGGAGGTCTAAATTATAGTATAAAAACAGATACACTGGGTTCAAAGTTCAGTTTTGTAACAGATTATACCTATAACAAGAGAACCGGAAACAGCATTAGTGACAGCAGGGATTTTAATGCAAACAATATCATTGTAAGAGATACTTTGTTTAAATTTTCCTATCCCAGCACAGCAAAGATTTTTACGGCAGATGCAAAATATAACTGGAATTTTAAATCCGGACATAATTTAAGTTTCGGAGCGAAGGCAACAAGTACCGATATCGATAACGATAACAGCTATGAAATCTTTCAAAACTCCTGGTACAGCGTTCCTGAAAATAATTTCAATTTTAAATACAGAGAAAGAATTTACGCAGCTTTCGCAAGTTTCAGCGGAGAATGGAAAAAAATTGAATATAAACTGGGCGTAAGAGGAGAGCAGTCGGATGTATCGGGTGATCTTTCAGGCAGCCAGCAAGGCGAGGTTTCTCAGGATTATTTTAACTGGTTTCCGTCATTATTCCTGAAAAGAAATTTAGATGCGGAAGGGAATAACTTTTTGGCTTTTTCATACAACAGAAGAATACGAAGACCTTCCTATTTTGATTTGAACCCGTACAAATATTATATCGATAACTATTCAGTAACGACAGGAAATCCTTATCTCAAACCGCAATTTACCAATTCATTCGAGGTAAGCGGCATGTGGAGCGGAAAATATTATACAGCATTGAGCTATAATTACACTACCGATATTATTGCCCAGATCATCGAAAATTACCCGGGGCAGGAGCTGGTGACTGTAATTAAGTCCAATGCAGGGACAAGTAAAGTGCTGACAGCTACCTTAAGCGTGCCTGTAAATATTGCAAAATGGTGGACGACCAACAATAATTTACTTTTGACGTATACAGTTTCAAAATCACCTTATTTCTTGATAGAAAAGCCATCATTTATCCTGCAGTCTGAACAGGAAATCACATTAGGAAAGGGATATACTTTTACGTTAAATGGATTTTACACACCACAGATGGTAACCGGAAATATCGTCACCAAAGGGATTGCAGGAGTAGATTTGGGAGTACAGAAAAAGTTTTTCAAAAACCAGCTTACAGCAAGAGCATCGTTGAGTGATCTTTTCTATACCAATAATTATAAGGCGACGAGCTACTTTAATGATACAAGAATCTATATCAGTCATAAAGAGCAATCCAGGGTACTTTCGCTTTCGTTGATCTACAATTTCAAAAGCGGAGAAAATTTTAAAGCAAAGAAAATTGAATCCAGTAGCGCAGATGAAAAAGGAAGACTTTAAATTGTAACAGGGCTAAAAACTAATAACCATAAAAACTAATTGAAATGAAAGAAAAAAAATCAGAAGAGAAAGAAGACGCTCTTGAAAAATTATCCAGACAATTGAAAATTGAAGAAGTGAACGAAAATGAATTAGGACGGTTATCAGGAGGTTTTTCAGAGCCGGTATCAGAAGAAAATGGAGAAATTACTCATGTTAACTGGTCAAAGTGTAGATGTACAACTAAACCGCAAACAGATGCAAATCTATAACTGAAAACGTACAAATCGTTCTGAAAAATGAACTGATTGTAAAGATATTGTTGCAACAACTACGGGGAAAACTGAAAACCGGTATAAAAGAGTAAGTAATAACCATAAATTAAATTAAAATGTCTAAAGATTCTAACAACTCAAATGACAAAGCTCTTGAGCACTTATCAAAATCATTACAATTCGAAGCTGTAAACGAAAACGAAGCGGGACAATTAGCCGGAGGTTTCTCAGATGCTGTTTCAGAAGAGCAATTGGAAGATATCAACATCAATATCTTCAAATGTAAGTGTGCTGTAAAGCCTGAAACAGGTACGAGCACAAGTACAGGTAACTAATCCTTAATTTTAAATTTTAAGTTAGCCTAAAAAAAATTTTTAGGCTGACTTCTTTAAAAAAACTAATTATGAAAACAAGCCAATTTAATCACAGTATTTTTCATAATAACAAGAACTATATTTATAATTCTTTCAGTAATAAGTTCATAGCCATCGATGCGACTATATTAGACTTGTTCAAAGCACTGAGAACAGAAGAAGATATTCAGGATCTTTCCGGCTATCATCCTACTTTTTATCAGTCATTGTATAAAAATGGTTTCATTGTGGAAAAAGAAGTGGATGAGGTTGATAAAGTACGTACACTGAGCAAGAAGATTGATAGTGATGAAACACATTACTCGCTGATCGTGAACCCAACCATGAACTGCAACTTTAAATGCTGGTACTGTTATGAATCCCACGTGAAAGGATCAAAGATGAACAACGAAACGGTGACCAAAACCTGTCTTCTGATCAACAATATCATCACCACAAAAAAGGAGCTGAAAACTTTTCATATTTCTTGGTTTGGAGGAGAACCTTTGATGTATTATAAAGAAGTGATTGCCCCTATTATGGCATTTGCAGACAAGATCTGTAAAGAATACGGGGTGGAATTTGATACTCAGTTTACGACCAACGGCTTCCTTTTCACAGACGAAATGATTGAAGAACTGAAAGCGTATACGGTAAACGGATTTCAGATCACGCTGGACGGTAATAAAGCATCGCACGATACCGTAAGATATGTAAACGCAAAACGCGGTTCTTACGATGTGATTATGCAAAATGTAAAAAAGCTTTGTGAAAATGATTTCAGCGTAGGGATCAGGGTAAATTTTACGAATGATAATCTTGATGATTTCGAAGAAGTGTACAAAGATCTTCAGAAGATCGATGTGGAAAAAAGAGATTACGCTTCTATTGCTTTTCATAAAGTATGGCAGGTTGTAGAAGACCCGCAGACTACAGAAAGAGTAAATGATCTCATCAGAAAGGTAAAAGAACTTGGATTTGCAGCTCACGAAGGAGCCGTTCCGGACAATGTGAAGCATTCTTGCTATGCCGATAAGATCAATAATGCGACGATCAACTATAATGGTGACGTTTTCAAATGTACGGCCAGAGATTTTTCGGGAGGTTCCAAAGAAGGCACTTTGCAAGCTAATGGTGAGATCAACTGGAATGAGAAATTTGATGAAAGAATGAACATCAAGTTTAAAAACAAACCATGTCTTTCGTGCTCCATACTGCCTTTGTGCAACGGAGGCTGCTCGCAGCACGCATTGGAAAATAAAGACAAAGATTACTGTGTCTATGATTTTGATGAAAATCAGAAAAAAGAAATTGTAAGAAAAAAACTGATAAGAATAGCCGGCTAGATTATGCAGAAAAATATTTCCTCCATTCTCAATGATGATCTCTTTACCGGTATCTATACCAGGGAATTTATAAATAAGAGATCTTTTGATGACGCTGCCCTGTACAATAGCCTTGAGAATACATTTTTCGAAGCTTTCAGTCTTGTGAAAGAGAATAAAATTGAGGAAAGCTTTTCTCAGTTTGGGTATGGCGAAAAAATGTTTCCGTTGGAAAATAGTGATGAAACTTTTAAACTGATTTTAAAAGACACCCTGTATCCTAAAAAAGCCTATTTATATTATAAGACCGGAAATATAAAATTAGCTGCATATCTTACTTTAAAATCAATAGTTACCAATCAGAAGATTAAAGAGCAAACGAAAATAGATTTGCCTGTTTTTGTTCAGATACAGCAATATCAGAATATATCGAGGATATGCTTCAGAACTAATCATTTTTCAGAAGGAATTGTTATGAACTGCAAGTTGCTGCTGTTTCTTATGACTAAAAAGAATGTTGGGATAAGATATCTTTCCGAATTTACTTTTGATGACAAAACAGAAGAGTCTGCTCTTAAATGCACAATGATTTACCAGATCGTTTTTGATACGGTAAAGATTCTTTACAAATTGCAAAATAAGAGATACCTGCGTTCTTTCATTGATTTTATATCAAATATTCTTCCCCAATTTATACCTGTGTATGATGATGAAATGATCCTGAAAGAATTTTTAGAGCTCATTTCAAAGCCAGGTTCCGAAGCTCAATCGGAAGGAATGCATCATTTTATCGGGAACAATCAGGATGTATTATTCCCCGGGACTATCCCGATACTCACACTAATCAAAAAAATATACGAAAATGAAAAAGTTGTTTCAGAAATTACGGATTACCAAAGCTAAAAGCAAAAATATAGACAGCTGCAAGCAAAAGCTGGATATCCAGGACCAGGCAGAATCTGACAGTTTTTTCGGAGGCTTCAGAGAATATAAGCCACCTATCTACACCCAAAATCACATCGAAAATACAGAACTTAAAATCAAGAACCTTTTCTCGGATACCAACGCCTAATAAACCTTTAACAAGATGAAAAATTCAGATAAAAAAAACAAAAACCAAACAGATAAGAATAACAAAACTTTGGTAGATAAACAGAAAGTAAAATTTCTGGGAATAACTAAAGAACTGTCAACAGATATTGAGCCTGTAGATGCTGAAGCAATTACAGGAGGCAGGAAAACTGATCCTACAGTTCAGACTCAATGGCCGACCTCTAATTTGTAATACCATCATCAATGTCAATTCTTAGTAAAAAATATAAATTTTATAAGCAGTTGGACTACATGGATTGTGGTCCGACCTGTTTGCGGATGATATCTTCATTCTACGGAGAAGAATATTCACTCGACTATTTAAGAGCCAATTCCTATATTACTAAGAATGGGGTTAGTCTTCTTGGGCTAAGTGAAGCGGCTGAAAAAATAGGATTCAAAACACTCACTGCCAAACTGAACTACGAGCAGCTGGTCAATGATGTTCCGCTTCCCTGTGTCCTGCACTGGAATCAGGAGCATTTTATTGTACTCTACGACATCAAGAAAAAGAATCTTTTCCGTAAAAAAGAACAGATTATCATCGCCGATCCCGGGCACACGATGGTAAGAGTGGAAAAAGATGTTTTCGAAAAATGCTGGCTGTCTACCGCCAACAACAAAGGGGTGGCGCTTTTACTGGAACCCACCCCGGATTTTTATCGAAATGAAGAAGGGATAGAGAAGAACAAAAGCGGCTTCGGATTCCTGATGGGATATCTCAGACCGTATAAAAAATATTTTGCACAGCTGGTTCTGGGCATGGTACTGGCAAGTTTGATCAGTATGTGTTTTCCTTTCCTCACACAGAGCTTGGTAGACTTCGGGATTAACAGAAAAAATTTAAGTTTTATTCATCTTATTCTATTTTCACAGTTGCTTTTGTTTCTGGGAAGTGTAGCAATAGATATGTTGAGAAACTGGATTCTCCTTCACATCAGCACAAGAATAAGCATCAGTATCATTTCCAATTTTTTAATAAAGCTGATGAAGCTTCCTGTAAATTTTTTTGAATCTAAAAATGTTGGTGACATTACCCAGAGAATAAACGATCATCACCGAATTGAAACATTTTTAACAGGTTCTACCTTAAATACGCTTTTTTCAATTATCAATTTGTTTGTGTTTTCTTTTATCCTGGGAATTTACAATATTCAACTTTTAGGAGTTTTTGCCATAGGGAGCTTACTTTCAATAGGATGGATATTACTTTTCCTTAAGAGAAGAAAAAATATTGATTATAACAGATTCCAGAGATCAAGGGAAAATCAGAACAGCCTGTATGAAATTATTACAGGAATGCAGGAAATCAAATTGTACAACAGTCAAAAAAGCAGACGTTGGGAATGGGAAAGAATTCAGGCTAAATTATTTAGAGTTAATATTAAGAGTCTTTCTCTTGAGCAGTATCAGGAAATGGGTGCTACATTTTTCACCCAGCTTAAAAATATCTTTATCAGTTATCTCGCGGCAAGTCTTGTTGTCAATCAGCAGATTTCCTTAGGGGTTATGCTGAGTATTTCGTACATCGTTGGACAGATGAATAGTCCTCTTACACAGATTATTTCATTTATAAAAAGCATTCAGGATGCGCAGATAAGTTTAGACCGATTAAATGAAATTCATAACCGGAAAGAAGAGGAAAGTGATGAGGATTTAATTGGTTTTAATGACAGCAAATATCCCATCCGTCCTGAAAATGATTCAGATTCATTATATCTAAGCCATGAATTATTCACCAAAAGATTAAAAGAAAACACGGGTTCCGGGATCGAAATTTCAAATTTATCTTTTCGTTACGGCTCTCCCAAAAGCCCGCTGGTACTGAAAGATATTAATTTATTCATTCCTAAAGGTAAAATTACGGCCATCGTAGGAGCGAGTGGAAGCGGCAAGACAACATTGCTCAAACTGCTTCTTAAATTTTATGCACCCAGTGAAGGAAATATAACAGTCGACGGAATTTCACTTCAGGATATTTCAGCCCAGCTTTGGAGAAACAACGTGGGAACCGTTATGCAGGAAGGATATATTTTTTCTGATTCCATAGCCAGAAATATTGCGATGAAAGGAGAAAGAATCGATGAAGAGAAGCTTTTTGAATCCGTAAGAGTAGCAAACCTGCATCCGTACATTTCAAAGCTTCCGTTAGGATTTACAACCCGGATAGGAAACAGTGGTTCCGGGCTGAGCGGAGGCCAGAAACAGCGGTTATTCATTGCACGAGCCGTTTATAAAGACCCTAAATATTTATTCTTTGATGAAGCAACAAGTGCGCTGGATGCCAATAATGAGAAAATTATCATGGAAAATCTAAATAAGTTTTATGAAGGCAGAACTGTCGTGGTAATCGCTCACCGATTAAGTACCGTAAAGCACGCAGATCAGATCATTGTCATGAAAGACGGTGAAATTGTAGAACAGGGAAATCATTATGAGCTTGCTAAAAACAAAGGATATTATTTTGAATTAGTAAAAAACCAGCTAGAGCTTGGCGCAGCATAATTATGGCAGAATTAGATCAAATATTAGAAGAGAGAAGTGCCGAGATGGAAGAAATCGTAGGCATCATCCCAAGCTGGATTACCCGTTGGGGACTTACATGTCTTTTTATCATAGCGATGATGGGACTATTTGTTTCCTTCTTCATAAAATACCCGGAAACGCTTCAGACGACCGTCATTGTACAATCTGAAAACCAGCCTGGGAAAGTGACGGTGAAAAGAGATGATGCCAATCAGATCTTCAACTTTTTAGTGAAAAACGGAGATGAGGTAAAACCAGGAGATACACTTCTCATACACATCGATAAAAATACCGGGAAAGAATACACGACCATAACTCCCATGGCAGGAAAGATCTATCTTTCTAACGGCACCAATGAAAATAATACACTGGACAAAATCATCTGGGTAGTTCCCGAATCTACAGGTTCCGAAGTTAAAATAAAATTTCCTGTGAAAGGATCGGGTAATGTAAAAACAGGCCAGACGGTAAAATTCAGCCTGCATGGGTTTCCCAGTCATGAATATGGTTTTATAGAAGGTAAAATTTCTTCCATCTTACCTGTAGAGATAGATGGGATGCATCAGGCGTATGTAAAGCTTCCGGGAAAAAAAATATGGACTTCCGAGCAGAAAGAAATCCCTGTAATGCCTGTAATGCAAGGTGAAGGTGAAATTTTATTGAGTGATAAAAGTATTTTTTATCGCATCTTTGGAAGCGTCTTTTAGAACTGAATGAAATAGTTATGTTATCAGAAAACTCATTTAAAAATTATCAGAGATATATCATAAGAAAGCCTTCTTTTTCTTATGATATTCTTTTTTTGGAAAAAAATAAAACTAAATCTCTCGAGGAAGTTGTACATAGCTTATTAGAGAATACATTGTTTACCGCATCCATTTTTTGGAGCTCTCCCGATCTCTACAAGACAATTCAGTTGTATAAAAAAGGTGAATTAAAAAAATCAAAAGAGGAGAAGCTGTTCAGTACCCTAAAAAAATACGCCCTGAGAGCCAGCACAAGAGCAACACCCTATGGAACTTTTGCAGGATTGGGAATTATAAATTTTAACAAGGAATGTAAAAATCAAAAAAAACGTATTGCCAGGATAGATCTTGAATTTTTGGATGAATTAAAAAAAACAGTCGAAAATGATGAAAGAATAAGTCCGTGGCTAAAATATACTGTTAATAGTTCTGCCTACCAAATAGCGGGTAATTACAGATTTACAGAGCCATTTTTCTCACAAAAAGAAAACAAGATAGAATATCAGCTTAGCGCACTGGAAAAAACTGAATTTATAGATCTTATTTATGACAGCCTGCAGCAAAAAGGTAAAACCTCTTTGGACGAAATCAGATCCGTTCTCCCTGATGATTTTACTGAGGAAGAGATCATGGAGTTTATTAATGATTTAATTGATTCCGGATTTTTGGTAAGCGAAATTTTCGAGATAAAAGATTTTGAAAATTTAAATAAAATAATCAGTAATATAGAACGTGATCATTTTCCTGCCGACATGAAATATTCAGTTTTATTGAAAAAACTGGCAGACTGCATTTCAGTAATAAACAATACAGAACCTGATTTTTTGCCATTAGAAGAAATTAATGAATTAGAACGTATTGTGGATCAGTATAATATTGGTTACAAGCATTTATTTCATATTGATTTTTTAAACAGCGATATAGATGATTTAAAATACCGGGAATTTTATGATAAATATGCTTCAGATATAGCTTCGGCGATCAATTTTGTGGGTAAGATTCCGAATAGTGAGTCAAGTAATGATAAACTGATAAAGAATTTTATTAATCTTTTCAGAGTTAAATACGAAAATCAGGAATTGCCGCTTTTAACGGTTCTGGATAATGAATTTGGGATTGGTTTTCCTGCCGAAAAGTCTCTGGGAAATATTCCTTATGACGATCATTTTTCAGGATATGATAAGAATAAAAGCAGTGAAAGTAAAATGATTGCGCCCAAGCCCAATGCGGCCTGGCTGTATGATAAAATAGAAAATTCCGGACAGGCTTATACGCTGGAAGTAACAGATTCTGATCTTCCCAATACTGCTGTTTACAATAAGAAAATTCCCGGAAATATTACACTGATGGGCAGTTTTCATCAGGAACATTTCTTCATCCAGAATATGGGAGGAGCGAACGCATCTCTCATCGGAAGGTTTGCCTATCTCGACCATGAAATTGAAAATTTATGCCTCGATATCAGGAATACTGAAAAAGAGAATGATCCTGAGATTATTTTTGCGGATATCCGTCATGTTCCAGCCGGAAAAATTGGTAATGTTGCGCGTAATCAGTCGTTTTCCGATTATGAAATATGCATTCTTACAGAAGGATCAGTAAAAAAAGAAAATCAGATTGTATTGGAAGATTTGATGATTTCGATAGAGAATGATGAGGTAATCATACGGTCAAAAAGTTTAAAAAAAAGAATTATTCCGAGGCTTTCGAACGCGTATAATTTTAACAACAGTACGATCCCGGCTTTTAGATTTCTATGCGCACTGCAGTATCAGAATGTTTTAGGATTAAATTTCAACATCGATTACAGTCTCAGTCACAAAAAATTTTTTCCCAGAATTGTATATAAAAAAATCATTCTGCACAGAGCAACATGGATTTTAAGAGAAACTGACGTTGCAGAAATTTTAAGACATGCATCACCAGCAGATGCTCTTAAGGATTATCTGAAAAGCATCCGGATAGAGCAGTTTGTTTCATTGATACACGGAGATAACGAATTGTTTTTAGATGTGCATAACGACTCTTATCTCTCCTTGCTTCTTGAAGAAATCCGCAAAAAAAATAAGATTGTACTGACAGAATGGCTAATGCCGGCGGAAGATTCGAAATTTGCAGGGCAGATGGTTATTCCCTATAAAAATATGAATCCTTATCATTTTAGATTGCCAGTTGAAAAAAAATATCAGAAAGATATCGAGAGAGATTTCATACCCGGTTCGGAATGGTTTTATGCTAAAATATACTGCAGTTCTCCTTTTTCAGATGTTTTAATAAGAGAAATTTTGGAACCTTTATCATCTGTATGGAAATCGAACGGAATGATCAGGTCATTTTTTTTCATCAGATACACAGATCCCCATTATCATATCAGATTAAGATTGAATTTAAATGATACTTCCTATTTTTCAGAAATTTCACAAAGTTTTTACAAAGCCGTTGATCCTTTCATGAAAAATCATGCGGTCTGGAATATTCAGTTAGATACATACCGGCGTGAAATTGAAAGATATGGCGAAGAATACATGGAAAATACGGAGCTGCTGTTTTGCTACGACAGCGGTTTTTTCATAAATTGTCTTGCTGACGGATATTTTGATGAAGATGAAAACCACAGACTTTATTCAGCCATAAAAAATATAGATAGCTATTTATCATCATTTGATTTCTGTCTGGATGACAAGTTTTATTTTTGCAAAGAAATGGAAGCTGCATTTGAAACGGAATTTGATCAAAATATGAAGAAATCATTATATTCACAATACAGGTCATATTCAAAATCTTTGTATAATTATATGAAAAGTGCAGAACTAAATGAAGCTTTTGCACAAAGAGAAATGAAAATAAAAACCCTGAATCTGAGCAGAGAAAACTTACCGAGCTTTATACATATGAGCATCAACCGATGGTTTGATTCCAGCCAGAGACAATTTGAATATATGTGCTATATTTTTTTAAAGAATTATTATAACAGACTGTTAAACAACTAATATTAATGAGCTTTTCTAAAAAAGAGAATGGTATTCTCACATTTGCCGGACTTATAAATTTTATAAAGCACAAAGAACAATATCACGTCAGCATAAGAATTTTATCTCATGTTCTGATGTGGCTGTCCTTTACGCTTTTGCTCTTTTTTGATTACTATCTGGCTCTTAATATCTCTTTTGGGCAGTCAATGTTTTTATCGGTAAGAGTTTTAGTCAGCAGCGCCGTTGTTTTTTATTTATTTTTTTATTGCTTTTTGCCGTATGCAAAGAAAACCAATAATCTGTGGATGATCATTATAGTCGCTCCATTGCTTATTCTTACCTGGTTATTCATAAACAACTTTTTCTATGTTGCGGCAGATTATGTAGGATATGATTTAACCAATCTTTATCCGATCATGGGAAAAGAAAAAGGATACCGCCCCAGCCTGACGGAAGTTTTTAAACTGAAATTTATTATCCTTAACTCGTTGTCCGTCATTTATTCCCTTTCGCCCTTCTTCTTTACCAAAATTATCGTGGATGTTACAAGGCTCAATGAGACTAAATTACGCATTCAGAAGCAAAAATCTGACCTGGAAATAAATAACATTAATATTGAAAAAGAATTCTTAAAAGCTCAGCTTAATCCGCATTTTTTGTTCAATACCCTTAACAATTTATATGCATTAACGGTGAAAAAAGATGATAAAGCTCCTGAAATTGTCTTAAATTTGTCAGATATAATGGCATATACCTTATATGAATCGAATACAGAGAAGGTTTCTTTGCAAAAAGAGCTGGAGTTTATTTCAAATTATTTCGCGTTAGAAAAGATGCGTTATCCTGAAGATAAAAAAATTACTCTTACGATAAAGGAAGAATATCCCGGAAAGGATTATCAGGTTGCCCCGCTACTTACATTTGTATTCATAGAAAATGCCTTTAAATATGGTTTAAAAAGCACAAAAGAGCAGTTTGTAAATGTTATCATAGACATACGGGACGATACATTTTTCTTTGTTATAGAAAATGACACTGAGAATGTAGGTACTGCTGACAGAGGTAAAAGTTATTTAGGAGGTATCGGCCTTACCAATGCAGAAAAGCGACTGTCATTATTATACCCGGACATGCATGAATTGTCTGTTAAAGATGAAAATGGAGTTTATATGGTTTCTTTAAAAATTAGTTTGAATGAGCAAAGTATTACGTTGTATAGTGATCGATGACGAGCCTTTGGGTAGGGAGGTCATAGAAAGTTTTATCGAAAAAATACCGTTTCTTACATTATCAAATTCTTTCGGAGATCCGCTGGAAGCACTAGATTATCTGCAGAATGCAGAAATTGATATTGTGCTGACGGATATCCAGATGCCCAAAATAAACGGGCTGGAGCTTATACAATCTCTGCAAAATCCTCCCGCTGTAATTTTCATCACCGCACATCGTGATTTTGCCTTAGACGGTTTTGATACAGGCGCTAAAGATTACCTCGTAAAGCCCGTACGTTTCGACCGGTTCCTAAAAGCCGTAAACCGTGCTAAAGATTATATCGAAAATACCAAAAAGCCCAAAACAGAAGCTTTAACAGATCGGATTTTCATTAAAACAGAAGGGAAGCTGGTCAAAATTTTACTTAAAGATATTCTGTATGTAGAAGCTCAGGGTGATTACTTAAAGATTGCCACCGAGAAAACCTCTTATACTACGCTTTCTACTATGAAATCTATGGATGAAGCACTCAAGCTTCCGGATTTTTTCAGGGTGCAGCGTTCTTTTATTATCAACTTATCCGCTGTTCAGGCCGTAAACGGCAATATGGTGGAACTTAATAACGGCAAGGTCATCTCCTTAGCAATAAGTAAAAAAGAAGAATTATTTTCTATACTGGGCTTGTAATTCGTAGGCCTTCAACCTTACTTTTAATCATTAATTTTACAGATCGGCTATCAGAGTTTTAATCTTTGATAGTCGATCTGTTGCCTAAAAAGCCGGTCTGTTATATACTGGCTGAAAGTTTTATTGTTATCCTTCAACTATTAAAATTGAAGAATTTCATATAATATTCATTTTCTTTTAACCTTGTTTTTGATGTTTCTGTCGGAGTTATTGGATATTCCGACGAACGATTTTGTTTTCATTTTTCGTGTGTTACACATTTGTATCAAAATTAATCACCATGAAAACTGAAATTAAAAAACAAGAGCTTTATAAGCTGAAAGTGAAAAAGAAAGTTGTGAAAAAATCTGAAAGTTCAAAAGATTCTACAACAAATGAATTTACAACACCAACTATAACCTGGACAATTTTTTGAGTACAACAATTAAATGCTTCATGGTAAGCAGCAATGATTTATTGATTAACAAACTTGCCGCGTTTGTTGAGAAAACTTACTTTTTAGAAATTTTTGATGAGGAAGAACTGCTTTTTGACGATGGTTATCCGATGTTTATGTTTTTCGATATAGATTCGCTGAAGATTGGAGTTCAAAATATGAAGAAAATATTAGCCTTACCATTTCTTCCTGTTTTTATTTCATCTGTTTATTCCCGTGATATTGTGAAGCAGATTATGGGAGATAAATTTTTAGATTTTGGCTTTTTAAATAAAAAATCCAGCTATGACGATTTTATTAAAGAAATAAGCCAGATTATCGATGAAAAATATAAGTAACAATTGTTTACTGATCATCCTGAAATAAAGAATATCCTTATTTTTAAATATTACTTTCTTCACTCAAATACGTCAGATGATTTTTCATTTGACGTATTTTTTAGTTATTTATTTATAAAAGTTAATTTCTAAAATTAAGCTACATCATCCATAATATTAAAATGAAACTATTAATTGAAAAGTTAAGGAGATACAGCCGTCTTCTGATCCAGAATAATCTCTTTTCTTAACCGGTCTTTAGTATTATTACCTAAAATCCGGCGAAGTGGTTTTCCTTCGTATCTTTCATACACAGACCGGGAATCAGTAAAAGAAATTTTCTCTACTGAATAAATTTCCTTCGGAATATTACCCCCAAACCACACTTCATCTGGTTTTTGCTTCCATGTTACCTCGTATAAAATAGCATCTTCAGGATAATCAGCATCTGAATGATGTTGAGCATAATTAAAAGCAATATCATTGCCATAAAAAGTTGACATGGTACTGTTTTCAGGATTTATCGAACTTGTAATTGGCCTCATTAATAGAGGGTTTTCCTTTAATTCGTCATTTTGCTGTACAGATGCCGTAAGGTTCAGTGTATTTTTAGTATGTTGTTCGCATGAAATTGTTAATAAAAAACAAAAGAACAGGATGATGATATTTTTCATTTCTGAATTTTTTTAAGTTGGGAAATTAAATACAATGGAGAGGTAAATACATGGTCCTGATTCTCCATGGGTTTGTGACATTCTATGCATTCTTTATCAAAATCAGCTGATTCTCCGTAAGGTTTCAGATCATTTCCTTTCCAGCGACCCCATCCCCAGCCTTTGGTTTTAGCATACTTCTTAGCATCTTTTACCATAAATTCCACCTGCAGAAATTCCCCTGTACCGATGCTGCCATCTTTCTTTATTTGCTGTTTCCATGCTGTTTTTGCAAAAGCAGTTCCGTCGGGCCATGGATTTGTCTGTTTTTCCTGAATGGCTTTCACAGCAATATCATTACCGAAAATGATACGCATGGTACCATTGTCAAATCGGTCGGTCGTACTGATGGCCTTCCAGTTCCTGTAATCCGGGATATACGGCAAGCCGTTGGGCGATGGTTTTACTGAAGAATGTTTCAGCGTTCCATTTATCCATTCATTATATTGTTTTTCTGCTGAACTGATCTGCGAACTGTCAGTAATTTTCCTTGGCGAAAGTGTTAAAGCATAATTCTTTAAAATATTAATCTCACTTTGATTCAGTTTTGCATAAGAATGAACTTCTGCATAACTCGGAATAGGCATTTCACCAGATAAAATCTTATTGATAGAATAATAGATAATCGTATTTTGCTGTGCTTTTGGCCAGGAAGCCCATTTTGAAAAATCCAAAGCTTTCCGGCCATCTCGTATATGAGAAGCGACCAGAAAATTCGCTGGAGTAATTTTATCATACCATCGGAGATTAACTTCTGAAGAATGGCAGTCGAAACAGGATGACCTCAAAATAGCATTCACTTGTTTGGGGACATTCGCAAGATCAGGCGCTTTTGTTCCGTGATCTATTCCCTTAGGACGGAAAAATTGCAGTCCGATAAAGACCGCTAACAAGATCAGCAATAGTTTATTTTTGTTTTTCATCACAAAAGATTTTATGTTAAATATAATTCAAAGTTATGGATAATCAGTATATTACATAGCTGGCGTGTTGGTGAAAGGGAAAAAAATCAGCATGAAAGAGAATATCAGCCTGTAAATAATTTATTACTTTTGAAATATATAAAGGGTTAATGATCATTCGATGAAGAAAATCAAACTTTACATTATCACGTTTCTGGCAGTTGGTGTCGTTATTTTGCTGATCAGTTTTTTTTCTTTTCAATACTTGTACAAGTCTTCCAGGCAGGAGCTTTTTAACAGTAAATTAGAAGCAGGAAAAAGAGAGTCGAGGGAAATAGGGAAATTATTAGAACTGCAGCTGAAAAGCGGGCTTTCGAAACAGCAAGTCATTCAGAATCTTCAGAACAGCATTATTAATACAGATATGCAAAGTGGATTTATCTGTATGTACAATCAGAAAGGTATCGAACTCTGCCATCCAAATCCTGCGTTGGTGGGGCAGGTTATTGACAAAAGCAATTCAGATTTTATTTCCGGAGAGGTCAGTTCAGGCTTTATTGATATTCTGAATTCTGGAAAAGAGAATACCGGAATCCGTAATTTCAGCAAAAAGTCAGGTCGTTCTTCTGAAATTGTGAGTGTATTTCCGGTAGCGGGCAGTGACTGGATGCTTGCTTCCCACGCCAATACAAAAGTGATTGAACAGGAGATCTCCAATTTATATCTTAGATTTTTGCTTATTTTTATCTTAGCAACATTAGTGATTTTAGGAATTAGCTTCTTCCTGATCCGAATGATCTATAAAAAATATGAAAGCTATAAAGAGCAGCAGCTTAGCAATCTTAATGATGAGGTTAATGCCCTTACGGCAATAAATACCCAACTGAATCTTATTCATAGCAATTCAAATCCGGATATAGACGATTCTGATGATGAAATTGCAGAAAATATAAAGAAAAGAATCATCACCTATCATAAAGATGAACTGATTTCTTTGGAAACATCCGAAATAGCATACTTCTTCCTTGAAAATAATACCGTTTATATCAAAACCCATTCAGGCAATCAGTATTCTATTAATTCAAGTTTGGATGAAATAGCAAAAATGCTGGATCAATTTAAATTCTATAGAGCAAACAGACAATATATTGTCAACATCAGTGCGATAACCAATATTCTTATCTATGGAAAAAAACAGCTCAAAATTATTGTTACGCCGACAAGTTCGGACGATATTCTGATCAGCAAAAACAAAGTGGCGGAATTCAAAAAATGGCTTGAGCAGTAATTAGCCTTTGATTGATTTGCTGATTTATTTTAAATTTAAAATGATTCTTAACGAAACATTTTATAATTTTACAGAAGTGAAAAAACTGATCTCGATACTATTGCTTAGTTTATACTTGGTTTCTACAACCGAGCTGTATCAGTTTTTGAAAGTTCCGGCTCTTATTGAACATTACCTGGAGCATAAGGAGCAGAATCCTGCTATTACTATCGGTTCATTCTTCAAAATTCATTATGACAATCCGGTAAAAGATTCAGATTATACAAAAGATCAGCAGTTGCCATTTGTTTCGCACGCAGCACATCTTGTGGTAGTATGTACGCCCGCGACACCATTTACTTTTCAGTTTTCTGACAGAGAATCCAACCCGATTATTAAATCTAAACAGACTTTTTACAAAAGCATCTTTTACAATAAAGATATTCTCAATTCCATCTGGCAGCCGCCGAAATCTTGTTGATTTTTTTCTGAATTCCTCTCAAATATCACCTTGGGAGATTTCTGATACTTATTGGTAAATTTTTATACAGGTTTTTATTTGGGCAGCTAATCTGCCAGAAGTTTATCCTGAGCTTGTCGAAGGATTCCCGCTTTTTTGTTCCAACGAAGAGTTCCACTCAAATTGAGGAACGAGATTCGCCGATTCAAAAATTAAAGGCAAAAGAATGAGGCACTTCGGGCTGCAAAACAGTATAAATTACCTTATTTATTCATAATAAGCTCAACAAAACATTATGCTTACAAAAATCATTGAGTTTTCTGTAAAGAACAAGCTCATCATTGCGCTGTTGGTTTTGGGATTGGTAGGCGTGGGTTCCTATCAGGTCACCAAACTTCCCATAGATGCAGTTCCGGACATTACCAACAATCAGGTTCAGGTCATCACCATTGCTCCTTCATTTGGAGCAACAGACATCGAAAGACTGGTGACATTTCCCATAGAACAGGCAAACAATAACATTTCAGGATTAAAAGAAATTCGCAGTTTTTCACGTTTCGGTTTATCGCTCGTTACCATCGTTTTCGAGGATGATGTAGATATTTACTGGGCAAGACAGCAGGTTGCAGAACGGCTGCAGCAGGTTCAGACCCAGATTCCGCAGGGAATAGGAACTCCTGAATTAGGTCCTATTTCCACAGGTTTAGGCGAAATTTTCCAGTATGTGGTTCGTCCCGAAAAAGGCTACGAGAAAAAATATGACATTACAGAACTCCGCACCATTCAGGACTGGATCGTAAGAAGGCAGCTTCTTGGGGTGAAAGGAGTTGCCGAAGTCAGCAGTTTCGGAGGCAAATTAAAACAATACGAAATTGCCGTCAATCCCGACAGATTAAATGCTTACGGAATCACCATCAACGATGTTTTTGATGCTTTAAACACCAATAACCAGAACACAGGAGGAGCATATATCGAAAAAGGCCCCACCGTTTTATACATCCGGAGCGAAGGTCTGATCGGAAATATCGAAGACATCAAAAATATAGCGATTGCTTCCAAAACCAATGAAATACCATTGTTCATAAGAGATGTTGCAGAGGTGAAAACCAGCTTTGCCACAAGATACAGTGCGATGACATTCAACGATCAGGGAGAAGTTTCCGGAGCAGTGGTGATGATGCTGAAAGGCGAAAACAGCAATCAGGTCATCAAAAACGTTAAAGAAAAAATCGCCCAGATTCAGAAAACACTTCCGAAAGGAGTAGTAATAGAACCATTTCTGGATCGTACCAAAATGGTAAACAACGCCATCGGAACCGTTGAGAAAAACCTTACGGAAGGTGCATTGATCGTTGTTTTTGTACTGGTTCTGTTCCTTGGGAATGTGCGCGCAGGATTGCTTGTGGCTTCCGTAATTCCTCTGGCAATGCTTTTTGCGATCTGTATGATGAATCTTTTCGGAGTCAGCGGAAACCTGATGAGTCTCGGTGCACTGGATTTTGGTCTGATTATCGACGGTGCGGTGATTATTGTAGAATCCGTCCTGCATCAGTTCAGCCATAATTCAAAATTCAAAAAAATATTCTCCGTTGGAAAAGAGGAAATGGACACCATTGTTACCGATTCTGCCGGAAAAATGATGAACAGTGCCGTTTTTGGACAGATCATCATCCTGATCGTATATCTTCCGATTCTTACCTTACAGGGAATTGAAGGAAAAATGTTCAAACCGATGGCGCAAACGGTGGCTTTTGCATTACTAGGCGCTTTTTTACTGTCATTAACGTACATTCCGATGATTAGCTCTTTGCTGTTGAGAAAGAGAAGTTCAAAACCGAGTTTATCTGACCGGATGATGAAAAAAGTGGAGAAAATCTATCTGAAAACCCTGCTTAAAATCTTGAGAGTTCCGAAAATGGTATTCTCCATCGTGGCTGTACTTTTCTTATTGGCAATTTTCATTCTCAGCAGAATGGGAGGGGAGTTTATTCCTTCGCTTGAAGAAGGAGATTTTGCGGTAGAAACCAGAGTTTTGCCGGGAAGTAATCTTAACACAACTATTGAAAGTACCCAAAAAGCTGCTCACATACTGAAATCAAGATTTCCGGAAGTGGAAAAAGTCGTGACAAAAATCGGAAGTGGGGAAGTTCCTACAGATCCGATGCCGATGGATGCTGCCGATTTAATGGTGATTCTGAAAGATAAAAAAGAATGGACTTCTGCTTCCACATTCCCGGAACTGGCAGATAAAATGACCAAAGAATTACAGGACGTTCCCGGAATTACGGTAAGCTTCCAGTTTCCGGTGCAGATGCGTTTCAATGAACTGATGACCGGAGCAAGACAGGATGTCGTGGTGAAGATTTTCGGCGATGATCTGGATGTACTTTCTCAGAATGCCCAGAAACTCGGGAAAATTATCGAAACCGTAGACGGAGCCCAGAACCTTTACATTGAACCGATTGCAGGAATGCCGCAGGTTACCATAGAATACAACCGTCCTGTTATTGCACAATATCATTTATCCATTTCTGATATCAATCGGATTGTGAATGCTGCATTTGCAGGGCAGAGTACAGGTCTCGTTTTCGAAGGCGAAAAACGTTTTGATATGGTCGTTCGTCTTGATTCCAAAGTCCGTAAGAATGTGGATGATATTAAAAACCTGTTGGTTCCGACTCCTTTCGGAAACCAGATTCCGCTTTCCCAGCTTGCAAAAGTTGAAGTGAAAAACGGACCCAACCAAATACAGAGAGAAAATGCACAACGCAGAATTGTCGTTGGATTCAACATCAAAGGAAGAGACGTTCAGAGCATCGTGGAAGAACTTCAGACCAAAGTGAACAAAGAGATGAAACTTCCGACAGGTTATTATATGACTTACGGCGGTTCTTTTGAAAACCTGAACAATGCAAAACAGCGTCTGATGATCGCTGTTCCGGTTGCATTGGCGCTTATTTTTGTGATGTTGTTCTTAGCATTCGGCTCGGTGAAAGAAAGTCTGTTGATTTACACCGCAATTCCACTGTCAATTATTGGCGGCGTATTTCTTCTGGCTTTAAGAGGAATGCCTTTCAGCATCAGTGCAGGCGTTGGATTCATCGCCCTTTTCGGAGTGGCAGTTCTCAACGGAATCGTTCTCATCTCAGAATTCAACAGATTATACAAAATCGGAATCCGGAATATCGTAAGAATTGTAATTGATGGCGGAGAATCCAGGCTTCGTCCGGTTTTGATGACGGCTTTCGTGGCCTCTTTAGGATTTATCCCGATGGCACTGAGCAACGGAGCCGGAGCAGAAGTTCAGCGTCCGTTGGCAACCGTGGTGATCGGAGGTCTGCTCGTTGCAACCTTCCTTACGCTTTTTGTACTGCCGCTTCTTTATGTAAACATTGAAAAAGGATTTAAAATGAAATCGCCATCATTTGGAAAACGCAAACGCCTATGAAGAAAATGCGATTACATATGACCTTTAAAAAACAATAAATATCTACATATGAAAAATAATCACAAAAATATAACGCCTGTATTCATTTTGCTATTCAGCTTTGCCGGATTTGGACTGCAGGCGCAAACGCCAATCAATCTTCAGACTGCAATCAATAGCGCACTGGAAAACAACAGAAATCTTAAAAACGAAAAGCTGAAATCGGAATATTCAAAAGCTTTAATAAAATCGGCGAATGATATTCCGCAGACTGGTGTAACATTCGATTATGGACAGATCAACAGTGCGTACAACGATATTAAATTTGGCGTTTCGCAGAACATTGCTTTTCCGACGGTTTATAAAAAGCAGAAAAATGTATACATAGAAGAATGGAAAAAATCTTTGCTGAATGTTTCCCTGAAAGAATATGAACTTAAAAAAGCAGTCAGTCTTACCTTTTACAACATTCTGTACTGGAAAGAAAAAGAAAAACTGCTGAATGAAATCCTGAAACTCTACACCGATTTTTCAGACAAAGCGAACCTCAGACTGAAAGCAGGAGAGAGCAATATTCTGGAAAAAACAACCGCTTCCAGTCAGAAATCGGCAATAGAAATTCAGTTAAAACAATTGCAGCAGGAATTAGCAGTTTTAAAGATCCAGTTTCAGTGGCTTCTGAATACGGAGACAGATTTCATTCCCGAAGATTCAAAATCGTTTGCCAATTCTTTAAACGGAAAACTGGCGGATCATCCTCTGCTGAAAATCTGGGAACAGCAGAAAAATATTTCCGCAGAACAGATCGCACTGGAAAAAGCGAAAATGCTTCCCGGTCTGCAATTGGCGTATAACCTGAACAGCTTTAAAGGATTAGGTCCGGATGATAAATTGTATACTGCAACACCTCAGTTCCATTCGGTTCAGGTTGGTGTTTCGCTTCCGATATTTTCAGGTGGTCAGAAAGCGAGAATTGAAGCCGCAAAAGTAGCCCAGTCTGTTGCAGAAAGTGAGCTGAAAAATGCGGAGTTCAACCTTCAGAATCAGCTTAAAAAAGCCAGAGAAATCTATCAGTCCAATCTGGAAATTGTTTCAAAATATGAAAGTTCCGACCTTAAAAATGCAGATGTCATTACCGAAACGGCGAAAAGACAGTTTATCGGCGGAGAAATCAATTACCTCGAATTTGTGATTCTCGTGAATCAGGCAGTACAGCTTAAAAACAATTACACCGATGCAGTCTGGAAACTTAACCAAAGCGCCATTGAACTGGAATACCTTACTTTAAATCCGTAAAAAAATGAAATCAATTTCAATATATACCTTATTAATCAGCTTTTTTGTATTCATTCAATGTAAAAAAGAAGAAGCTCCCAAACAGGAAAAAAGCATCCCGAAAGATGAAAATGTAGTTACTTTAACCGATGCTCAGCTTAGAAATGCACCGATAGAAACAACAACGCTTTCCTTACAAAATATCGCTTCGACCCTGAAATTAAACGGAATGATCGATGTTCCGCCGCAAAATCTGGTTTCCGTAAGCATTCCGCTCGGTGGCTATCTGAAATCCAGCAACCTTCTTCCGGGAATGCCGGTTTCCAGAGGTCAGGTGATTGCCGTGATAGAAAATCCTCAATTTATCCAGCTTCAGCAGGATTATCTGATGGCAAGATCCAAAGCACATTTTGCAGAACTGGATTATAACCGTCAGAAAACCCTGAACCAAAGTCAGGCAAGCAGCGACAAAGCGATGCAGCTCGCTCAGTCTGAAATGAACAGCCAGAGAATTCTGATGAATTCATTGGCACAGCAGCTCAGACTCATCAATATCAATCCTGAATCATTAAAATCAGGAAGCATTACCAAAAGTGTTCCGGTGTACAGCTCGATCAACGGTTTTGTAAGCAAAGTGAATGTGAATATCGGGAAATATGTAAATCCTTCGGATGTGCTTTTTGAGCTCATCAATCCGGATGATATCCATCTGAATCTTAAAGTGTACGAAAAAGACCTGGAAAACCTGAAAAAAGGACAGCGTTTTGAAGCGTACACGAATGCAGACCCTAGCAAAAAATATTATGGGGAAATTCTTCTCATCAGCAAAGATATCAGCCAGGGCGGTCTGGCGGAAGTTCACTGTCATTTCGATAAATACGATCATAGCCTGGTTCCGGGAATGTATATGAATGCTGAAATTGAAACCAATACCTCTTTTTCTAATGCAGTTCCGGAAGAAAGCATCGTGAATTTTGAAGGCAAAGATTTTGTTTTTATTGAGATGAAAAAACAGACTTATCGGTTAACACCGGTTACTTTGGGAGAAACGGAAAATGGTTTTATCCAGATTCTCAATTTTGATGATTTTAAGAATAAAAAGATCGTAACCAAAAATGCCTATACGCTTCTGATGAAACTGAAAAATACGGAGGAAGAAGAATAAATAAGCAAATTATAATATATTTGCCTCACTATCAGGTTGGTAATAAAGTTCAGCATTGTGCTGGACTTTTTATTTTGTATAAGCATTACAGATCAGATTTAGTAAAATAACACTTTAGCAAACATTTTGTATATAAAACATTGCTGATTGCTTTTAACTATTAATTTATGTTTCTCTATTGATTACGATCATAATAATTGGGTCTTTTATTAATTAAATTAGATTACTGAGTTCAGAATTCTATTGTATAAAGCAATTCTACATCACAATTTATTTTTATGGAAAATAATTTTTTTGAAAAATTTTCAAACCAGGCTGCCTGTTTTGCCGGTAGTCCAGGTGCTTTCATTGGGGCTGGTTTTTTGGTTATTATCTGGGCGGCTGCAGGACCCGTATTCAATTTTTCTGAAGCATGGCAGCTGGTGATCAATACGACAACAACAATTGTCACATTTCTAATGGTTTTTTTGATTCAGAAAGCACAGAATAAAGATTCAAAAGCAATCCAGATAAAGCTGAATGAACTGATATCCTCCCACGAAAAAGCAAGCAACCGTCTCGTAGATATTGAGAATCTCACCGAAGAAGAATTGGATGAGATTCATAAATTTTACGAAAAAATGAGTGCAATACATAAGGAAGAAAAGCATACTTCTTCAGATTTTAATAATATCACAAATAAAAAGAATTAATGATTTTAAAACCTTCAAGAATAGGAGTCAGTTCAGAAGAACTGTCCGTAAGATCTCTTATCAACTTTATTATAGAATTACAGAACCTTTTTGAATATATAGGGAAATACTTTCTGTCTGCCAACGAAACGATCGCTATTGCGGAAAGTGTAACTTCAGGGTTTCTGCAGTTTTCGTTTTCCCAGATGAACTTGGCATCAAAATTTTACAAAGGAGGCATAACCGCCTACACGCTCGATGAAAAAGTAAATCTGCTGAATATTGACGAAAATGAAGCGGCAGCCTGCGACTGCGTGTCACCAAATATTGCAGAAACAATGGCACTGAATGTAGCTGAAGTTTTTAAGGCCGACTGGTCCATTGGCGTTACAGGTTATGCGACTCCTGTACCGGAATCAAGACAAAAGCTTTTTGCATATTTTTCAATTGTTTATAAAGGAAAAGTTATTCTGTCGGAGAAACTTGATCTGCATTCCAGAACCAGGCAGGTCAATGCGCAGCTGTATTACACCGAGTTTATACTCGGATGTCTTAAGCTTGAACTGGATAAACATGCTGATAAGCAACCGAATCCGAATTTATAATAGTAATTTTCTTTTAATGATGAATAAAAATCTGCAATATGACAAAAATCATAAAACTGAGGTGATATATCAGATATCTTTGGTCTATCTATACACTTCATTTTTGCAGTCATTTCTAATAAGCTTCCCGTCTCTTGGGGAGCTTTTTTGATTACAGAAAGGTCATGGAAATATTTATTTAAAGAGTTAAAGGATATTTAATTAAGAGTTGATACCACACTTTGTTGATTTGTTTGATTATTTTTTCAAATCCGGACAAAGCGCTTTGAAACTGACATAATTTTTTATTAGTTTTAAAGCCGGAAAAATGCTAATCTCTTTTATGTGATTTAATAAGAAAGCTTAATAAAAAACTATATTTTTAGCAATTTTCTAATTATATTTAATATTATAAAAGAAATCAGTTATTAATATGAACAAATATCCAATTCCTCATAATGAAGAAGGAAGGCTCAAAAAATTAGAGCTCTTCGATCTTTTGAGTTTAGGTAAAGATCCTCAATTGGATGTTTTTGCAGAAACGGCATGTCTCATCACTGATTGTCCTTCTTCGCTGATATCAATTATGGAGAGTGACACACAAAGAATCAAGAGTTGTGTAGGACTTTCTATGGATTCCGTAGACCGTAGAAATACGCTCTGCCAATATTCTGTTGCAAATGGTGAAGTAGTCGTAATCAACGATACGTTGCAGGATGAAAGGTCCTCCGACAACCCGATAATATTAGAGGGAGGCATACGCTTTTATGCAGGTGTGCCACTTATCGATGATGAAGGATTTGCGTTGGGAACTATCTGTGTGATTGATTTTAAGCCTAAAACAATAACTGATAATCAGATATCTGCGCTCAAAAAACTCGGGGAAGTCGTTACAAAGCTTCTGATGAGCAGCAGACAAACCATAAATGCAGAATATTTTCAGCAGATTTTTAATGTCTCAAACAATCTGATATGTGTGTTGGATAAACAGTTCATGCTTAAAGATGTCAATCCTGCTTTTGAAAAAGTTTTCTCTGTTGATAAAAATGAAGTCGTTGAACGCAATTTCTTAGCCATTGTAGGAGATCAGGAACCGGAATTGCAGGCACAGATCGAAAATTTTAAAAATACGGGAAAAGAGCTTACTTTCACTACTTCCACAAAGATGACGGATGGAAATTCCATAATTGTTCAGTGGCAGTTAAAGCAAAATCAGAAACTTTCTGAAATTTTTTGCTTCGGCATCAATATTACCCGGCACATAGAAGAAAAACAGCTTTTGGAAAGCTCCGAAAGACGTTTCAGAAGTTTCTTTGAGAATGCTATCGGACTGATGAGTATGCATGATATGGAAGGAAATATTCTGGCCGTTAATGAGAAAGGAAGAGAGACTCTTCAATATTCCGCAGAAGAAGTCAAACACCTTAATCTCAAAGATCTTGTGCCGGAACAAAACTGGCTTCTGCTGAAGCAATATCTTGAACGCATCAATGAGAATAAAGAAGATTATGGCACCATGATCCTCAAAACCAAGTACGGTGAAGAATTGATATGGATGTATCAAAATCTCGTTGAAATAGACAAAGAAGGAAAACCATACGTAGTCAGTACAGCCCTGAATGTCACCGAAAGGATGATGCTGGAGAAAGATCTTGTTTATACCAAGAAAATGCTGGAGCAGACGAGTTCTGTTGCGCAGGTTGGCGGCTGGGAAGTAAACCTGAAAACCGGGAACGTTTTCTGGTCTCAGAGTACAAAAGAAATTCATAAGATAAAAAATAATTTCCAGCCTGATTTTGATAATGCCATTGGTTTCTATAAAGAAGACAGCAGGGAAAGAATGAGATATCTTTTCAATAGAGCGGTAACGGAAGGGATCACCTTCGATGAAGAATTTCAGCTTGTCCGTAACGACGGCGTTACCATCTGGGTAAGAGTGAAGGGAATTCCGGAGTTTGAAGATGGGGTCTGCAACAGGATTTTCGGAATCATCCAGGATATTGATGCCTTTAAGAAAATGTATCTTGAGGTGACCCGTAAAGAAGCAATGATGCAGTCATTTGTAACGTATGTTCCTGTAGCGGTAGCCATGTTCGATAAAGAGCTTAATTATCTTTCCGTGAGCAGCAGCTGGAAAGATGAATTTCAGATGAATGATATAGAGCTTATCGGAAATAATCTTTTTACCATCTCACCCGACGTTCCCGAAGAAAGAAAGGAAATCTACCTGAATGCTTTGAGGGGAAAAACCTATATAAACGAAGATTTCACCATTCATATGGATGACAGGAAAGAAGTTCAGCATTATAATCTTAAAGTTGGCCCATGGTATCTTAAAGACGATGAAATCGGAGGCGTCATTGTATCTGTACAAAATATTACCCACGCAGTACAGGCAAATAAAGAACTTAAAAATGCCAAGAAAATAGCAGAAACTGCCAGTAAGGCAAAATCTGAGTTTCTGGCGAATATGAGCCATGAGATCCGTACGCCTTTAAACGGGGTGATCGGATTCTCTGATCTTTTGCTAAGAACACCGCTGAATGAAATCCAAATGCAATATCTTAATTACATTAATGAATCCGGGGAAAATCTTCTGAACATCATTAATGATATTCTTGATTTCTCTAAAATAGAATCAGGGAAATTAGAGCTTCTGATTGAGAAAAGTGATGTATATGATGTGGTAGGCCAGGTAATTAATGTTATTCTCTACCAATCGCAGAAAAAAAACATCGAACTTCTTCTGAATATCGAACCAGGCCTGCCGAAGACTCTCTTGCTGGATGAATCCAGATTAAAACAAATTCTGATCAATCTTCTCGGTAATGCTGTAAAATTCACAGAAAAAGGTGAAATTGAGCTTAAAGTGGAGAAATTACGCATAGACGACAGTAATATCACTTTACGTTTTTCCGTGCGGGATACAGGAATTGGTATTCCGGTAGAGAAACAGAAGTATATTTTTGATGCCTTTACCCAGGAAAACAGCTCCATCAGCAAACGTTATGGAGGCACGGGACTTGGACTTACAATTTCAAACAATATCCTGAGGTACATGGGAAGTCATCTTTCGTTAATCAGTGCACCGGAAAAAGGTTCGGTATTTTTCTTCGATATTGAGGTTCCTTACGAAATGTCAGAACTCACAGAAGAGGAAGAAAATCTTACGATCAAAAAAGTGCTTGTAGTGGATGACAATGAAGCCAACAGGATCATCTTACAGCATATGCTTGCGTATAAAAATATTGATTCTACCCTGGCTGCCAACGGAATGGAAGCGCTGCAGATACTGCTGAAAGGAGAACGTTTTGATGTCATTCTGATGGATTATCATATGCCGGTGATTTCAGGTCTGGAAACCATTGATAAAATAAGGGAGTTGTTTAATCAGCGTAAGGAAATTTCTCCTTTGGTGGTTCTGCATACTTCATCAGAGGAACACGATGTTATCAACTCTTTCCGAAAGGAAGAGAATTCTTATTTCCTTCTAAAGCCTATTAAATTTGATGAATTATACAAAACGCTAAGACGGGTAGCACAACAAACTAATGTTATAGAAATTGAAGCCCAGGAACAATCTGGGAAAGATTCAGTTTCATTTATAAGAGAGCTTGAAGTTCTTTTAGTAGACGATAACCCGGTGAATATGGTGCTCAACAGTAAAATGATGAAATCTCTTACCCCAGATGCCCATTTAACAGAAGCGGTAAACGGGCTTGAAGCCCTTGAACAATGCAAAAGAAAACAGTTTTCTCTGATTCTGATGGATGTACAGATGCCGGTAATGAACGGGATGGAAGCTACACAGCAGATCCGTATGCTGCCTGAATACAGTAATGTGCCTATCATCGGAGTAACGGCGGGAAATGTTCTTGGTGAAAAAGAAAAATGCCTGGAATCCGGGATGAATGACTTTCTTCCAAAACCTCTCAGACAGGCCGATCTTATGGAGATGCTTAAAAAGTATATCACCATTAATGATGATAAAAAAAGTTCAGAACCAAAAACAAAACAGGATTCTGAAAAATATATCAATATCGATATGTTAAACGAACATATTGGGGATGATGATGAAGATTTTAAAGCAATGTTCTTAAATCTGGTGGTTCAGGAGCTTACACAAGCTGAGCAAAATATTGAAAATGCCGCAGCAGAAAAGAATGTTGCAGAGGCCAGAATGATCCTTCACAAACTCAAAGGTACGGCCGGTACTGCAGGACTTTTCAGACTTTCGGAAAGCGCATTAAGCTGGGAAAATAAAGCAAGTGAAAACATGGACTTCTCATCCATGAATAAGGAAATAAAAGAAGAAATCACAATAGGATTAGATATAATAAAAAGTTTAATAAAATAAAATCACAACTATGTTAATTTTGATCGCCGAAGATGATGAACTGATTCTCAAAACAATAGAACATAAACTGTTGAAGGAAGGACATGAAGTGATACTTACCCGAAACGGTAAAGAAGCCATCGAAACGTTAAAAGAAAAAGATGTAGATCTTGCCATTACAGATATTATGATGCCTTTTGCTTCCGGAATAGAAATTCTTTCAGCGATACAGGCTATGGGAAAAAATGTACCTGTGATTATGCTTTCAAGCATGGGGCAGGAAGAGGTGGTGCTTAATGCTTTTGATCTTGGAGCATCAGATTTTATTGTTAAACCGTTTAGCCCCAGCGAATTGATGTTAAGGGTAAGAAGATTTTTGTCAAAATAAGATAGAATGCTAGTTACATCAGTACATTTTCTTTTTGTTATTTTTATTATCATGTTGTCTTTGGTGGTTGTATTGGCAATCATTGTGCTCATTTACAACATCATCGAATACAACCAATCGGCCCGTTTTGCAGTCTGGTCGGAAATCATCAATAAAAAAATATCTGATGTTATTGTATACGGTGAGGATGAATTGCCTGATGATATTCATTTTAATGCACTTGCCGGCAAACCGTCCTTCCGAAACTTATTTCTGCAGAAACTTGTGGATTCTGAAAAAAAGTTTTCGGGAGCGGCAAAAAATAAAATAAGAGATTTATTTAAAGAATATGATCTCCAGAAAGAGGCCATCAAAAAACTCAATCAGAAAAAAACACATCTTATTGCCAGAGGAATACACGAGCTTACCGTAATGAACGCCGAGGAATCGGTTCCGCAGATTGCCTATTTTTTGTCGCATCCTTCCGTTCAGGTCTATCAGGAAGCCCAATACGCAATGGTAAGATTCAAAGGATTTGAAGGATTGGATTTTTTAGATAATTTTTCGTCCAAAATTTCCGAATGGCAGCAGCTCAGGCTTCTGCTTTCCATTTCATCCTTACCCTCGGATTCTGAAGCTACTATCGGAAAATGGCTGGAAAGTTCCAATGATACAGTAGTTATTTTTACGCTTAAATTGATAAAAAAGTTTCAGTTACTATCTTTTTATTCCAGCGTGCTCGAATTGCTAAATACCGCATCGGTTGAGGTCAGGGTAAAAGCTGTACAGACATTGATGTCGCTCGAAAATCCTCAGATGATCGAATATCTGTCGGGGATTTATTATGATCAGCCGGATGAGGTTCGTATCGAGATTCTGCGGGTAATAAAAATATCAAAAGATCAGTGCTGTACAGATATGCTTAAACAGCAGCTTTCAGACAATGATGCAGTATCAGGAATCAAGGTTAATGCGGCCCAGGCCCTTTTCGCATTAGGACACGGCGAATATTTATCAGAGCTTGCCACGAATGAAGATGCATCTGAAGAATTAGTTCAAATTATTAAATACGCATTGCAGGAAAAAGTATGTTAGAGTTTTCACACGTTATATATGAAGTTGTCATTTGGCTGTATTTGTTATATGGTGCGGCTGTTGCAATTATTTACAGTTGGGTAGGAATTTACGCCTTTGGTGCTGTTTTACGCTATAAAAAAGAAAATGTTTTTACGGATTACAGCATTATTGCATCCAATCCCAATGCACCGGTTTTCAGTCTTTTGGCTCCTGCATACAACGAAGGAATGACCATTGTTGAAAATGTAAGATCCTTACTTTCTCTTTATTATCATAACCTTGAAATCATCATTATCAACGACGGAAGCAAGGATGATTCTATGCAAAAGCTCATCGAAGCATATGATCTGGAATGTGTATCTTATTTTGTGCAGGGAAAGATAGAAACCAATGCCATCAGAGGAATTTATAAAAGTAAAAATCAGGCTTTCAGAAAACTCATCGTTGTAGATAAGGAAAACGGAGGAAAGGCAGATGCGCTGAATGTAGGAATCAACGTTTCTTCCGGAGAATACCTTGTGTGTATTGACGTAGACTGTATTCTTGAGCAGGATGCGATTCTTAAACTCGCCAAACCTTTTCTTGAGCAGACCGATAAGAAAATTATTGCTTGCGGAGGTGTGATCCGTCTTGCCAACAACTGCGTTATTGAGGATGGAAAGGTGGTGAGCGTAAATATGCCTAAAACATTATTGGGAAGAACGCAGGCATTGGAATATATCAGGGCCTTTGTACTTGGGAGAATGGCCTGGTCACGGGCTTCAGGGCTTATTCTGATCTCGGGGGCCTTCGGAGTCTTCGACCGGAAAATTGTTCTGGAATGTGGCGGTTACGACAGAAATACCGTAGGAGAAGATATGGAGCTGGTTGTGCGGATGAGAAAATTTATGGAGGAACGCAACGAGCCTTACGAAGTCATTACCATTCCTGATCCGCTTTGCTGGACTGAAGTTCCGGAAACGAAAGATATCCTGAAAAAGCAAAGAAACCGCTGGATGCGCGGAACCATAGAAACACTCTGGAAACACCGCAAGATGATGTTCAACCCAAAATACAGGAAGCTTGGTATGGTAAGTCTTCCGTATTGGTTCTTCTTCGAATTTCTGGGACCGTTGGTAGAATTTTCCGGATATATCATTTTCTTTATATTCCTCATTTTAGGAATTATCAACTGGCCTTTCTTTTTCGTGTTGTTTGCACTTGTTCTCTCCACAGGGTTCCTCTATTCTGTATATGGAATATTGGTCGATATGGTCAGCCGACAGGTATACAGTAAGAAAAAAGACTTCTTTGCTTTAATAGGTACTGCTTTTTCGGAGCCGTTCTATTTCCACCCGATCGTGGTGAGAGCCGGTGTCAATGGATTTATTGATTATTTCAAGAAATCACATGGCTGGGGAGAGATGACGAGACAAGGCTTTAGCCAGAATACAAAAAATTTACCTTTAAAAGAAAGAATCTGGGCTATTCTTAAACATGGACTTAAAAAGTGGGGAGCGCTGGCTGCAACTTTCAGCATTCTTTTTCTTGTCGGAGTCACTGCAGAATGGCTGTGGTATAAAAATGCGTTCACAAAAGTAGATACATCAGCGGTGGTCGGTTCGCTGTTTACAGGTAATATTCTGTTTGTATTTGAGCTCATCTTCGGGTTCGGAATTCTGTATCTTATCATTAATTTTATCAAGGAAAGCTGGGCGAGAAGTTTAGCTGTACTTGTATTTGGGCTCATTGTCGTTTTACAGTATATTTTATTCCTTTATTTTTCAGAAACAGGAAATCTGCTGGGCGCCGACCTTATCTATTACAGCAAGGCAGAAATGAAGCAGATTCTCCAGGCAAGTGGTATGCTTAATTTTAAAAATTATGCGTTACTGGCAATTTTGCTGGCCGTGTCGTTTATCCCATTATGGATGTCGGGAAGAAGGTCTGGGTTCACATCTATTTATCCTGGAGTGGCATTTTTATCTTTAGGATTGCTTGCTTTATTTATTCCGTCTGATGTTTTACATTCAAAAACATTAGATAATTCGAACGAATTTAGCCAGAATGCAGCAAAAAGCAAATGGGCCTACTTCTTTAAAGCCAATCAAGATAATTTTATCAGCGATCATCCCGAACTTGCAGAACTCATCAATGGTGACGAAGATACTGCCCTAAGCGGAAATATGCTGAATGAAGCATTTCCTTTCTGGAGAAAAGAAGACACTCAGGATTTTCTGGGTCAGTATTTAAATAAATCTGAAGAAGTTCCGAATCTGGTTTTTGTTGTGCTGGAAGGTTTTGGTCATGCCTACACTTCTCCAAAGGGATATATTGGTAATTTTACACCTTTCCTTGATTCTCTTTCACGCCAAAGTTTGTATTGGGAGAATGGCTTAAGCACGGCAGGACGAACTTTTGCAGCTTTACCATCACTTACAGGATCTCTGCCATTTGGTAAAAACGGATTCCTGGAAATAGAAAAGACACCTGATCATTTTAATCTTTTTAATATTCTTAAGTCAAACGGTTTTGAAACAGGATTTTATTATGGAGGTAATTTATCCTTTGACCGTTACAGAGAGTATCTTGAGTACAGCAAAGTCAATAATATTGTAGATCTGGCATCCTATGGCAGTCCTTATCGCAGGCTTCCTGCGAGCAGTACCGGTGAAAGTTGGGGATATGAAGACCAGGCGGTTTTCAGTAAAGTGCTTGCTTCGCAGAAAGTTCAGGCCAGACCCTATTTCAATATGATTCTTACGCTTTCTACCCACAATCCATTTTTGATTAATAACAAAGATTATTATGAAAAAATGTATAATGAAAAGATGAAATCAAATCTTTTGACCCAGGATCAGAAAAAATGGGCAGGAGAGTATAAAGATCAGCTTATTTCAGTTCTCAATGCAGATGATGCCCTGAAGAAGTTCTTCGAAAACTACCGTAAAAGACCGGATTTTGCAAAAACCATCTTCTTTGTTACCGGAGATCACAGTATGCCGGAAATTCTTATTCAGGCTAAAATAGACCGTTTCCACGTACCAATGATGATTTATTCACCATTGCTGAAAGCGCCAAAAAGATTCCAGAAAACGGTGAGTCATTTTGATGTGGCTCCATCCATTTTAGCATATTATCGCAAAAATTACAGTCTGCGGACACCTTCTACAGTGACCTGGATCGGAAAAGGATTTACACAGGATGCGGACATTCATAAGGGGAATTATCCTATTATGCAGAGTAAAACTCTTCTCAACGATTTTGTCTCAGAAAAGTACTATACCCACGACGGAAAGCTTTTCATTCTCAACAATCTTGAAGAAGATAGCTATGACAATCCTGATATCGCGAAAAAAGTAAACGGACGCTTTGATCAGTTTAAAAGAATGAATTCTAAATTTTATCAGACCCAGAAAATAATGCCGGATTCTGTATACAGCAATTTCATGAAAAAAGCAGCAAAGTAAATGAATTAAAACTTTCTGGTGTATCCTAAAGTAATATCAAACTGATTGCCTTTTTCATTAGGACGGTATTCCTGATTGTAATACATGGTTCCCACTGAGAAAAGATTTTTCTTAACTGAGAAATTGTATTCGCCGCCTACTTTAAAGGTTTTTAGTTTAAAGGTTTCGTTTTCCAGAAGATTGTTGCGGGATTCTTCAGGGCTGATACCCGTACCAATCTGAAAGGCAATATAGTCCTGCGCACTTTTCGTATAATAACGTATGGTTCCTGTATACGAGTGGGAAATATTTTTATTATCCGGGGTAATATACGTTCTGATATTAAACCAGAAATTCTTGTAATATTTACCGACAGAAGCCGTGTACATCCAGATATTATTGCTGAAATACAGCTGTCGGTAACCGATTTCCGCCTCGAAGCTGTGCGGAAGATTGGCATTTAATGAAACTCCTGTACGGTATTTAGGAAAAATGCCGACATCATTGGAATAGGCCGCTCCTACATACAGATAAAACATATCCGATAATCTTGGATAAGCTTCCAGCTCAAACTGTGCGCCGTTTTCGGCAAACTTGTTGGCATAGTTCGCTCTCAGAATTACCGATCCTATAGGCGTTACTCTTTTATAGCCCACACTTACAATATGCCAGTCATCTGCAAATTGTTTATCAAAATGTGAATAATTATAAGTAATACTAATGGCATTCTTAGCTGCAAGATCATTGATTTTCACAGCCAGGCTGATGGCCTCCGTATTTTTTGGATTAATGGCCAACAGGCTTTTGATCACCTTTTCAGATTCTGTGTAATTTTTATCAGAGTAATAAGCTCTCGCCTTCAATAGCCATAACGCTTCAGATTGAGGGTGATAAGACAATCCTTTATCTGCGATTTCAACAGCCTTGGCATTATCATCATTCCAGTATTCCAACGAAGCGTAGGCAATAAAATAATCTTCATCCTGAACATCCCTTTTCCCGAGTTCTTCAAAAACCGCTCTTGCAGACTCAGTATCTTTACTCCAGGTATATACTCTTCCTAAAAAAACGGAAATATCTGTATAATTGGGCGCTTTCTGTAAAGCTTGTTTTGCCAGTTCAATCGATTTTGTGTAATCCTTTTCGTCAAATGCTGCTGTTCTGGCTTTTACAAATAATTCATCAGCAGACATATCTTGCTGACTGTAAGCTTGAAATGGGAGCAATAGAAGTAGTAAAAATCCAAAATGTTTTTTCATGAAATGATGTTTAGGCCTTTTTTATTAATGAATTATCTTAAGGCAAATATATTGAACTTTTTGTATCTATAAAGAGTTATGGGTACCTAAAATATAGTTTTTCTGCTAAAAATAGTAAATAGGTTTTTGTAATAATTGAATCATATCATTTGAAAGTGAATTTTTTATTTAACCATTAATTTAGCCCGGATTAGAAATATTTGGCCATTTTCTGAAAAGGGTATGATTTTCGGAGATTGAAAAAATAGAATTCATCGAATCCATTTTTATGAAAAAAATATTGCTCACCGGAGCCACCGGATATATTGGTAAAAGAATGATAAGTGTAATCGCTGCACAGGGCTACAAAGTAATCTGCTGTTGCCGGGATGCAACCCGCTTCTCCAGGAATGTGGATATTGATGAATCTTTGATAGAGGTGGTAGAAGTAGATTTTTTAAAGCCCGAAACATTACAGAATATTCCGAAAGATATTTCCGGCGCCTATTACCTGATGCATTCCATGAGTAACTCAGATGATTATGAAGATTCTGAGAAGAAATGTGCAGAAAATTTTACAGATTTTATTGAAACAACGGATTGTCAGCATATCGTATATTTGTCAGGTCTCGTTAATGAAAAAGAACTTTCAAAGCATCTCGGTTCACGTTTTCAGGTAGAGAAAATTTTAATTGAATCTAAAGTGCCTGTTACTGTGCTCCGTGCAGGAATCATCATAGGCTCGGGAAGTGCCTCTTTTGAAATTATCCGTGATCTTGTCGAAAAGCTGCCGGTCATGGTAGCTCCCAGATGGCTGGATACCAAATGTCAGCCGATTGGGATTGCTAATGTTCTTGATTTCCTGATCTTTGTTCTCTTTAAAGAAGAAAGCTATCATCAAAGTTTTGACATAGGATGCGATGATGTGCTCACCTACAAAGAAATGCTTTTGGAATTTGCCAGGATAAGAAACCTGAAAAGAAAAATTTTCACATTACCTGTAATGACTCCGAAGCTTTCTTCCTACTGGCTGTATTTTATTACCTCAACGTCGTATAATCTGGCTACAGCACTGGTAGGAAGTATGAAGATCGAAGTGATCTGCAGACCCGAAAGTCTTGCTGAAATAAAACGAATTACCGGAGTACAGCCTTTTTCTTACGAAACTGCTTTAAAAAGAACGTTAGCAAAGATTCAGGCCAATGAAATTGTTTCCAGCTGGAAAGACAGCTTTATCAGCAGCCGCAGAGATACCAGCCTTAAAGACTTTATGGAAGTGCCTCACTATGGATGTTTTACGGATCTGAGGAGTGCACCTTACGATGATCGGGAAAAGTGTATTGAAAGAATTTTCAGCATCGGCGGAAAAAATGGCTGGTACGGGCAGAGCCTATGGAAAGTACGCGGTTTTATGGATCTTTTGGTGGGTGGACCAGGCTTAAGACGCGGCCGAACTCATCCTGACCGCATTCACGATGGCGACGCGCTGGACTTCTGGAGAGTGCTCTATGCCAACCGTGAAGAAGGAAAATTAATTCTTTTTGCCGAAATGAAATTGCCCGGAGAAGCATGGCTGATGTTTAAAATATACAGAGGAAAGCTTTGGCAGAAAGCCGTTTTTCGTCCGCACGGAATTTCCGGAAGGTTATATTGGTACTCGGTGCTGCCTTTTCATGGAATTATTTTTAAAGGAATGCTGAAAAGACTTACAGGCCATTCGAAATAAGAGAAATTTTACCAAATTAAAATAATGGTATCATAATATTACGGCATTTTGTACTTTAATTAAGTCAAACAAAAAGAGTGAATCATCAGAAACACTCTTTTAGAAAATAGATTTAAATATAATTTGAATTAGTCTTGAATAAACTCAAGGATGTCTTTATTTATCGTTTCATGTTCCGTAGTCGGCATGCCGTGAGGAAAACCAGGATAGGTAATCAGCTTGCCGTTTTTTAATAGTTTAGCAGATTTAATCGCAGAGTTTTCAATAGGCACAATCTGATCATCTTCACCATGAAGTACCAATACCGGAATATCTACTGCTTTGAGATCTTCTGTTAAATCTGTTTCAGAGAAAGCTTTGATCCCGTCATAATGCGCTACGATACCGCCCATTAATCCCTGTCTCCACCAGTTTCTTTGGACTCCGTCTTTTATATTTGCACCTTCTCTGTTATATCCGTAGAAAGGGAACGTAAGGTCATAATAAAACTGGTTTCTGTTGTTCATCGTTTGTTCTCTGATATTGTCGAAAACTTCCATAGGCACACCATCAGGATTGGTTTCGCTTTTTACCATTACCGGAGGAATTGCACTGATCAGTACTGCTTTCTTTGCTCTTCCGTTGGAATATTTGTTTACGTAACGGATCACCTCTCCACCACCTGTTGAATGACCAATATGAATCACGTCTTTTAAATCTAAAAACTCAACCAATTCGGCAGCATCAGAAGCATATTGTTCGATGGTGTGGTTATAAATATTCTGACTTGATCTTCCATGACCTCTTCTGTCATGTGTCACCACTCTGTAACCTCTTTTTAAGAAGAAAATCACCTGCGCATCCCAATCGTCTGATGATAAAGGCCATCCGTGGTGAAACATCAATACCGGTCCTTCTCCCTGGTCTTTGTAAAAAATTTCTGTTCCGTCTTTTAATGTAAGTGTACTCATTTTGTTTAATTTTTAATGTTGTTAATATTGTGATTTAAAAAATTGTTTTGTTTAATTCTTTAGCAAATGTACTAAGGCTACATCTGATAAAAATTAATCTAGTTTAATTTCGTTCGTAAAGCTGAAAAAATATTTAAATAGCGTTCTCTCTTACCAGTTCAGGCAGATCCATTGCACCACCATTGAATTTTTTTCCGTTGACGAAAAATGATGGAGTGCCGTTTACCCCGCTTATCACCCCGCTTTCAAAATCCGAATCTACTTTTTCAGCAAGTTTGCTGCTTTGCAGATCTTCTTTAAACTGTGGCATATTCAGGCTCAGCTTTTCTGCGATTTCCGTAAGCAGATTGTAAACTGCTATAACTTCATCGGGCTGAAGCCCGTTTAAATTTTACATAATTTCATTTGGCTTTAGCCTAAATCAATTAGTTTCGGCTGAAACGTATCATAAAATATTATGCTGTCATTGGTATAGCCATTTCCTGATGGCTCTTGTGTAAACCGGCATGACGATAAATACCATCAAAAACACGATAATTCCAGGTGAACGGGCAAAATGAATCGTTGAGTGACGGATAAAAAACATTAAAATTGAAATTTTACTTTAAAAAATAAATGGAAAGCAAACCGAAAGGATGAATTTTAATGAATTAATATAAATTTTTTCGTCTCTATTAGGCTGGAATTGCCATAAAACATATATTTGCAGCCTAAATTTTAAAAATAATGAAAGAATTAATTGAAAAAATCAACGCGGAATTTGAAGCTTTTGCAACAGAAGCAAACCAACAGGCAGAAAAAGGAAACAAAGCAGCGGGAACAAGAGCTCGTAAATCAGCTTTAGAACTTAGCAAACTTTTCAAAGAATTCAGAAAAGTTTCTGTTGAAGAATCTAAAAAATAATCATGAAGCCGGCTCAGTGAGCCGGCTTTGTTTTTTACACCAACTGTTAAATTTTTCTTAGGATCTGACGGTGATATCACAAAAAAGTATTTTAAAAGGTTAAATACTATTAAAATAATTCTAAGTCTGTTGAATTGTATGCGGTTTCCTTTTATATTTGCCGCAATTAATACCATGTATGAAACAGATTCTTATTCTTTCCTTATTTTTTTCGATTTTAACGTATTCACAGAAAATACAGATTCTTGACGCCGAAACTCAAAAGCCCGTTAGTGGAGCGAGAATTATCCTTGCAGATCAGCTGGTGTATACCAATGAAGACGGCTATGCACCGTTAGACGCAGCAGCGAAAGGTTTTGATGTATCAGCGGCAGGATACAAGACCTTTAAGGCCAATTCTTACCAGAATATCATTTCCTTACAGCCTGCTGTTATTGATATTCAAGAAGTGAAAATAGTGGATGTGGATCTTAAGAAACTATTTGAAGATATTCAAAAAAACTACCATAAAAGATACTACGACCAACCGTCACTATATGATGTTACGTATAAGGCTAAAAGCTTCAGTAATGACAAACTCTACTTTCTGGTCATTGCCGATGCCAAGCTATGGAGCAAGAGCAATGCATATAATTTCAGGGACGGCTTCCGCAAAAAATATGATGATATTCTACAGATGCAACTGAATAATGTGAAGTATCTGAAGAGCAACAGCAAAACAGTTTTTAATGCTAAAACCAATGAATTTTCCCATGCCGAAATGGGAGATTATTTTTTCAGCTTTGAGATCTACAGACTTCTGGTGACCATGAATACGAAAAACACAAAGTTTTCCGCACGGCTTCTTTCTGACGATGGCGAGGAGCAACTAATAAGCATTCGGATCAAAACAGAGAGCGGTATCAACATAGAAGGAGAAATGCATTATAACAAGGCAGACAAGGTGATTACATATTTTGAGGCCCTTCACCAGCAGACAGGATTAGCCCCTTACAAAAGAAAAAATACTGAAGGGAAAGAATATGAATTTCAATTTGGTGATGTGCAGCTCATTTACGATTTTTATAAAAAAGACGGAAAATACCTTCCTGCCTTAAAGAAAACAGTGTCGGATAAATTCTTCATCAGGTATGACGGTAAGGAGGAAGAACGAAAATCTACCTCGGAAACCATTTATCATACTTTTTCAGCATCTGATAAAAAAGGGATTGAACCCAGAATTGATTTCACCAAAAGCATCTGGGAAAACATTCCGGTAAAAGAAGATAAAGAATCCGGGATACTGCTCTCACGGGAAGAGCAGGCTTTTCTTAACGAAAATTAATTATCATTTACATAAAATTTCACGAATGAAAATCATCCTTATCTCTATATGGATCGCAGGCTGTCTGGGAATTAAAGCACAGTCTCACCGTTTTATTTACGATGTGCAGTACAGGAAAGATTCTACCCAGAACCTGATGACCAAAGAAAATTACCATCTGGATATTGATCAGAAAGAGGTTAAATATTATCCCCGGGATTTTTACGTCGGTGATTCTCTGATTACCAATAATATTCCATTTGGAAAGGATATGCAATTCAATACTTCAGGTATTATTTCCCATCAGCAGGGCAGCAGTACTTATAATGATTATGATGTTCTGGAAAGTGTTGTTCTTAAGCGTGTCGCAAAGGCTGTCCAAAACTGGAAGCTGACTGGTGAAAAAAAGCAGATAAAAGAACTCTCTGTTCAGAAAGCTGTTACCAGCTGGGGCGGAAGAAACTGGATTGCCTGGTTCAGTCCGGAAATACCTTTTCAGGAAGGACCGCATAAATTTCATGGCCTTCCGGGACTGATCGTGGAGCTTTATGATGATAAAAACGATTATCATTTTGAATTGGTTAAGAACCAGAAACTGTCAAAACCATATGTGAACCAGTTTATTCAGTATATGGAAAGCAGAAGTGTAATGGTTAATGATGAAAAATACAAGGAAGCCAAATTAAAATATTATGCATCCCCGGTAAATTATCTGAGGAATTCTGCAGGGGCTACAAGATCAAATGAAGAATATTATCTGAACGACGGTACTCTTGTCGGCGAAAACAACAGCCGGGAAATAAATGAAAGGTTAAAGGAATCGATCCGGAAGTACAATAATCCTATAGAGATCGATACAGCGATACGCTATCCTTCAGAACTTTAAATAAAGACAGCCGGTAATATTTATTGTTATCGGCTGTCTTTTTTAGTTAAATCTTTAATGGATTACAGAATCATGCTCAGCTGTATCCTTTTTCTGGCCTCATCCACATCCGTAACTTTTACCTGCACGTGCTGGTGAAGCTTTACCACTTCGTTTACATCCGAAACAAAACCGTCTTTCAGCTGGGAAATATGTACGAGTCCGCTTTCTTTAATGCCTAAATCTACAAAACATCCGAAAGCGGTGATATTATTGACGATTCCGGGAAGGATCATGCCGATCTTAAGGTCCGTGATTTTTTTCACATTGGGATCAAATTCAAAAACTTTGGCTGCTTTTCTTGGATCCAATCCCGGTTTTTCAAGCTCTTTTAAAATATCTTTAATTCCTAATATTCCGATATCTTCTGTGATGTATTTTTCAGGGTCGATCTGAGAAATCTTCTCTTTGCTGGCGATGAGCTCAGGAGTCGTTATTTTCAGATCTTTCGCCATTTTTTCCACAATTACGTAGGCTTCGGGGTGCACGGCAGAATTATCCAGCGGATTTTTCGGATTGCTGATTCTCACGAAAGCGGCAGCCTGCTGAAAGGCCTTTTCACCCAACCTTGGAACTTTTTTCAACTGTTTCCTGTCTTCAAAAGCCCCGTTTTCTGAACGGTAATTCACAATATTTTCTGCCATTTTTTCGCCAATACCCGAAACATAGCTTAATAGTGATTTGCTGGCGGTATTCAGGTTGATTCCGACAGAATTTACACATTTCATCACCGTAGAATCCAGCTCATTCTTTAACTGGGTCTGGTCTACATCATGCTGGTATTGTCCGACACCAATGGATTTCGGATCGATCTTAACAAGCTCTGCTAAAGGATCTGATAATCTCCGTCCGATAGAAACCGCTCCACGAACGGTTACGTCATACGTTGGAAATTCTTCTCTCGCAATTTTGCTGGCAGAATACACCGAGGCGCCGGCTTCAGAAACGACAAATACCTGCAGCGGTTTATCAAATGCTATTTTTTTAATGAAAAATTCGGTTTCGCGGCTTGCTGTTCCGTTTCCGATAGAGATGGCCTCAATGTGATAAGCATTTACCATAGAGCGGATTTTCTTCATCGCCATCCCGGATTCATTCTGTGGGGCATGCGGATAGATAGTCTCATTATGCAGAAGATCACCTTTTTCGTCGAGGCAAACGACTTTGCAGCCACTTTTATAGCCGGGATCAATTGCCAGAATTCTTTTCTCTCCGAGAGGAGGTGCTAAAAGCAGCTGGGTAAGGTTTTCAGAAAAGATTTCGATGGCTTTTTTATCTGCTTTTTCTTTGGCTTCCTGCAGGGTTTCATTGGAAATGGCAGGTTCCAATAATCTTTTGTAGCTGTCTTTTATGGCCAGGGAAATCTGTCCGGCTGTTTCGTTATTGGATTTAATAATGGCATTTTCAATAAATTCGATGGCTTCATCTTTGTCAATCCCGATATTGGTCTTGACGAAACCTTCCGCTTCAGCCCTCAGCATGGCCAGTAAACGGTGAGAAGGTGTTCTGTTCAGGCTTTCTTCCCATTCGAAATACTGTGAGAATTTCTGGGCTTCTTCTTCATCCTTTTTCGCTTTTACCACTTTTGAAGTGATCACTGCTTTCCTTTGGAACATTCTCCTGAGATTCTTACGGACATACATATTTTCATTGATCCATTCGGCCATAATATCTCTTGCTCCCTGAAGAGCTTCCTCTTCAGTGTTTACCTGATCGTTGAGGTATTTTGAAGCTAAAAAAGATAGTTCCTGGGCTTTCTGGCTCATGATTATTTTGGCTAAAGGTTCCAGTCCTTTTTCTTTGGCAGCATCCGCTTTTGTTTTTTTTCTTTTTTTAAAAGGCAGATACAAATCTTCAAGCTCCTGCAGATCATAGCTTTCTTCAATTCGTTGCTTTAATTCGGAGGAAAGGGCATTTTGCTCTTCTATTGACTTTAGAATCGTTTCCTTTCTTTTAACAATTTCTTCAAACTGCTTATTGATTTTTGAGATCTGCTCGATCTGTGTCTCGTCGAGATTTCCTGTTGTATCTTTACGGTAACGGGAAATAAAAGGAATGGTGCAGTCTTCGGCAAGAAGCTGAAGGGTAGAGGAGATGCTTTTTTCTGAAATATCTAGAGCCTGATGGATATAGCGTGTGGCGTTCATTGTAAAATTTAAGCGGCTAAAATAATCATTTTTAATCTTGGTAAAGTATTCTGCATTCGGCAACTTTTTTATATTTTAGCTTTTTATCCGGAAAATATTCAATGAAATTAAATTTATTGATGTATGATAAGAGGTCCAATGGGTCAGGTTCTCTATTTTTGGATATCATAAATTAGGAGCTATTAAATATGCTGAAAAACTTCAGCTGTTCATCATAATAAACTTTTAAAACAATTAGATAATATGAAAAAATTGAGTGTCATTGCATTGATAGGAGTAGGACTTCTTGCCGCGTCGTGTAACAAAGAAAAAACTGCTGAAAATGCAGCAACATCTACAGAGCAGAAAGTTGCGGAAAGTAAAGGAGAAGTATTGGCTGTAGATACAGCAACGTCTGTGGTAAACTGGAAAGCTTTCCATAAAGGAGGAATGGCTCCTCGTTGGGGAACTTTAATGGTAAAGTCAGGTGATCTTAGCGTAGAAAACGGAAATGTAGCAGCAGGAAATTTCGTTATTGATATGAACTCTCTTAAAGTAGATCCTGCTTCGGTAACAGAGAAAGATAAAAAACCTGGAGATCTTGAGGCACACCTTAAAACTCCTGATTTCTTCGATACCGCAAAAAATCCGACTTCAGAATTTAAAATCACGAGTGTAACAGATCTTAAACAAGCACCTGCTGATGCTATTGCCGGAGCCAATAAAACGGTGAGTGGTAACCTTATGTTGTCAGGAAAAACAATGAATGTAACATTCCCTGCGAAAGTGGATGTAACGGATACTTCAGCGTCTATCCAGGCTAAATTTACGGTGAACAGAGCTGATTGGGGAATCAAGTTCGGTACTTCCGAAGCCGATCCTGCAGAATGGATGATCAGCAAAGACATCGAAATCGCTGTTGATGTAAAAGCGAAAAAATAATATTGTTAGATATAAAATCATGGAAGCTGCCTTTTTAAGGTGGCTTTTTTTATATGGTAAATTGAAAAGATCTTAAATAAAAGAAGGCGAGTTGCCCCGCCTTAGATGTTTTATCTCATCATTTTAAATTGTTATTATTGAATTCGTGAAACATTTGGAAAATAAAAATGCCCCCTGATTATGGACAAGAGGCAACCCAAATGTTTTCACAACGGAATAATCCTTATTGTGAATTGCTTTCGGTTACAAATCTAAAAATTATTTTTTTATCCGTTTTATGGTTTTCCGTAAAATATTTATTTTTTTTCTGTTTATTTTTATACAATTTCTAAAAACTAATAGATTATGACTAAAAATATACTTGGATTGGACTTGGGAACAAACTCGATTGGTTGGGCATTAATCAATCAGGATTTCGATAAAAGAGAAGGTAAGATTCTTGGAATGGGAAGTAGAATTATTCCCATGTCCCAGGATATTCTTGGAGAATTTGGTAAAGGAAATTCTGTTTCACAAACAGCTACAAGAACGAATTATAGGAGTGTTAGGAGACTTCGTGAACGATTTCTTTTGAGGAGGGAAAGACTTCATAGGGTTCTTAATATTTTGAACTTTCTTCCTGAACATTATGCTTCACAGATTGATTTCGGAAAACGATTTGGAAAGTTTAAAGAAGAAACAGAGCCTAAGTTAGCATATAATAACACTGGATTTATTTTTAAAAATTCATTTGAAGAAATGCTTTCTGATTTTAAAAATCATCAGCCAAAGCTTTTAGAAAATGATAAAAAAATACCTTACGACTGGACGATTTATTATCTCCGCAAAAAAGCACTTTCTCAAAAAATAGAGAAACAGGAATTGGCTTGGATTCTTTTGAACTTTAATCAGAAACGTGGTTATTATCAGTTGCGTGGAGAAGATTTTGAAGAAGAGAAAGATAAAACATTCGTACGCTTAAAAGTTGATAAGATTATAGATTCAGGAGAAAATATAAAAGGTAAAATATTATATGATGTCTATTTCGAAAATGGTTGGAAATATGATAAACAAATTGTAAAAACAGAAGATTGGATAGAACGTGTAAAAGAATTTATTGTTACTGAATCATTCCTGAAAAACGGTGATATAAAAAGAACTTTTAAAGCTGTTGATTCTGAGAAGGATTGGATTGCTATCAAGACTAAAACCGAACAGGAAATAGACCAATCACATAAAACTGTCGGAACCTACATTTACGAAACGCTTCTTCAAAATCCGAAACAAAAAATCAAAGGAAAACTGGTTCGTACGATTGAAAGAAAATTCTATAAAGACGAGCTAAAGCAAATTTTAGAAAAGCAAAAAGAATTTCATCCCGAATTACAAAACGATGATTTATATAGTGATTGTGTTCGTGAATTGTACCGAAATAATGAAGCGCATCAATTAACGCTTAGCAAAAAAGATTTCGTTCATCTTTTGATGGAGGATATTATTTTCTACCAAAGACCATTGAGAAGCCAGAAATCTTCTATTTCAAACTGTACTTTGGAATTCAGAAAATACAAAGATGAAAATGGAGCAGAGCATATACAATATTTAAAAGCGATTCCGAAATCCAATCCTTTTTACCAGGAATTCAGAATTTGGCAATGGATGTTTAATCTCAATATTTACAAAAAAGATTATGATGAGAACGTTACGGAAGAATTTTTAAGCACTACTAAAGATTTTGAAAACCTTTTTGAGTTTTTGAACAACAGAAAAGAAATTGACCAAAAAGCATTACTCAAACATTTTAAACTGAATGATAAAACGCATCGCTGGAACTTTGTGGAAGATAAAAAATATCCCTGCAACGAAACCAAAACGATGATTTCTTCGAGATTAGATAAGGTCGAAAATATTTCTGATGATTTCTTGACGAGAGAAATCGAGCAAAAGATTTGGCACATCATCTATTCTGTCAATGATAAAGTTGAATATGAAAAAGCTTTAAAATCTTTTGCTAATAAAAACAATTTGGATGAGGTTTCTTTCTTTGAAGCATTTAGAAAATTTCCACCTTTCAAAAGTGAATATGGTTCTTTTTCTGAGAAAGCGATTAAGAAACTGTTGCCTCTGATGCGATTGGGAAATTATTGGAATTATGCCGATATCGATAAAAAATCAAAAGACAGAATTCAGAAAATCATCAATGGCGAGTATGACGAAAACATCAAAGATAGAGTAAGAGAAAAAGCAGTTCATCTTACTACTGAAAATGATTTTCAGGGACTACAATTGTGGCTTGCTCAATATATTGTTTACGGAAGACATTCAGAAGCTTCAATGAGTGGGAAGTGGAATTCTGTAGATGACCTGGAAAGCTTTTTAAAAGATTTTAAACAGCATTCACTTCGTAATCCAATTGTGGAACAGGTCATTACTGAAACTTTACGGGTTGTAAAAGATATTTGGCTGAAATACGGAAACGGAGCCAAAGATTTCTTTAATGAAATTCATATCGAGTTAGGAAGAGAAATGAAGCTTCCCGCAGACGAGAGAAAAAAATTAACGAATCAGATTTCTGAAAACGAAAATACCAACCTCCGTATCAAAGCTTTATTGGCTGAAATGATGAATGACCATTCGGTGGAAAATGTCCGTCCGTTTTCGCCAATGCAACAGGAAATTCTGAAAATCTATGAAGATGGTGTCTTAAATTCTGACATACAGATTGATGATGATATTTTAAAAATCAGTAAAACCGCACAGCCTTCTTCTTCAGATTTAAAACGGTACAAACTTTGGCTTGAACAGAAATACAAATCGCCGTACACCGGGCAGGTAATTCCTTTAAATAAACTGTTTACACCTGAATATGAAATTGAACACATCATTCCGCAAAGCCGGTATTTCGACGATAGTTTCAGCAATAAAATCATTTGTGAATCTGCGGTTAACAAATTGAAGGATAATTATATCGGGCTTGGATTTATCAAACAGTTTCACGGTTATAAAGTTTCCGATAAAATCAAAATATTTGAAGTTGATGAATATGAGGACTTTGTAAAAAAACATTATGCCAATAATCGAAGCAAAAAAAATAAACTTTTATTAGAGGATATTCCTGAAAAAATGATTGAACGCCAGCTAAATGATACACGTCATATCAGTAAATATATTTCCGGTGTGCTTTCTAATATTGTTCGTGCAGAAGATGGAACGGATGAAGGTGTAAATTCTAAAAACATCGTTCCCGGAAACGGAAAAATTACAACACAGCTGAAACAGGATTGGGGACTGAATGATGTCTGGAATGATTTGATTTTACCTCGTTTTGAAAGAATGAATCAATTGACAAATTCTGAAAAATTCACTACTTGGAATGAAAATCATCGAAAATTTTTACCAACTGTTCCTATTGAGGATTCAAAAGGTTTCTCCAAGAAAAGAATAGACCATCGTCATCATGCCCTGGATGCTTTAGTTATAGCTTGCGCAACGAAAGACCACGTGAATTTGCTTAATAATCAGTCTGCAAAATCGGAGACTAAACGTTACGATTTGAAGAAGAAACTGATGAAGTTTGAGAAGGTTAGCTATATTCATACTCAGACAGGTGAGAAAATCGAAAAAGAGATTCCGAAACAGTTTTTGAAGCCTTGGAAAAATTTTACAGTTGAAGCTAAAAATTCTTTAGAGAAAATAATTGTAAGCTTTAAGCAAAATCTTAGAGTTATCAATAAGGCTACAAATTATTATGAAAAATATGTAGAGAAAGACGGTGTAAAAATAAAGGAAAGAGTAGAGCAGACTGGGACAAATTGGGCGATAAGAAAGCCAATGCATAAAGATACAGTTTCTGGTAAAGTAGATTTACCTTGGATAAAAGTTCCTAAAGGAAAAATGCTGACTGCAACGAGAAAAAGTATTGATACCTCTTTTGATTTAAAATCAATACATTCTATTACAGACACGGGAATCCAGAAAATTCTTAGAAATTATCTGGAATTCAAGGGTAGTCCGGAACTTGCATTTTCGCCCGAAGGAATAGAAGACCTCAACAAAAATATTGAGAAGTACAATGATGGGAAACCACATCAGCCTATTAATAAAGTAAGAGTGTTTGAATTGGGAAGTAAATTTCAGGTAGGGCAAACAGGAAATAAAAAAGCTAAGTATGTAGAAGCGGCAAAAGGAACCAATTTGTTTTTTGCGGTGTATGAAGATAAAAACGGAAAGAGAAGTTATGAAACTATTCCTTTAAATATTGTTATAGAAAGGCAAAAGCAGGGATTACCTGCGGTTGATTTAAAAGGAGCAAATGATTTTTACCTTTGCCCTAATGATTTGGTGTATATTCCTTCAGGGGACGAAATTGAAAATAAAAATAACATTGATTTTAAAAACTTACCAAAAGAAACTATTGAGAAAATTTATAAAGTGGTAAGCTTTTCAGGAGGGCAAATATTTTTTATAAGACAAGATATTGCTACTTCTATTGTAAATAAGGCGGAGTTTTCCACTTTAAATAAAATGGAGCGTTCGATGGATGGCTCTATGGTGAAGGAACTTTGTATAAAATTAAATGTTGACCGTTTGGGAAATATTTCAAAAGTATAATAAAAACATGTATGTCAAAAGCATTATTAAAGAAAGAGCTTCAGAATCTTACTAAAGAACAAATTATTGAACAGATTTTAGATCTGTATGAGAAGAACAAAGCAGTAAAAGAATTTTATCAATTCTATCTTAATCCTCATAACGAAAAAGAACTGGCAGATAAATATAAAAAACTCATTCGTAAAGAGTTTAATGTAGAAAATCCAATGCGGAGCACCGAAAAATTTTCGGTAGCAAAACGGGCTATTTCCGATTTTAAAAACTTGCAGCCATCACCCGAGTATCTGGCAGATGTAATGTTATATTTGCCCGAAAGTGCCTGTGAATTGACAGCTTTGTATGGTGATTTTTCCGAACAGTTTTATAACGGAGCCTTCAACAACTTCAAAACAGCATTGGAATTTTTAAAGAAAAACAATTTGTTAAATGCTTTCAAATCACGTGCTGAGCAATGTGTTAAATGGTCGCAATACTGTGGTTATGGTTTTGCCGATGATATGGAATATATTTTTAATGAATATTATTATTGAGTGATAAAAACTAAAAACTATGATCACTCGCTCCATTTACATCGGCAATCCCGCTTATCTTAAACTCAAAGACGAGCAGATGAAAATCCTCTGTCCGGAAACCAAAGTGGAGAAGGGGAGTGTTCCTGTGGAAGATCTGGGTTTGCTGATGCTGGATCATTATCAGATTACCATTTCGCATAACCTGATCCAGAAAATGATGGGAAATAATGTGGTGGTCGTGAGTTGTGATGCTCACCATTTACCGCACGGAATCATGCTACCGCTGTATGGACATACCGAACATTCCGATCGTGTAAAAGATCAGCTGGAAGCCAGTGAACCGTTGAAGAAACAGCTTTGGAAACAGACGGTAGAATGTAAGATTGAGAACCAGAAAAATGTTCTGAAGAAACTGGGAAATTATTATGAACCGATGATTGAATATCAGAGAAATGTAAAATCAGGCGACGTCACCAACATGGAAGGTATTGCGGCGCAGCATTACTGGAAATATCTGATCAGTCTTGATTTTTTGAGACAGCGTTTCGGGGATTCTCCCAACCAGTTCTTTAATTTCGGTTATGCCGTTCTCCGGAGTATTGTTGCAAGAGCTATCGTGGAAACTGGGTTGCTGCCCGTTCTTGGGATCTTTCATAAGAATAAATACAATCCGTATTGTCTTGCCGATGACCTGATGGAGCCTTACCGTCCGTTTGTTGATTTACTGGTGATGCAGTGGCTGAAAATTAATCCTCAAACTGAAGAGCTGTCAAAAGAATTCAAGGCACACATACTGCAGATTGCCACAAAAGACGTACGTATTGATGACAAAACAAGGCCATTGTTAGTCGCCGTCAAAACGACGGCCTCATCGCTTTACAAATGCTATACCGGTGAAAAACGGCTGATCTCTTATCCTGAACTGATATGAATGCCGAAAGGTTTAATGCATACCGAATTATGTGGGTTTTAGTATTATATGACCTCCCGACCGAAACGAAAGCAAATATGAAAGATGCCAATCGTTTCCGGAAAGCGCTTATCGATGACGGATTTATGCTGTTCCAGTTTTCGATGTATGTGCGCCATTGCCCAAGCCGTGAAAATGCTGATGTGTATATCAAAAGGGTGAAGTTTATGCTGCCTAAAGCAGGGAAAGTTGCCATCATGTGCATTACGGATAAACAGTTTGGGGATATCGAGATCTTTTTTGCCAGGAATAAAGAAGAACCGCCTCCAACCTTTCAGCAACTCGAATTATTCTGATTTTTTAAATTCTAAATCATAAATAAACCCACTGCAATTCAGTGGGTTAAATGTTGAGGTTGTGTTGTATCCCAAAGATACGGATAAATGAAAGCAATTCACAACTAGTCCGGTAGGTAGGTAGTTTGCAGTAATGTTGTGTTGTATCCCAAAGATACGGATAAATGAAAGCAATTCACAACCACGATGGGCAATGGCTAAATTTAAAGTTGGTTGTGTTGTATCCCAAAGATACGGATAAATGAAAGCAATTCACAACAGATGTCCAAGAATGATCTTGAATCAATCTGTTGTGTTGTATCCCAAAGATACGGATAAATGAAAGCAATTCACAACGGTTAGGTTTATTGAATACAAGGTATGACGGTTGTGTTGTATCCCAAAGATACGGATAAATGAAAGCAATTCACAACAACCTCATGAGATAAAAAGAATGTATCATGGTTGTGTTGTATCCCAAAGATACGGATAAATGAAAGCAATTCACAACTCAATCTTTTTTTATTTTTGCTCTACAAAAGTTGTGTTGTATCCCAAAGATACGGATAAATGAAAGCAATTCACAACAGTGTTGTTTTACGAAAAATTATGTAATTAGTTGTGTTGTATCCCAAAGATACGGATAAATGAAAGCAATTCACAACAGTGTTGTTTTACGAAAAATTATGTAATTAGTTGTGTTGTATCCCAAAGATACGGATAAATGAAAGCAATTCACAACTTCAACAACATCTGCAAAAGATTTTATTCCGTTGTGTTGTATCCCAAAGATACGGATAAATGAAAGCAATTCACAACGAGAAGATGGATCGATGCCAGGATGCACTAGTTGTGTTGTATCCCAAAGATACGGATAAATGAAAGCAATTCACAACGGGTCTAAGATTTTTAATTCTTTTGCCATCGTTGTGTTGTATCCCAAAGATACGGATAAATGAAAGCAATTCACAACTGCTGCCGTTTCAGCATTTAGCGCTATAGTGTTGTGTTGTATCCCAAAGATACGGATAAATGAAAGCAATTCACAACTGGTATTCTTTTTTAGTATTTGCGCCCCAAGTTGTGTTGTATCCCAAAGATACGGATAAATGAAAGCAATTCACAACCATAACTACTTAATTTTATTTTCATATTTGGTTGTGTTGTATCCCAAAGATACGGATAAATGAAAGCAATTCACAACATAGCATTCTTAATATTTTCTGATTCGATAGTTGTGTTGTATCCCAAAGATACGGATAAATGAAAGCAATTCACAACCAAGTATTCTGCATTCCATTCATCCACATAGTTGTGTTGTATCCCAAAGATACGGATAAATGAAAGCAATTCACAACCAAAGAGACTGAACAGGAGTTGGCTTTGGAGTTGTGTTGTATCCCAAAGATACGGATAAATGAAAGCAATTCACAACAGAATATCTGTAGTATTATCTTTACCGAGAGTTGTGTTGTATCCCAAAGATACGGATAAATGAAAGCAATTCACAACCGTCGAGTATCGCAAGAGTAGATTGTCTCTGTTGTGTTGTATCCCAAAGATACGGATAAATGAAAGCAATTCACAACTAATTGCATCATGGTAAGCATTTCCAGAATGTTGTGTTGTATCCCAAAGATACGGATAAATGAAAGCAATTCACAACTAGTGTCTACCTTTAATTTTCGATGTCCCAGTTGTGTTGTATCCCAAAGATACGGATAAATGAAAGCAATTCACAACCCGATCAACAGTAGAAATTAAAAGACATTAGTTGTGTTGTATCCCAAAGATACGGATAAATGAAAGCAATTCACAACACATATCCTCTGCCATAATAGGGGGAGTATGTTGTGTTGTATCCCAAAGATACGGATAAATGAAAGCAATTCACAACTCAAACGCTCTACGTATTAATAGCATAGCCGTTGTGTTGTATCCCAAAGATACGGATAAATGAAAGCAATTCACAACGGCGGAAATACACCCCGTATTGATATGATAGTTGTGTTGTATCCCAAAGATACGGATAAATGAAAGCAATTCACAACAGTTTCGGAGGCACTTAGAGAATCAGATACGTTGTGTTGTATCCCAAAGATACGGATAAATGAAAGCAATTCACAACTAGCCAGAGCATCTGGATTTAGGCGCTCGAGTTGTGTTGTATCCCAAAGATACGGATAAATGAAAGCAATTCACAACAGTTCCGATTACAGGAACTGAAGTTAAGGAGGTTGTGTTGTATCCCAAAGATACGGATAAATGAAAGCAATTCACAACCAAAAACTTTATGTTTAAAGATCGCTATTCGTTGTGTTGTATCCCAAAGATACGGATAAATGAAAGCAATTCACAACAATAGCCATCTTTTCCCAAAACTAAAACCGGTTGTGTTGTATCCCAAAGATACGGATAAATGAAAGCAATTCACAACAATTTTTTTGATTGTTTAAACTTCTCTTTTGTTGTGTTGTATCCCAAAGATACGGATAAATGAAAGCAATTCACAACTAAAGCTGAATCCCTGACATGCCAAAAGTTGTTGTGTTGTATCCCAAGATCTTTTTATTCATTACAATTATTTAAGTCCAAAAACAGATTCTAAGAATAGCATTAAGAATAATTATACTTTTGCTGAAACAAATACTCCGTCTGTTGAATCTTTTGAGATTTGTTCTTATGGTAAGGTTCATTCTTTCAATGGAATTTGTTCCGAATCGTTGGGTTGAATGGACTTGTTTAGGAATTAAATATTGGTAATTTCTAAGTTTGTCTGTATATATCTTTTCTGCTTGTGAATTAATTAAAGTTTTAATAATTGTCTTTAAAGTTTTATTAGTTCTTTTTCCCACATGAAAACTAACAATTTTCTTAGTTATTTTATTAATGGCATAAGCCAACCACATCTGGTTTGATTTATTACCGATATAAAATCTCATTTCATCTAATTCGTAGGATTGATGTAAAGGAATTTGAGGCGAAGAGATCTGATTTGAGATAAAAACCATCCTTTTAAGTAATGTGGTTGTTGATATTTGTAGCACTCTCGCTATACTTCTTAAACCTAATCCCTCTTTTGTTATTTGAATAATCTGGGAATTAATATTCTTCTCATAAGCTTTATAACTGTAAAATTCTATAAACCTTTTATGGCAGTTTTTACAGAAATATTGTTGTTCCCGTGTTTTCGTAGTTCCGTTTTTTACAATATTTTTAGAACAGCAATTAATACAGATTCCTGCATCACTAACTTTGATACACAAGGAATGATTTTCAACCATTTAAGAATGTTTTTATCGACAAAATAAACAAGAAGCCGACTCGTGAAATGAGACAGCTTCTTTGTGTTTTAAAGGAACGATCGGAGAATATCGGTTTTAATGTTGTAATTCAATTTTGTTACTTTCAATTTTTCCTGTGAAAAAAACATAATTTTTCAGTTTTTGTTTTTGCTCTTTCGTTAAATATTTTTCTATGGATTTATCTACATTAAGTTTTAATAATGAACTATATTTATTATCGTCTTCAAGTATATAAGAATCAAGCAAATTATTTTCTGTATTAGTAATATTACGCAAGTTAAAAATTACCGAAAATTTTATACTGTCTTTTGGTTTAATTAAAAGCAAGTTCTTTACTAGATAGTAATTTATTTGAGCAACATAATCTTTTTTTATTTTATTTTTTACTTTCCAATTTTTTATTATGGAATTATATTCCTTTTCTAAGGAATCCCTTTTACCCTTCACCTTTTGAAATTCAGATAAATCATAATAGGGATTGCTTGTATTAGTAATTAATTTATTTTTATTACTATCATATATATTTAATGTAAGAGCTAAAAAAGGGTAATTTTTACTCCAGTTTTCTTTTGATACAATGTGGTTATCATTAAAATAACCTTGTAATGACAATGTATCAAGAACGACTGCAATATTTTCATTACTATTATTATAAATGACAATATCTGCATTTTCTTTTTTTGAATCTAATTTCCAGCTGATATTTAATTGAGAATAAAGGTTGTTTGTTACAATTAACAGTAGGAGTGTAAAGTATATTTTTAAAGTTTTGTAAATCATTTTAAATCATTTTTTTTGGTATTGTAAATAATAGTACGTGCTCTATTCAACTGATTTATATATGGACTTAATTTATCAACGGTGTTTTGATCGTACATTCCCCAACCTTTCGGACCATAATAAAAAGAAGCAGCTTCAAAACCTGTTAATCCGCATAATTTTGAGTTTCCAGACTGCATCTCCCAACTCAAACCATTCGATTCTTTATAAAGCCCAAATGTATTACGAAATGGAATACTCGATTTATCTCCAAACTTCGTGATCTCAATAAATTTGTCTTGAAAAAATCTATTATCAAATACATGATTCATTTCATGCCCTAAAGTATAAGCAAAAAACAATAAATTGTCAATTTTTGACATCGTAAGATATACATATTTACCTACCGTTTCTGCAGGATGTTTGCCTTTATCGTCCTTTATAAATTCAGCGTCTGTTATTTCATACAATTCTGTAAGAGATGAAACACCAACTAATAATTTCCCCAAATCTTGGTAGCTTGTTTTAGCATCTGGATTAAAACCTGCATCAATCAATTGCTGTCTTAAATTTAAAACAGCCGTCAGTTGCATAAAAGATTCAAGGCTTCCTAATGTAATTCCTGTGCTTCTCATAATGTCGCCAATCGTAGTGGAACTTCCTCCACCACCTCCGTCTTATATTGATATTTACAGATCAATCTTTTTGCTCTTTTTACCCCATTTTTGATATAATTGAAAATCATGTATTTGATCTACGTTATAACCTCGAGCCTTTGAAGCAATTTCTTTTGTTTTGATATTGATGACTGAAAAGCCTCTTTTAAATACTTCATCTTCTTTTCTGAATTTTCTATCTACAATAGACATACATGGTACTCCTAATGAATCATGGGGAGGTATAGAAATTATATTAATTCCTTCAAGATTAATTTTTAATGTATCATTTTTATAAATATGTCTATAATTTTCATGAATATCTTTAAGGGAGATTTTAATTGTGTCGTCTGTAGGATTTCCAAAAAGTAAAAAAGTTTCAACATTTTTAATATTAGTCAATTCATTAACAGGATAATCACATATCAAATTTTGAAATGAACAAATTGGGCTATTACCTAATTTTGGATGCTTTTTACATGAGATAAAAAGAAAAATCCCAATTAGGATAAAATAAATATTAATTTTTATATCTTTCATAATTATATTTTGCATTAATATAGTTTTCTCTCATTTTCTTTTGAAAATCAGGTGTTGTGAGTTTATAAATTGGAGAGTTCATTTGATGTTGATAAATTATCATATGAGCTTTTTCTCCTTCTATCCATGTTTTTGGATTAAGAGTCAAATGGCTCACTTTTCCTCCTTCATGACTTAATGCGGAAATCATATTATATTTATTATTTATATAGGAAGAAACTTTTCCATTTCCTACCATTATTGATATAACTTTATTTTTTATATCTCCTGTCATAAGAGCATCTGCCATAAACTTTCCTCCATTATAACTAAATGTTTTTCCAACCATTTGTCCTGCTTCTATATGGTAAGTTGCTATTCCTAACGAAGTACTCTTTCCTTTAAGATTATTTAAATCTACACCTGCATATTTCGCATAATGATTAGCAATATTAGTAAGAGTAGAATAATTACTATCATTAAATGTAAAATCCTGTAACTGCATAGATAACCAAGGTGCAGTATTTAAATCTCCTGTAATGGGGTTTTGAAAGTCAATAACAATATTATTTGTTGCTTTATTATCAGTGTATAAAAACTGGCCAAACTGCTTAAAATGATCATCGGGTGGAGTGTTAAAATTAATACCAGGAAAATACAATTGAGCCATAATAGCTTGATAAGCTGCTGTTTCCCCGAAAGTGCTACTTCCCCCACCATATACTCCCTCACTTCCTTTCTTGCTATATCCAAAAGCGTCTTTTCCTATAAATTCTTCATAAGACCCCCATTGGGTGTAGCCTCCGCTTCCGAAAAAATCTAAAAGCCCTCCTCTTGGAATATCGGATACCACAGGTTCCGGATTGTAGGCCTTTCTGCCGTCCGGATCTACAAACATCACCGGGTTGTTCAGTGCATAATTGTAAGGAGAAAACCTTCTGGAGGTCTCTGTCAAAGGATCTATCACGCCCCATCTTGCGGTATCACTCATATACATTCTGGCTCCATAGTCATTCCATTTTGTTTCTGTCTGGTACTCTTTACCATTATACTGGTATTTGTAAGAAGTACTGTTGATAGAAAGAATATTGGTATCATGCTTCAGCCCAAACGGATAATACGAATTTTCTTCAATAACTTCTGCGCTGTCATTTGAGTCTCTAAAATAGTTCAGGCGCACATTTTCCAAATGATCTGTATAGCTGTAAATATATTGATTATTTTAAGATTTTTATATTAACATAAAATAAAAACAGATGATCCAAATGACCATCTGTTTTTTATTGATTTTATTTAAAATTATTCCCGATAATGAATTTAGGATGTAAATAAATATCTAAGGTTCATATGATCTAAAATTCGTTTGATAAATATTCCAGTTAATGTCATCGATTATTAACCAGTGCAAAATTCCTTTCTCAATCATATCAGATAAATCTTTTTTTAATACAATTTGATCTATTATAATCTCTTTATAATTACTTTCTATAAAATTTTTAAATTTCCAAAACGAAAATTTAACATCATATTCATTCAAAGGAGCTTTATCATATTCACATACAACTGCATTTTTTTCAACAGTAAATCCTGAACCATGTCTTATAAATTTATAAGGGTTAATAGTTCCTTTATCAATTAAATTACTTACCATATAGCTCCAAATATTTTCATTATTGGGTATGTTTTTCTCTTTTTTTATAGTATCCTCAAATTCTTTTATGAAATCTATATATTCTATTAATATTTTTTTTGTGTTCATTTATTTAAAAAGTCCAGCATTAATTTGTTTTACTTTATCTCCAAACATTTGCAATGCCCTCTGTCCAGAAACTTCAATTATTTCTAAAGTTTTGTTTTCTTGTATTGCAGCTTGTATCCTATGATGGCCATCTAAAATATATCTTTCTCCATCTTTTAAATAGACAACAATTTTTTCACTATATATACCCATCATATCACCTTTTCTCATTGACTCAGCCATTCCTTTGATTTTAGAAGTAACTTGTGCTCCTATTTCTGTAGACTTAAATGTTTTTAACGCATTTTTATTAGCTAATAAAAATTTAAGTTCTCCAACACCACCAATATACTCTAAAGGTCCTGCACCACCTATCGGTCGTACTCCAGTTATTTTTCCATCCGCATTAACATTATATGTTATAATACCATCTTCCCAAGTTCTAGGTTCACCTGTAGCCCATAATCTTCCTAAGAATGATGTTTTAGCCTCCAGAACTTTTTTGCCAATTGGGTTTGCTAATTTCGGACATTTAGGGCAATCATTATTATCGTTTATAAACTGCGTAAAGTCTATTCCTTGAAAATACTCTGGTTGTGCAAGATAAGCCATGATGTCTTTGTACATCTGGGTTTCTCCGAAGGTAGCGGCACTTCCCCCACCATATACTCCCTCACTTCCTTTCTTGCTATATCCAAAAGTGTCTTTTCCTATAAATTCTTCATAAGACCCCCATTGGGTGTAGCCTCCGCTTCCGAAAAAATCTAAAAGCCCTCCTCTTGGGATATCGGATACCACAGGTTCCGGATTGTAGGCCTTTCTGCCGTCCGGATCTACAAACATTACCGGGTTGTTCAGTGCATAATTATACGGAGAAAACCTTCTGGAAGTCTCCGACAATGGATCAATGACGCCCCATCTTGCGATATCACTCATATACATTCTTGCCCCATAGTCATTCCATTTTGTTTCTGTCTGGTACTCTTTACCATTATACTGGTATTTGTAAGAAGTACTGTTGATGGAAAGAATATTGGTATCATGCTTCAGCCCAAACGGATAATACGAATTTTCTTCAATAACTTCTGCGCTGTCATTTGAGTTTTTAAAGTAGCTTAAACGCACATTTCCCAAATGATCGGTATAGGTGTAAATATACTTATTTTTTTCAAAATCGTAATAGCCTTCAGAAGTAGGAACAAATTTTAATAGGGGATCTGAAGGACTTCCTGTGTATTTCTCTTCATACTGAAAACCATCAAGATAATCGGTAATGGTGCTTGCTTCCAGGTTAGTCTTTCCTGTTCCGTAGGTATAGATCTTTCTAAGCTTCACTCCATCTGCCCTGTACAGGTATCTAGTTTTAACATTATAATCTATTTCGGTTCCGGTAAACCGAGGGACATAGGTTTTGTTAAATTTGACCAGATCCGGCAAATCAAGGATGTTATAATCGATCTGTAAAATTCCTTTGTCCTGATGGTCTTTCATATTGCCATTGGCGTCATAAGAGATTGCCGTTCCGGAAGTATCAGGATAACCGGCATAGTTACCCGATCCGTCATTTACAGAAAGGAGCTTATTACCTGCATAGGTATAAGTAAGGTTGTCGATGAGTTCAGCGGTGCCAGAAAAATTTTTTGTATTCCTTTGAAGAGATGTGATGTTTCCGGCAATATCATAAGCAACCGATTCATTGTAGAAATCATTTTTCGGAACAGAAGTATTGGGTTCAGCGTAGGTTCCTTTAGTGAGCCTGTTCAGATTGTCATACTGGTAACTGTATTTTTTCAGCACATTATCCTGTGCAGAGTTCCAGCTTATTTCGGAAATACTTCCATTGTATTTACCTAAGGCAGTACTTGACGGATCATAGTAAGAAAGGGAGTAACCGAAAAGATCTGTTCCCAGGTTGGCAGGATCATTTACTTTGGTTACCGATCCCCTGATATTGTACGTGTAATCTATACTCTGCAGGTTGTTTCCCACTTTTTTATTGGCGAGTTGTGAGAGTTCGTTATAGGTATTCTCGGAAAGCAGCTCCTGGGGAAAACTGTCTACCTGGTGCCACTGTTTTTTCAGGCGGTTCTGAGCATCATATTCAAAAGCCTGGGTGATTGTTTTCGGCGTATCTGAGGATAGTCTGGCGTGAGTAATTCGGGTCTGCAGTACCACCCCTGCAAAATCCAGTGAAGATTCTGTTTGGGTAAAGCCTCCCAAATAATTAATCGAATGGGTGCCGATTGCCCTTGCTTTGTTGTCGTACCAGATATAGCTTTTGGTCCAGTTGTCATCTTCAATATTCTTTACATACGAAGCGGTGGGAAGGTTTTTGGTATTCACGGAAGCGCCCATATTGTCCCCTATGGTACTATTAGAGAAGATCTGTGAAGGTCTTTCAGGACTTCCGGCAGGATAGGTGTCGAAATAATGCACACTGAGGATTTTGGTAAGCGCCGTAGGATATACAGCGTTGGTGTAATAAGCCGTTACACCGGTAGCATTAAACCCGGTTGTACTTCTGATTTCATTTTGTGCTGTTGCAGTATTGTTGACGTTATTCTGCTCGGCCTGCCGGCCTTCACTTCCATAGTTGTACGAGCTGGTAAAGATTCCGGTATAGACGGCTCTTCCAAATTTGTCGTATTTGGTGAAAAGCCATTGTTTAGAGGCTCCCATATTGGCATCCTGCGACATCAGTACACGATCCTGCTTATCATAGACGATATATTCCCATCCTTTTCCGGGAAGCTTCTTTTCTACCTGCCTTCCTTTGCTATCGTATCGGTACTGGTAGCAAAGATCGTTGAGAAGAGTGGTGGTCAATGCCTGTGAAACCGCTAGGGGAGGAATAACATAAGCCAGCTGCCCATACTTGTTATAAACATAATAAGTATCCGTATTCTCTTTCCGTACGAGAATGGTTTGTCCTTTTCCGTTTGTAAACTCTGTGGTAATATGGCCACCTTCATCCGTGACAGAAGCTTTCATCAGCTGCCCGGCACTGTAGTTTCCGGACAGGGTGATGGCATTATCGGTGGCACCGTTTACCCATGAGGTGGTCACGGTATATTTCTTCACCTCAGTGGCGGTATTCAGCGCATATCCGTAATTGATGGAATGTCCGTGGTAGTCTGTTCCGGGTTTTGTGGTGGAAAGAAGCTTTGCGGCAGGTGAGTTTTCCAGAACCGATTCGGAATAGAAATACGGATCTGAACCATAGGTTTGTGAAGCACTGGACTTAGGATTGGTGTAGATGGCGCCGTTTTGTGTTCCGGGCTGCGGAATCGGCAGGTAAGACCGTAGCTGTCTTCCAAATTGATCATATTCAACAGGTACGGCAATGTCTTTCCCTGTTGGTGAGCTTTTGATGCTGATGGTCTGCCTGAGCCTGCCCAATCCATCGGAATATTGTACCGCCTCTGTTTTTTTGCTGCAGTCTTCATTCAGGCAGTTTTTGGTGTAGATATAGTTTTCGCTTGTTGAGAGATTGGTGGTCTGTGCAGAAACAACAATCCCCAACAAAAGGCTTACTATTGAAAATATGTTTTTCATGGTTCTGTTAAGGTTTGTAGTTATACTGATTTTCTTTAATGATCTGTCCGCTGGCATTTTTCACTCTGAATAATCTTCCCGAAGCATCATATTCATAGCTCTGTTTGATCCCGTTGGAAGAAATAGAATGGGTAACGCCAACCAATGGATCATAAGCAGATACGGATATCGGATATTGCTGCAATGCGGGATCAAGACGTAAGTTTTCCAAAGCAGTAAGCAATGCGGCTTCATTGGCCGGGTTGTCTGCATCCGCATTGGAAGCGGTAATGGCAGCTGCAATGGTGGAGATAGAAGCTATATCGCTATATTTTGCTCCGGTAATCTGTGCGATCGGAAGCGTCTGATAGTATCCCCAAATGGTAGTAACGGAATTCCCGGCTTTGTCTGTGGTCTGCACCAGGTTTCCTTTGCTGTCGTACACATCAAAAGTTATTTGTGTTTCCGCGATCTGTTTAAGGTCGATTGATTCCAGCGAGGTCGGATAAAGATGACTCGTATCATCATATTTGGTTGTAACTTTCGTCATGATGGTGCCGTCAGTTTTGGTCTCTATCTGCAATGGAACAGAAATTATATTGGCATTCACCAGACGGGTATTTGCAAGCTCCGCAGCATATTTCGTGGAAACTTCCGTTACCGAGCCATCCTGTGCCGTGGTTTTGGATAAGGACACCTGAAAATTATCCGGGTTGAATGTCGTCTCGGAAATAGTCTGGTAGGAAGTCTGATTCAGATAGGTTTTATTTGTTTCTTTTGTGTACTGTAGCCATGATGGTTTGGTCGTTCCTGATGAAAGATTATACTGGGAAGTATTCAGAATCTCCTGGAAATTATATTCATATTCGGAAGATTCCGTCAGCTGGTTCTGATTGTTATAAATTTCTTTCTTTTCCATGATTCCTGCGGAAGTGAAATTGTAATAGGGGAAATAACTGTCATAGTTAAGCTGATAATCATTGGGTGTCTTAAAATAATACTGAATGTAGCCATTGTTCTGTACTCCGGAGATTTCTGTTTCTTTTACATTCTTATATAAGATAAAAATATCATATGGAGAACTTGAGTTGATATAATTATCATTGTAATAGCCTTCTCCCGAAGAATCCATAGAGTTTGCAAATGCATTATACTCAAATTTTTTGGTTTTTACCAGTGTTCCGTCGGCATCATAAGAGCGAATCATTTTTACCCTGGCTCCTGCTTTTACAACTTCCTCATTTTTATAGGGAGAAGGCATTGTTTTCAGGGTGTACTTCCGTATAGCTCCTTTCGCACCGCCTTTTGTTACCAGCTTATAGTTTCCGGCAAATAATTTATACAGCGTATTCGAACCGCATGCTGTAGGCATCAAAAGCTGATTTCCGGAATTTCTCATTTCATAAGTAAAAGGAATAAGATTTCCATGGGGATCTGTAGTAAGATACAGCTCACTGATAATCACTTCAAAATACGTATCCCCGGATCCGCCTGCCGTAAGCGGATAATTGTTGGTTATATTGGTGTCAAATGCAGTCTCTGAGGTCATTTCATAATACTGAGTTTCCCAGTTATGAAATATGTTGCCTGAATTTTTGTCAAGATATACGGTATTAGCCTCAAAATCATACACTACAGAACCTTTGGTGGGGAATGTTATTTTTTTAAGAAGTCCCATTGAATATTTTTTCGGGCTTAGGGTCTGGCTTTCGCTGCAAAGGAAATTACCATATCTCATATCATTATAGTAACCGTATTGCGTGGTTGATCCTTCCTGATCATATTCAAACAAGGTTTCTTCAGCCACGGCCAGATTTTTATTCAGCTTTTGTACAGAGCTCAGTGCCTTTCTCTGCTTTATAGTACCCACCATCTCGTTATCCTGTGATGTTTCGTCCGCCAGTAAAACAGTTTCTGAATAGAGAAAGTGATACCTTGACAGAAGATGGTCCGCAGGATCTGTCAACGTTATGCTGTTAAGGGTATAAGGATCGTCTTCCAGCACATCATTGTCACGGGTTTCTTCGTAGCTATAATTAAATTTTAATTTTCCCTTTGCCGTAAAAATCGTATTGATCTTGCAGTATTGGTATTTCTTGATGGAAGAAGTACCCATGTACTTTATTTTTTTATCATAAGTGTAGTTTACGATTTCATTATCATTGGGATCTTTGACCTGGGTTAGTACAAACGAAGTTTTATAATTGATTGAAGTAATATCTCTGAAAAGGCCAATATTATACTCATTAAAAAAATATTGAAAGCCATTATCATCGGTGATTTTGAAGGAGTTGATGATAAATTTTGTACTGGAAGCATCTTTTACATATTCTATCTTTACTTTTTCTCCGGTCATATTATTCAGCACTGGATTACCGGTTTCCGCATCCCTGTAAATCTTGAATTTTCCGGAATGCCCGGGAATGGAATAATAGAATATATCCGCCTGTTCTTCATTAATATCTGCCCACGGCTTTGTTTCATCAATGTCATTGGCTGTCTGCCGGGTAATGATTCCGGAAGTAAATAAAGACCATCCCTGTCCAACATCACTGGCCGGAATATTTGGTTTTGCATTGTACACATGGTAAGACAATGTTATATTTATGGGAAACTCCTTACTTGAGCTCTCCAGCTGATAGATCGGAATACCGATATTCGGAACCCCGGTAGCAGCGGATACGGCTGTATTGATATAATTGGAAAGAGATCCTGTAGTGGGCTCCGGTAAAGTGGCGTTCTGAGCCTGTATGCCATTGTATAACAATGCCGCTAGAAACGCACTTATTTTTACTTTTTTCATGTCTGTTTATTTCTTAATCAGTTTAGCACTCGCTGTTTTATTATCATTTGTTTTCACGCTCACCAGATACGCTCCCTGAACCAGCGCCTGCATATTAATCTTCGTTACCTTATTCTTCGTCTTTACACTCTGCAGCTGCCTTCCTCCCATATCATACACCGTAATCTCCGCTTCAAACGAAGACTCCCCTCCTTTGGAGGGGTTGGGGGAGGCTCCTATTTCCACATACGCATAATCACTCACCGGATTCGGATAAATCCTAATATCCTGCTTCTCAATCAACTGGTCAATCTGCTTATCTCCCAGCTTTACAATCTTCCAGTTCTCTTTCCCCAATTCTTCAGCGCTCGTTCCGGCCAATACAATTGAACCGTCTCTGTTTAATTTAATATCCGAAAGTCTCTCTTCTTTTTTCTTTGATTCTCCCTTCACATGTTTTCTCCACTGTTCGTTTCCATTCTGATCTAAATACAGCATCCAGAACGTTTCATCATCATTTTCAATTCTCCCTTCAGCTTGGGTATAACCGCCCAGCAAAATCCCGGATGTCACATCCTGATTCCTGGCTCTTTCTCCTTGGCTCTTTGTAATCACACTCATCCCCATCAGCACATCCCGGTTTTTAAAATTGTACGATTTCTGCCAGATTTCTTCCCCTCTTTCATCGAGTGAAATCAACCATAAATCGGTTCCTTCTTCAATTCCGACCGTTTTATTTCCCGATCTTTCCGATCTCGATTCTCCTCCGATTAAATAGCCTGTAGAAGTCAACGCCAGGGTTCTCAAATGATCATCACCGTTGCCCCCGAAATTCTTCTCCCATTCCACTTTACCGTCTTTGGAAAGCTTGATGATCCAGTAGTCACCCTCACCATAGTTGCCGGTAGCTTTAGCATGATTGATAATTGATAATTGATGATTGATTCCTGAATTAGAATTTATGTTCTGAGAACCATCATTCATCATTGATTGTTTATCATTCATTGTTACCGCACTACTTCTCGAATACACACCCAATAAGGCCCCGCCATCCTTCGTCGGAATCATCTTCTCCACCTCATCCAAACCTTTTCCGCCCAACACCAGTTGTGATAATTCTTTCCCGTTTTTATCCAGTCTGACTACCAAAACATCTTTCGACCCATAGCCTGCTGTTGCCTGTGTTCCCGATGTTCCCTGAGGCTCTCGAAGGGAACCCTGAGCGGAGTCGAAGGGAAGAGAGCCGAAGGCAGCATTCCCCGCCACAAAAAATCCCATATCCGTCGTCTGGATCACCGCTCTGGCCTCTTCATCCGAAACGCCGCCAATGGTTTTCTGCCACAATTCATCCCCGAATTCGTTAATCCTTATCAGCCAGATATCAGAACCTCCTCTGGAATCTTCCTTTTTATCCAGACCTTTTCCGCTGAAACTCGTTCCTGCAAGAAGAAACCCACCTTCCTGGGTATTTACGGTTGCAGAAAGAAAATCATGGTTTTGTCCCGAGAAATATTTTTCCCAGACTTCTTCACCCTGCTGGTTTAACTTAATTAAATGATAGTCGTAACCGTTGTTCTGCTTTTCCTGAGATTGCCCCGGTCCCTGAGCCAGTTTACCCTGAGCGGAGCCGAAGGGAAGGGTGCTTCCAGTTATCAAATACTGCTGGTCAATAGTCGTGGTGATCTGGCTTAAAAAATCCTGCGTTGAGGATTCGATGTCTTTCTGCCAGACTACTTCCTGGGCGGAAATGCTCAGGAATGTGCATAAAGTTAATGCACTGGAATAGAGTCTTTTCATACGTAGCGTTGAATTGTTGAATAATTAAATTGTTATGTTCGTTGTGGCGAAATTAGAAAGGTTTTTTCTTAAGAAAATAAGGGAAACCTCATCCTTGCAAAATGATGGTGGTCTTTATGAAGGATTGCCCGAAAATGAGTGGTTGTTATCATGGTTAAATTTTTAATGTTCCGATGTAAAGATCAGATTTCAATCTGACGGTAAAACTACTCTTTAACGGCGACAGACCGTGTCGTATTATTTTAAGAGATCTGTTTTTTTCAGCGGTGAAACGTTTTTTCTTTACATCTGCTGCGAAATTATAAAAAAATATAGATAAAACAATGATACATTGCTAAAAATTAATCTTCAAAGGGTTTAAACTTTTTAAAGAAATAAACTCTATGGTTAAGCGTAGACTTAATAGCAGAAGCAATATGCCTTCTTTGCCTCTTGAAGAATTAAACTGAAAAACTTGTTTAAACTAGTTTCAGAATTAACCGCAAAAGACAAAAGATGAGTCAATTTTATCTAAAGTTGATAACTACAATGAAAAAAGGTCACAATAGCTTTAAAAATCTTCGATTTTTATTCTTTTGAGAACCTTGAATATTCTAATCAATGCTTTAAGATTATCTTTTGTGGCTTTTGCGGTTATATAAAAAGTTCAAGCAAACATGAAAAATAAAACTTTGCGTTTTTATAATTTTTTGGAATATAACTTTAAAAGTTTTTATATGAAGAACCACTTAAACGCAAAGAAATTGTTTTTTTAATTGATAAGTGAGGCAAAGAAATTCCGTCAGAGACGGATGATTAAGCGTCCGCTTAAAGGCAGAGCAATCTGCCCTCTTTGCCTTCTTGAATAAATTAGGCTAAACATAAAACTTTGCGTTTATAATCTTTATCGAATATAATTTAAAGTTTTTACATGAAGAACCTCTTAAACGCAAAGAAAAATGTTTTTTAATCGATAAGTGGAGCAAAGAAATCCGTCAGAGACGGATGATTAAGCGCCCGCTTAAAGGCAGAAGAAATCTGCCTTCTTTGCTTTCTTGAAGAATTAAACTGAAAAACTTGTTTAGACTAGTTTCAGAATTAACCGCAAAAGAGATACAAAAGATGAGTCAATTTTATCTAAAGTTGATAACTACAATGAAAAAAGATCACAATAGCTTTAAAAATCTTCGATTTTTATTCTTTTGAGAACCTTGAATATTCTAATCAATGCTTTAAGATTATCTTTTGTGGCTTTTGCGGTTATATAAAAAGTTCAAGCAAACATGAAAAATAAAACTTTGCGTTTTTATAATTTTAAGGGATGTCATCTAAAAAATTTTAACAGCTTTCTTCAAAAAAAGTTTAAAAAAAATGCTGTGAAAAAAATTTACAGGTTAAGCTTGCAGGATTGTTTTTATTCTTTGTATTGTGAATTTTAACAAATATAAATCTCTCATAAAGTAGTATGAATTAAAATCCTGAAATGTCATTTTTGTCCATTATCCCTTTGGTGATCAAAGCTGCATAATAAATGTATCTCCCTTACGTTTGATTTAAAAAATGATAAAATTTATTACATAACCAACGAAGCGCAATATGAAAAAAAACTCAAATGCTCCGATGAATGAGGAGCAGCTCCTGACCGCTATTCTTGACATTTTCTCAGAAATCCTGGTTCATCTTCAGAAACCCGCAACCCATGAATCACCGTACTACGACAATGCAGATCTCAAAAGAATGCTGAACGTCAGTGACAGTACATTGCTGCGGATCAGGCGATCAAAGGATATTCCCTATGTCAGGATCGGACGGAAAATATTTTATCCCAAATGGATTTTCAACGATGATTTTAAGAGCCTGTCTAAATTTACTAAATAAATTTTTTATAGCTTTTCTTAATTTTCTAGATTAAATAAACTTTGTTTATTCTTTGATTTAACATTAAGAAATCTTTAGATTCGACGTAGTCAATTTTAGTAAGTTAGACTTTATTACGATTAAGAATCAATAAATTGATTTTTATTAAGTGTTTTAAGCTAAGGGGCTTAATTTCTTAATGTTATAAATAAATTACATTTAAACATTCTAAGAATGCTTTCAGAAAATGAAAGCATTTTTTTATGCCTGTTGGTGAAGCTCTCAAAAATATCCGTCAAAACCCGTCATTTTTTCCCGGAATCCTTCGGGCGTTCTTCGGAAGCTCTTCGGAAAAAGTACCGTTTTTCCGAAGCCGACCCGAAGGTGATCCGAAGGTGATCCGAAGAAAGTACCTCCGAAACCCGTCAAATCCCGTCAAAACGCGTCAAATCCCGTCATAGTTTTCACAGGCGATTGAAAATGGAAAATTCCGTTCTATCTTCGTTTCACTAATCTTAAAAATGCAAAAAAGATGGCAAGAATAACAAAAGGAATCCTTGGAGGATTTTCAGGAAAAGTAGGAACAATCGTAGGGGCCAACTGGCGTGGGCAGGATATTATCCGAAGTATGCCCAAACCGAACAACAGACCGCCAAGTGAAAAGCAGCAGCTCCAGCAGTCCAAATTTAAACTGGTTATCGCCTTTCTCCAGCCGCTCAAAAGTATTCAGACGAAATATTTCGGATCAGGGAGCGGTTCAAAATCGAGGGTGAATATGGCCGTATCTTACACCATCAGTGAAGCGTTAGAAATGGTGGGCGATGTTCCCGAACTGGTGTACAACAAGGTGCTGATCACCAAAGGCGACCTCACCGGTTTCCAGAATATGGCTGCCGCTCCGCAAACCGGAAATATCATCAGGCTGACCTGGGAAAATAATTCCACCCAGGGCAATGCTTCTGAATCCGACAGCATCAACGTGATCTGCTACTGTGAAGAGCTTGACCGCTTTGAAAATTTCGAATCCGTAGCCGCCCGCACCGACCTGACGAAAGATGTTACCCTTCCCGCAGCCTATGCCGGAAAAGAGATCCAGGTCTGGAGCTACCTCCATAATTCCAAAGGGACCTCAGCCTCCAACAGCGTCCACCTCGGCGCCATTACCATGATCTGATGTTATGTAATCTCCACCATGCCGGTGGAGATTTTAGCTTCGAGAGCCTCAGCTACCTTTGAGGTGTTAGTGTTATATAGCAGTTGTATAGAAACGATGCCTGAGGTTCTCGAAGGCAGAGTAACCCGACATCTCATCTACTTTCAGGTAAGGTGGCTTCGACTCCGCTCAGCCACCTTTGCAGTGTTAGTGTTTGTTAAGTTGTACTGGAACGATGCCTTAGGCTCTCGAAGGCAGAGTAACCCAATATTCCGAAAAGTTTTTATCTTTAAAATTAAAATAATACAAATGATGAAAGGATGGATGTATATTCTCCTCTGTGCCGCCGGCAGCTACTACACCGGAAGCACCAACGATCTCAAACGCAGGATTACCCAACATCAAATGGGCGAAGGTGCCAATCACACAAAAAAGAGGCTTCCCGTAAAGCTCATTTATTACGAAGAGTATGACCGCATTGATCTTGCTTTCTACCGTGAAAAACAAATCCAGGGCTGGAGCCGGAAAAAGAAGGAGGCGCTGATCAGGGGAGCACCGGAACTTCTTCCTTTACTGGCCGTTGCTTACAGGGATCTTATAAAGGATGAATGAGGTGGCTTCGAGAGCCTCAGCCACCTTTGAAATGTTAGTGTTATATAAGTGTAATGAAACGATGCCTGAGGCTCTCGAAGGCAGAGTAACCCGACATCTCATTTGCTTTCAGGTAAGGTGGCTTCGAGAACCTCAGCCGCCTTTGAAATGTTAGTGTTATATAAATGTACTGGAACGATGCCTGAGGCCCTCGAAGGCAGAGCAACACCAAACCACCTGCCACAGCAACGCTGCAACAGGTGGTTTTTATATGAAATCAAATTATCCGGAGTTGTTTTTTATATCTCCATTGCCGGTTTTAGGGCGGTTAAGGCGCGGGACGAAATCCAGCTGATGATCTGAACAATGATTCTGGCGATCATTTCGTCTCTGGTGATCTTGGATACTCCTTTTACCAGTCCGTGTAAATTCGTTTCAGGTAAAGGCTGCGGCAGGATAAGTCCGGTCACAGCGGGGGACGAACCATTGGCCGGGATTCCGGAATAGATTTCCACATGCTGGATGAACAATTGTTCCACATAATCCTGCATCGACTGCGGCGGAACATTGATGGTGGAAGTCCCATTCGAATGCTGAAGCGTTCCCGGTAAGGAAGCGTTTTGAATTCTCGTATAAGGAGCCCCTGATTGTGAAGCATCATACACCGCAAAAGCCTGGAGGGCACTCAATGCAAAAGCCGTCCACCGGTCCGGGGAGTGGCCATATAAATCGGCGACCATCTGCAGATCCTGTTGCTGCCAGGCGTGGGGTACGACGTCAAGGTCGTTCCAGTGCATGGTATTCCAGCTTTGGTAAGGAAGGGACTGAGGTTGCCAGCCGGATGGCAGGGCCGGAAATGTCTGATTGAAAAGATCGGCAAAATTCACTTCTCCCGGTGTTGGTCCGGCGGTAGGGTATACCAGGGTAAGACCGAAAGCATCCAGCTTTTTCTGCTCTTTCAGGTAAAGCGCAAGGGTAGGAGACAGGGCTCCGGCAAGACTGTGACCGCAAAAAATGATGGCCGTATTCGGATCGGGTTTCAGTCCGCTCAGGAAGTTTTCGAGTGAAGTGTTCGGTGCTGCGGCTGTTCCCGGTGTGATCAGTCCCATAAGGTTGCTGATTCCCGTCGCCATTCCTTTAGAGATAAACGGTACATTGTTTTGATAAGGCTCTGGAGTAAAGCCTGACGGATTATAGGTCGTCCAGTTCACCACTTCAGAAACCGCAAAATCTTCCGATTCCCAGTCGTACAATGAGTCCGGATTGGTGGCAGCAATGGCTACGACATACGTAGGAATTACAGGTCCTCCCGGAAACGCCACGGCATCACACTGCGCTATGAATACCGCATTGTCGGCAACGCCATCCTGGTTCATTTCCACTAAAGCCGGTCCCCAAACCAGGTTCCAGTTTCCTAATACGGGTGTGACGGATGGATCAGCGGTGGAAGGCTGAGTTTGATTCATGCTCTTTACAGGCGGCACCTCATTTAAATAGAAAGAAAGGTCGTACTGCAGCTGTTCCTGCAGTTCACTGGCAGTCCCTTTGTACCCACCGGTACGGCCTACAAGGCAGGCCATTCCGAATACCTGCTGGTAAGCGTCTAAACTTGGATTGTTCATGGTGTGTTTGGTTTTAGTTGTGGCTGTTTCTTAAAGGATAGCGGTTGAAGCTTATGCCTTTAAAGAACAAAGTAAAGTTCGGGATAAAGGGTGATGAGGAAGTCAGTGGAAATGACTAAAATGAGGATTAGGTGTTTGTACGGATGATTCTTTCGTAACCATAAATTATTGTCATCATGTGAGATAAGTCATCATGTCTTTACGGGTTTAAGTAAGAAACGATTGTTTTTTTTATTTATATTTGACAAAACTTTCAACCATGAAAAAACTGTTCTTATTAAGCACAATACTTTGTGCATTATCATTTTTAAATCTATTTTGTCCCTTTACTAAAAGCTAGTAGTAATTACACTTTTAATAGGATTGTTATTTCAACTTTAACGATCAATGTATTGTTGTTTATACACATTGAATATTGAACAGGTAGAAAAATATTGATTCTTTAATCATCTATATTGATATAAATGTTATTATAGCATATCTATACAAGTGCATTATCTTTTGCTTCTCAGAGTAGTTTTTACAATCATATCTATTAACATGATAACTTATAAAAATAATTATTTTGGCTATATTTGATACCTTTAAAAATGAAGTAATGAAACCACAGGAAATAAAGCAGAAATTATCTGATATTGTAGCAAACTTAGACAAAGAAAACTTCATTTATGATTTTCTGTTGGCTTTTGGTATTTCAAAAAATGCTATTACCAGATTAAGAAAAGGTGACTCTAATCTGTCAAAAAAAGAAAGAGAATTACTATATAAAAATAAAATATACTTTAAGGAAGAAATCGCTGAAAATCTTTTAGATATAATTGACGAAGCTGTAAAAGACGAAAAGATTCTAAAGCATAATCCTCGTTTCATTGTAGTTTCAGATTATGAGACGATTGTGGCCGTCGATGTGAAACTAAAAGTCAACAAACGATTTTCTTTTGCTGAACTTCCTGAACAAGTAGAGTTTTTCTTGCCACTTTCTGGTGCAGAAATTTACAAAGTTTCCACTAATAACAAAGCAGATAGAGATGCTGCCTATCAATTGGGCCGATTGTATGAAATTTTGGTAAATGACAATCCAGAGTGGTTGGCAAATGGCAGTCATCATCTTAACTTATTTCTTTCCCGATTGCTGTTTTGTTTTTTTGCGGAAGATACGGGTATTTTTGAGGTAGAAAACATCTTTACTGAAACGTTAGTAAATAATACCAATGAAGATGGTTCTGATGTAAATGTTTTTTTGAATATTTTATTCAAAAAGCTAAATAGCAAAACAGGCGATTTCCCTGATTATTTAAAAGATTTTCCGTATGTAAATGGTGGCCTTTTCAAAGATGAAATTATCTGTCCAAAATTCAGTAAGAAATCGAGAAACATATTGGTAGAATCTGGCGAATTGAACTGGAGCGAAATCAATCCGGATATTTTTGGTTCGATGATACAGGCGGTTGCAGATCCTGAACAAAGAAGCAATTTGGGAATGCATTACACTTCTGTGGAGAATATCTTGAAATTGATTAAGCCACTATTTTTAGATGAGCTCGAAGATGAGTTTGATAAAAATATGGAAAATCCAAAAGGCTTAAGAAAATTGATTGATAGGATTTCTAAAATCAAATTCTTTGATCCAGCCTGTGGAAGCGGAAATTTCCTCATTATTACCTACAAAGAAATACGGAATCTTGAAGTTAAGGTTATTCAACAACTTATTGCTTTAGAAAATGCCAATTTATTTGGAGGTCAAAGCTTTGTGAGCAATATCAAACTCTCGCAATTCTACGGAATAGAAATAAAAGATTTTGCCCACGAAATGGCAATTCTTTCTCTCTGGTTGGCAGAACATCAGATGAACTTATATTTTGATGAAAAGTTAGAAGGCTTTGGTAAATCTGAGCCTATTTTACCATTGAAACAAGCAGGAAATATTGTTGCAGGAAATGCGGCACGAATAAACTGGGAAGAAGTTTGTCCTAAAAGTGAAGGCGATGAAATTTACATTATTGGGAATCCGCCATATTTAGGAAGTAGGAACCAAGATGCAGAGCAGAAATCTGATATGGAATTTGTTTTCCGAACAGATTATAAAAGTTTAGATTACGTTTCTATTTGGTTTTATAAAGGAGCAAAGTTTATTAAAAACTGTAATGCGCAATTAGCATTAGTTTCAACCAATTCTGTTTGCCAAGGTTTATTGGTTGCATTGACTTGGCCAAGAATTTTGAATGAAAATATTGAGATTTCATTTGCTCATCAATCATTTAAATGGTCAAATAACGCCATCGGTAATGCGGGGGTAACTGTAATAATTGTAGGTTTAAGAAATAAATCTACAAAACCCAAATATCTTTATAGCAATAATATTCGCAAAGAAGCTAAAAACGTAAATGCTTATTTGTTAGATTGTGCAGATGTTATTATTGAAGGTAAATCAAAGTCTTTGTCTAAATTCCCACAGATGCTTTTTGGTAATATGCCAAATGATGGTGGTAAGCTTTTGTTTTCAGAAGAAGATTATGAAGAATTTAAAGCTAGTAATCCCAATCAAACAAAGTTCATAAAGAAATTTATTGGAGCACACGATTTTTTAAATGGAGGACATCGTTATTGTTTATTTGTTGAAAATGACGAATATGCTGAAGCTAATTTGGTTCCAGCCTTAAAAGATAGATTTGAAAAGGTGTATGAACACAGAATCAAGAGTAGTGAAAAAAGCACAAGAGAAAAGGCCACAACTCCTAATTTATTTTATTTTTCAGGTCATAAAGAAACAGATTCTATTTTAGTACCTCGTCATTCATCAGAAACAAGAGAATATATACCACTTGGCTTTTTTAATAGCGACACTGTAATTGCAGATTCAGCAATGGCAATTTATGATGCAACACCGCTAATTTTTGGCATTCTCCATTCTAAAATGCATATGGTTTGGGTAGATGCAGTCGGTGGAAAATTGAAAACAGATTATAGATATTCAGCAAAATTGTGTTACAATACTTTTCCATTTCCTGAAATCAGCGAAAAGCAAAAACTGACTATTAATGAATATGTGTTTGCTATTTTAGATGAACGTGCGAAATTTCCGGAGAAAACGATGGCTTGGTTGTATAATCCCGAAACAATGCCCAAAGGTTTAAAAGAGGCACATCAAAATCTGGATAAAGCCATAGAGGAAATCTACAGAATGGGAAATCCTTTTACTTCGGATGCAGAACGTCTGGAACATTTGTTTAAGCGTTATGATGAGATGACCAAAAAAGACACGCTTTTTGCGAAGCAAAAGAAAACAAGAAAGAAAAAATCAGATTTATCTTAAGGCAGCATTGTCAGTTTGAGCTTGTCGAAGACTTAAATTATTAAGAAAATCAATAATTGTAAAGAAGAAAATGGAAAAAGATAACCATACCGATTATATAAAACCCATCAACTTAGTTAAAGTGGAGTATGCGCAAACAGGGCAAAGCAAAAAGACCAATGAATTGGGAATGCGTGAAATGCAGGCAAAAGCGTATGAAGCCAGAACAGCTAAGTACCTTTTGCTAAAAGCACCACCAGCATCGGGAAAATCTCGTGCTTTGATGTTTATTGCACTAGACAAATTAATCAACCAAGGCATTAAAAAAGTAATTGTAGCTGTTCCAGAGCGTTCCATCGGAAATTCTTTCAGTCCTACAGAATTAAAAAAGTATGGTTTTTTTGCCAATTGGGAGCCCAATCAAAAATATAATCTTTGCACACCGGGAAGTGATGCTGGAAAAGTAAAAGCATTTCATCAATTTTTGCAAAGCGATGAGAAGGTTTTGATTTGTACACACGCCACTTTGCGTTTTGCATTTGAGGGGTTAGATGAAAAAGAATTGAATGATTGTTTGATAACCATTGATGAATTTCACCACGTTTCAGCAGATGGCGATAATAAATTAGGAAATGTAATGCGCAATATAATGGCTAATTCTAAGGCTCATATTGTGGCAATGACAGGCTCATATTTCCGAGGGGACAGTGTTCCTGTTCTATTACCGGAAGATGAAGAGAAATTTGTAAAAATGACGTACAATTATTACGATCAATTAAATGGCTATGAATATTTGAAATCTTTAGGAATTGGATATCATTTTTATCAGGGGAGATATTACAAAGTTCAGCCGGAACATAATATGTCTGCATTAGAAGAAATTCTGGATGAAGATTTAAAAACAATTATTCATATTCCGAGCGTAAACTCGGCAGAATCATCTAAACAAAAAAATGATGAAGTAACTCACGTTATTGACTGTATTGGCGAATTAGACTATCAGGATTCTGAAACAGGAGTGTTGTTTGTTAAAAGCAAGCGAAGCGGAAGGATTCTGAAAATTGCAGATTTAGTGAACGATAATCCAAAAGATAGAGATAAGATTGTAGCTTATTTGCGTGGTGTAAGCTCAGCCGATGATATAGATATGATTATCGCATTAGGGATGGCTAAAGAAGGTTTTGACTGGCCCTTTTGCCAACACGCTCTAACCATAGGTTACAGAGGTTCATTAACGGAAATAATACAAATTATTGGTAGAGCAACCCGAGATAGCAGCAACAAAAAGCACGCTCAATTTACCAATTTGATCGCACAACCTGATGCAGTAGATGACGATGTTAAACTGGCGGTAAACAATATGTTGAAAGCCATTACAGCGTCATTACTTATGGAACAAGTTCTTTCTCCAAACTTCAAATTTAAGCCAATGGATAATGATGAGGATGATTTGGAAGATGAGGAAGGGGAAAATGGAAAACCAACCATCAAAATACGTGGATTTAAAACACCAACCTCTCAGCGTGCAAAAGATATTATAGAAACTGACTTAAATGATTTGAAAGCACGCATTTTACAAGATGATACTATGCTAAAAGCATTACCAGGAAATTTAGAACCTGAAGTTATCAATACGGTTCTGATTCCGAAAATCATCAGAGAAGTGTACCCAGATTTATCAGAAGATGATGTAGAAGCGGTTAGGCAATATGTAGTGGTAGATTCAGTAATAAAAAATAGTACTGTTGAAGAACAAGGTTCTAAGAAATTTATAAAAATGGCAGGAAGTTTTGTAAACATTGACGATATTAATATTGAATTAATTGACCGTGTAAATCCTTTCCAGAAAGCATTTGAAATTCTTTCTAAAAGTGTTACTACTTCAGTTTTGCGTGCAATTCAAGATACCATCAATATAACTAAGATTGAAATGACAGAGCAGGAAGCCATTATTCTTTGGCCTAAAATAAATGTTTGGGTTAAAGAAACTGGCGAAAAACCAAATATTCAATCTACTAATCCAATTGAGCAGAGATTAGCTCAGGCACTTCTATTTATTCAAGATGCTAAAAGAAAAAGAATGCAAAATGGCTAAGACTTTAGATGATATATTTAATGAAGATGACTTTGGTTTATTAGATTCCAATGAGAAAAAATCTATTATCAAAACAGATGAAGACCGTCTTATAGAGTCTTTTGAAGAAATCAATAGTTTCTTTGAGAAAAACAAAAGAGAACCGTCCATCTCTTCCATTGCTGAATATTCTTTGTTGGCTAGGCTGAAAGAATTTAGAAATAATGAAAGTAAAAAAAGGATTGTAAAACCATTTGATAGGTTTAATCTGCTCGGTGAAGTAGAATATGAAACGCCATCAATTGATGAAATTATAAGTGATGATGAATTGGGATTGCTTGATTCGGATGGAGATAATTCTATTTTTGAATTTAAGCATACGCCTCAAATTGATAAAAGAGCAAAAGCAGAATCAATCGCACAAAGAAAATCATTGTCTGATGATGACTTTGCTAAATATGAGGTGATGTTCCAGAATGTACATCGTGATTTAAAATCAGGGAGACGAAAAATGCTTCCTTTTAATGATGCTGAAACTAATCTTAAGCAAGGTAATTTCTATTTGGTAGATGGTCTTTTAGCTTATTTGGAATCATCCGACGCAGAAAAAACTCTTAAAGAGAATAAGACTGGTGATAGAATACGTTTAGATGGACCTACCACAACTATTTTTGAAAACGGAACAGTTTCTAATCTGCTTTTTCGTTCGTTAGGAAAAGCTATTCAGAAAAGTGGAAAACTAATCACTCAACCTATTGATGATATTGAGAAAGATTTAGCTGTAAATTCAGGAATGGTAAAAGAAGAAGATATAGAAAGCGGTTGGATATATATTCTAAAATCTAAATCTGAGAATCCTGAGATAAAAAAATTAAATGATCTTTATAAAATTGGTTTTTCAAAAGTTCCTGTAGAAACAAGAATTAAGAATGCAAATAAAGAAGCGACGTATTTGTATAGTGAAGTAAGTATTGTAGCAAAATACAACTGTTATAATATTAATATACAAAATTTTGAAAATTTGCTGCATCGCTTATTTGCATCTGTTTGTTTAGATATTGATTTATACAATGCTGATGGGAGAAGGTTTATACCTAGAGAATGGTTTGTTGTTCCCTTAGAAGTTTTAAATGAGGCAATTGAATTATTTATTAATGGTGGTATAATAAATTACCGTTTTGATAATGTGCAAAATAAAATAGTTCTAAAATAAAAATGAAATTATCCAAAAACAATGGTAAGAAAAAATAAAAAAAAGGATGGAAATCATTCTCCTTAACCCAACCAACAATTTTATTTAAATAATAAGAAAACTTCAAACAAAACCAAGAACGCTCTTCCTTACGAGACTGGCTTTTGCCGATGCTGATGAATGGGCAAGTGAAGGTGGAGTAAGAACTAAGATAAAAAAACTAATAACTATAACCCATGATCCAAGAACTTTTTCAAAAAAAATGGAATCAGTACAAAGGAGAATTTTTTAAAGATTCTTCGATATACGACGAGAAATACAAATGGAACGTTTTAAAGCAAGTTTCAGATAAATGGAATTGGAATATTGATGATAAAATCACAATGTTTAAAGAAGCTTTTGAAGTAAAAGGCAGGAATAATCTTTGGACAAGCATTAACTATTACCCGACCACAATGGCAAATTGGTTTTTCAATGATTTTCCGGATGAAACATTGGCCGCCTTTGAAAACCTTTTTGATGAAGAGGCAGACCTTCTTACACGTCTCGATGATTTTAAAAAATATTTTGATAATCAGCTTATATTACTTCAGGCTAAATATCCGGATAAAAAACTCAATTATCACAGTCAGGACATCCGGTCAATGTCGCTTTATCTGTTTTTGCAAAACCCATCAAAATATTCACTTTTTAAATTCAGCTTTGTTAAAAATTTTGCAGAGCAGTTGGGTATGGGCTTTATAAGGAAAGGACAAAACCATAATTATATCATCTATCTTGAAATTCTCAATCAGATTAAAGAAATCATACTTTCTGATCCATTCATTCAGCAGTATCGGCAATACAATACTGAAAACAATCTTTATACAGATGAGTCTTTGCATTTGCTGATTCAGGATTTCATGTACTGTTCAGTTACTTACAATCATATTTCCGAAAAAAGATATTGGCTCTATTCTCCGGGAGAATCTGCTTATAAATGGGATGAGTTTTATGATCTCAGAATTATGGCTTTAGGATGGGATGAACTTCAGGATCTTAACAATTATGCAGATAGAGATGAAATCAAAAGTGCTTTGTATGATGCCTACGGAGGGAATGAAAATAAGTCTAATGCTACCATTGCAAATGATGAATTTATCAACTCAATGAATATCGGTGATATCGTTATCGTTAAAAAAGGAAGAAAACAACTGATGGGATTTGGGGAGGTTAGCTCAGATTACTATTATGATGCAGATAGAGAAGATTATAAACACGCCAGACAAGTTGAATGGAAAAAGAAAGGAGAATGGGATATAGATCAACATATGGCTGTAAAAACGCTAACTGATATTACGGGATATGACTCCGGATTAGACGATGGCAAAAAATATTATGAATATTTACTTTCAATGATGGATAATAATTCAACTAAATATAAAAATGAGCATATTGTAAACTTGCTCCAATACAAAAACCAAATCATACTACAAGGTCCTCCCGGAACGGGAAAAACAAGAGAAGCAAAATCAATTGCACAAAATATGTTAGGACTTGATGAAAAGGAACTTCAAAAAAGCGAACAATTTAAAATCATCCAGTTTCACCCGAGCTACACCTATGAAGATTTTGTTAGAGGAATTGTTGCAGAATCAAAAGGTGATAAAATTGAATATAAAAATGTTAATAAAATTTTAGGGGAGTTTGCTGATGCAGCGTTAAAAAATTATTTAGATTCAAAGAAAATCCCGGAACAAATTTCAAAAGAAAACTGGGTAAATACTCAGTATGTTAAATTTAAAGAAAGTATACAGAAAGAAATTGAGACGGATAATGAAGTATTGATTAAAGAAGGAACAAAACCAAAGATTACTTTTGTTGAAGATGATTCCCTGAGAGTGAATCGTTACAGTAACGAAAACGATTCTGTTCTGGTTAAGGATTCGGATATTATTAATGGTTATATAGGGTTGTATTTATCCGAAATGACAAGTAAGATCAGAAACAATGAATTGTTGTCTAAATCTGCAAGAAGCGGAATGTACTATCTTTATCAAAACCTAGTAGAAAAGTTTAAAAAGTATCTTGATGAAAATAATTTGCAGTATAATGCAACAAACGAGGCTAAAAAAATAGAGAAAAAGCCATACATTCTTATAATTGACGAAATCAACCGCGCCAATCTCTCTTCAGTTCTTGGCGAATTAATTTACGCATTAGAATATCGTGGTGAAGAAGTTGAAAGTATGTATTTGGTAGACGATTCATTAACGAAAAACAAAATTGTACTTCCACCAAACCTCTACATAATCGGAACCATGAACACCGCAGACCGGAGTGTAGGACATATTGATTATGCCATCAGAAGAAGGTTTGCTTTTGTGGATGTTATGCCAAAAGATTTAACATCAGAAATGGAAGAAGGAAAATTTTATACAGATCTGTTTTCTGCTGTAAAAGTACTTTTCACAGAAAATGAGTATGAGACTAAATCAGATTTTATTTCTCAGGAATTTGAACCAAAAGATGTGGCTTTAGGACACTCTTACTTTATTGATAAATCAGAAGAAGGAGGAGATATGAAAGTACGCTGGAATTACGAAATTAAACCTATCCTTCTTGAGTATGTAAGAGATGGAGTTTTAAAAACTGATGCTTTGGGACAAATTAATGAAATTGAAAATCAATTTACTTTAAAAATTGAGTAACGATGGGCATCATTCTGAAAGAACATATTTCTCATGCATTAACGATTACAGAAGAAGAGTCTCTTTTTGAGTTAGAAAGGGATAAGCATCTATTCTGTTTGCCTAATCAAAGTATTGAGATATCACCACGTACTTTTAAAAAAGAGCGTGGCAAAGAATATTTGTGTTTTAAGAAGCATCAAATTGCTGATAAGATAATTAATGTCAGTTCCGATTATTACGTAGGCATAGACTGGCTTACAAAAGATAAAAGTCGCTATATAAAAGTAGAACCTAAGCTGAATAATAAGCTTGTAGAATCTTTCGAAAAGGTTTCTGATACTGACAATGAAAAGATTTCTGAAAAGGAAATTGAACAATGGGATAAAAAGAATAAAGAAGAGATTCAATCTTCAGGTAGAGAATATGAAGTAGATGTCATCGGAATGCTCATGCAGATCATGTCTCACTCCGAGGTGTCCAGGCATACTGAAAATTTACTGCTTGTCGATTGGGAAGATCAGGAGCTTTTTATTAATCAAAAGCATGATTTATTAACTCCTTTTCTGGTGGTTAGATTTCTTAATCTATTAAAAGACATCGCCAGAAAAGGTCTAAAAAAATCTTATTATAAAAAGCAGGAAAGTCTTAGAAACAGAGTTAGGGGTAAAATTTTAGTCGGACAGCAGATCAGACAGAACGTTTTTAAGAACCGACTGACGAATACCGTCTGCGAATATCAGGTATTCGGAGAAGATTCTCTGGAAAATCGTTTTTTAAATAAAGTATTTATTTTCTGTACCAACTACGTAGAGAACAATAAGATTTATTTTAAAGATAAGGATGAAATTTTTTGGTTGATCAATTATATTCGTCCGTCTTTTGAGCATATTGGATCAGAGATAAATATACAGGAAATTAAAAATTATAAGCATAACCCTTTTTTTAAAGAGTACAAAGAAGCAATAAGCATCGGACAGCAAATCTTAAAAAGGTTCTCTTATAATATTACCAAAACGACAGAAGAGAAAATCTCTACTCCTCCGTTTTGGATCGATATGCCGAAAATGTTCGAGCTGTATGTCTATGCCCAATTATTGAAAGACAATCCTGGACTCCAGGCAAAAGACTTCAATTATCAGCTTTCAACGCATGGAAATGCTTTGGATTTTTTGATTTGCAGTGGTGATAAAAAAATTGTGGTGGATGCTAAATATAAACTGCATTATAATTACAGTCAGGTGCATAATGATATAAGACAGGTTGCGGGCTACGCAAGACTAAATAAAGTAAAAAATAAATTCCCTCAATTAAATGAAGAAATAGAATGCTTGATTATTTATCCAAAACCAATTGATGGTATTTGTAAGAATAATTTAAATCTAGGTGAATTACAATGGGATGAAATTAATGCCTATCATAAAGTTTATAAAATAGGGATAAATTTACCGGTGATAAAATAGATTGAATTTGAAATAGTTGTTTGAGATTGCTTCGCTTCGCTCGCAATGACTTTCAATTCAGTACTCCACCTCCAAATATCCTCACCGCATACTCATTCCCCAGAAACCTCGGATCCCCGTGCTTTTCGGACCAGAAGCCATCCAGCACATCTTTGTTGATCCAGCTGTAGACGGCAGTGCCTTTGTAAACTTCCTGATCTCCGCCTTCATACCAGAAGTTGATGACCAGGATGCCGTCTTTGTAAAAGCCGGTGCCGTGCTGTTCGTGGTCACCAATCAGCCATTCGGCAATGATACGTTGGTTTTCGTCAAGGGATAAGGTCAGGATTCCCTGGTAAGCGCTGGTCCCGGGTTCTTCCTGATTGCTGCCGTGTATGGCATACGTTCCGGCGAGATCTTGTATGGTCATTGATAGTATTTACCGCAAATGTAAAAATTCCGGATCATTTTTTTGTGCTAGATTTGCGTAATGTTTTATGCAGTAACAGTCATCAATATCATCAGTTTCATCCTCTTCGGGATTGACAAACGGAAAGCCGTCAGACACCAGCGGAGAATTTCCGAATCCACCTTATTATCGTTTACCTTTTTAGGCGGAACGGTGGGCGCGTTGCTGGGGATGCTGATGTTCAGGCATAAAATTTCAAAAAGATCATTTCTATTGAAATTCTTATTAATCATTCTTATACAGGCTGTTTTGATCTGTTATTGTGGTAATTTTCTGAATTCAATGAATAAACTTGTTTAAACTTTCTATTTAACCGCAAAAGGTGCAAAAGATTGGGATGTTATTAAAAATGTTTTACATCAAGAATCTCTTAAACGCAAAGAAAAAATGTTTTTTTATGGATAAGTAAAGCAAAGAAATTTCCGTCAGAGACGGATAACTAAGCGTTCGCTTAAAGGCAGAGTAATCTGCCCTCTTTGCTTTCTCAAAATATTTAGACTGAAAAATGAAACTTTGCGTTTATAAACTTTATGGGATGTTATTAAAAATGTTTTACATCAAGAATCTCTTAAACGCAAGGAAAAAATGTTTTTATGGATAAGTAAACCAAAGATTCCGTCGGAGACGGATGATTAAGCGTACGCTTAAAAGGCAGAAGAAATCTGCCCTCTTTGCTTTCTCAAAGAATTAAACTGAAAACGAAAACTTTGCGTTTATATAATTTGCAAAAAATTATATCGAGGAGTTGTGATTTGAGGACAAATTTAATTCCCGATACATTTTTCTTCACTTAAAGTTCGAATTGACGAATCGTATTCAAAGATCTTTCTTAACCCTTCATAACTCCTTAAACACATCGTAATGGTTAAAAAAAATAACGTTTTAAAAGATGATCGGTAATCTTCTTTTATTTAAATCGTTTTATAGAATATATCCAAACACGTCTTACAATGATTTCTGTTAAATAAGCTCATTATTAATTTGTTAATTAACAAAACTTATTAGCGAGTATTTCATTAAAAATCACTACTTTTGCACCCGTAAAAATCTTTTATGCAAAACATTAGAAATATTGCGATCATCGCACACGTTGACCACGGTAAGACGACCCTGGTTGACAAGATCATCCACGCTACCAATATTTTCAGAGAAAATCAGGAGAGTGGGGAGTTAATTATGGATAACAACGATCTTGAAAGAGAAAGAGGGATCACGATCTTATCCAAGAATATTTCTGTTACTTATAAAGACACGAAAATTAACGTAATTGATACACCCGGTCACGCCGACTTCGGGGGAGAGGTAGAAAGAGTACTGAAAATGGCAGACGGGGTAATCCTGTTGGTGGATGCCTTCGAAGGGCCAATGCCACAGACCAGATTCGTACTTCAGAAAGCGTTGGAATTAGGACTAAGACCTTTGGTAGTAATCAACAAAGTAGATAAGCCAAACTGCCGTCCGGATGAGGTTCACGACCAGGTATTTGACCTGTTCTTCAACCTTGATGCAACGGAAGAACAGTTGGATTTCCCAACATTCTACGGATCTTCTAAGCAAGGTTGGTTCAACACTTCCTTAGAGCAGACTGAAGACATTTTACCATTATTGGATGGGATCCTGCAGTATGTTCCGGCACCGGTAGTAACGGAAGGAAACCTTCAGATGCAAATTACTTCGCTTGATTACTCTTCTTTCTTAGGAAGAATCGCCATCGGAAAAGTGACCAGAGGAGAGCTTAAAGAATCGCAATGGATCGGTCTTGCCCAGGCAGACGGTAAAATTGTAAAAGGAAAAGTAAAAGAATTATATGTTTTTGAAGGATTAGGAAAGAAAAAAGTAACCGAAGTACAGGCAGGAGATATCTGTGCTGTCGTAGGTTTCGATGCTTTCCAGATCGGGGACTCATTTGTAGACCTTGAAAATCCTGAGCCATTGGAAAGAACAGCCATTGATGAGCCTACGCTGAACATGACGTTCTCCATCAACAATTCCCCTTTCTTCGGGAAAGACGGTAAATATGTTACCTCTAACCACCTGAAAGAAAGATTAACCAAAGAATTAGAGAAAAACCTGGCATTAAGAGTTCAGCAGACAGATGATGCCAACACTTTCTTAGTATTTGGTAGAGGGATTCTTCACTTATCGGTTTTAATTGAAACAATGAGAAGAGAAGGGTATGAAATGACGATCGGACAGCCACAGGTAATCCTGAGAGAAATCGATGGCGTAAACTGTGAGCCTTACGAATCATTGGTAGTTGACGTTCCTGAAGAGTATGCATCAAGAGTAATTGACCTTGCAACGCAGAGAAAAGGTGACCTTCACATCATGGAAACCAAAGGAGAAATGCAGCACATGGAGTTCGAAATTCCTTCAAGAGGATTGATCGGATTACGTTCTCAAATGCTTACGGCTACTGCGGGAGAAGCGATCATGGCGCACCGTTTCACAGAATATAAGCCTTTCAAAGGGGCTATTCCTGGAAGAAACAACGGGGTATTGATCAGCAAAACCCAAGGGCCGGCTACCGAATATTCTATTAACAAACTTCAGGACAGAGGTAAGTTCTTCGTAGATCCGGGAGAGGAAATCTATGCAGGAATGATTATTGGTGAACAAAACAAACCTGGTGACCTTGTCGTAAACATCGTTGAAGCAAAACAGCTGAACAACATGAGAGCGGCAGGTAAAGATAAAGATACCGGAGTAGCACCAAAAATCTTATTCTCTCTGGAAGAATGTATGGAATACATCCAGGCTGATGAAGCCATCGAGGTAACACCAAACTTCATCCGTATGAGAAAGAAAATCCTTTCCGAAGAAGAAAGAAAAAAAGTGGAAAGATCAGCGAAAGCGTAATCAACCCTTTATATATACAAAGCTCCGATTTGTCGGAGCTTTTTTTTGTTTAAATAATATAAGAATCCCTGAATAAAAAAGATCCGCGTCATCTGCAAATTAGCGGGAGTTAAATTCTAAACTTATTTCCAAAGGATAATAAACGAAATGTATTATTAATATTAACATTAAGGAATTCAGTTTGTTAAGTGGTAAAAAAATAAGAAATCAATTAATTAATTGATTTAATTAAGTTATTTAAGGAATTAAGCCTTAATTTCTTAATGTTAAAAAATATATTTAGAATTTAAACACGCTCTTAGTGTTTTAAAAATAATGCGGTATCGAGATGCTTTCAACATGAAAATCTCATAATAAAAAAATAAATCTTTATCATAACATCATATACACAACCGTAAAACAGTTTATTGAATGAAATCTGCATCATCCGTAAAATCAGCGTGAGAATAAAACTTAATTTCTTTTAGAAATCCTTCGCGGTCTTCGCTAAGTAGAACGCCTTAGCAAACTTAAAAACAGCTAGTAGTTAAAAAATCTTAGCGACCTTAGCATTAAAAACAATAATTATTTCATTTTATTATTGTAATTTAAATCAACAAAATAAATTAATGTAGTTTTGCAGATATGAGAATAAATTACTTAAAACTAATCATATTATCAGGATTTTTTACATCACTGGTGTCCTGTTCGACCCAGAATAACGCAGTAAAAGCTTCCACCCCAACAAAAAACACTTCAAATACCAAAAATACTCCGCCTGCCGGTCCGAAACCGGAAGTCGCAATTCCTCCCGATGAGACATTCAGAACGGTACTTCCTGAAATAAAAAGAGAATTTCGCGGAGCCTGGATTGCCAGTGTCGCCAACATCAACTGGCCTTCGAGAAACAACCTATCCGTCGACCAGCAGAAAGCAGAAGCGATTAGCATGCTCGATATGTTGAAAGACAATAATTTCAATGCCGTGATCTTCCAGGTGCGGCCTTCTGCCGATGCTTTGTATACGAGCAATATTGAACCGTGGTCGTATTTCCTTACAGGTCAGACCGGATTGGCCCCCTATCCCAATTATGATCCTCTGCAGTTCTGGATCGATGAAGCCCATAAAAGAGGACTGGAGCTTCACGTATGGCTGAATCCGTACCGTGCCCATCATTCTAATGGAGGTTCGCCGAACAGCCTGTCGATGGTCAATAAGCTGTCGGATATTATAGTGAGATTAAAGAACGGAATGTACTGGTTTGATCCCGCTAATCCCAAAACACAGGGACACGTCTCCAATGTGGTAAAAGATATTGTTACACGCTATGATATTGATGCGGTACATTTTGATGACTATTTCTATCCGTATGCCACCTATAACCGGGGTGCTGATTTCCCTGACAATGCTTCATGGAATGAATACCTGAGAAACGGAGGAACACTTTCCAGAGCCGACTGGAGAAGGGATAATGTGAATAAATTTGTGGAAAGAATCTACAAAGAAATTCATGCCGAGAAAAGCTATGTACGGTTCGGGATCAGTCCGTTCGGGATCTGGAAGCCGGGCTATCCGGAAGGCATTGTCGGCTCTTCCCAATATGATGAGCTGTACGCTGATGCCAAATTATGGTTGAACAAAGGCTGGGTTGACTATTTCTCCCCACAGCTGTACTGGCCCGTAGAATCCAAGGGGCAGCCTTTTGAAGCCCTTTTAAGATGGTGGAAGTCGGAAAATACCTTAAACCGTCATTTGTGGCCGGGATTGAATACGGTGGAAATAAAATCTTCGGACCGCCCTGCAGAGATCAGAAACCAGATCGATATTTCAAGGCAGGTGCTGGGTAATAACGCAGGGGAAATCCACTGGAGTATTGCCGGACTGACCAGGAATGCAGGCATGCTTCCGGGGTTAAAGAACGGGCCCTATAAAGAAAAAGCTTTGGTGCCAAAATCACCTTGGTTAAAGGCTGTTCCTCTGCAGACTCCGACTTTGTTCATAAATGATAACGGAAGCTTTGCACAGGTAAGCTGGAGTACGAAAAACATAAAGGAAGTTTTCCAGTGGGTACTTTTTACGCAGTACAACGGTATCTGGGAAACAGAAATCCTGACACTGGATCAGCTTTCAAAGGAAATTCCGAAATCTAAAAACGGAAAGGTTCTGAACGCAGTTGCCATCAAATCCATCGACCGGTTAGGAAATGAAAGTGATTATATGGCAAAAAAAGTAAAGTAATCAATACAGGCCTCATCAATCAAAATAATTTCATTTTTGTTATTGACTGCATCTACCCTTAATTTCTAAGGAACGAAGAATCTCTTGAAAATCAATTTTAGGAGATTCTTCGTTTCATTCAGAATGACAGAGCTACAACACAATCATCTGCGATCATCCGTAAAATCTACGGGACATGAAAGAGATTCTTCATTTCACTGCATTTCATTCAGAATGACAGAGCTAGAACACAATCATCTGCGGCCATCTGATAAATCTGCGTAAGGAAAAGGGATTCTTCATTTCATTGCATTCCATTCAGAATGACAGAGCTAGAACACAATCATCTGCGGCCATCTGAGAAATTTGTGGAAAAAAGAGATTCTTCGTTTCATTCATAATGACAAACTAGAATATGAACATCTGCGATCATCCGTAAAATCTGCGTGAGGAAAAGAGATTCTTCATTTCATTGCATTTCATTCAGAATGACAACACTGCAACACTGTCATCGGAGAAATTTGTGCGAGAAAAAGGATTATTTTCTAAATCATCAGATCACATATTCAACGCCCCATTTATGCAGTTCGTTAATAATAGGTTCTAGTTTTTCACCTTTTACAGTCAGTGTATACTCAACAGTTGGCGGAACGGTTGCAAAAACTTCTCTCACAACAATACCATTAGCTTCCATATTCTTCAGTTCCTTCACCAGCATTCGCGTGCTGATATTGGGAATAAGACGTTCTAATTCACTGAAACGCTTTTTCCCCGTAAACAAAGCATAGATGATGGACATCGACCATTTTCCTCCGATAACCCCTAAAATTTCCTGCAGTGCACATTTTTCTGCAACAGGCTGTACATTTTTTTTGTTCATAACGTATTGATTTACTTCAATCCTTTACTTCGTGTTATTACTATACATTGGTGTAACTACTTGCAAAAGTAAAGTATTGTGGTTTTCTTTGCAATAGATTTAAAAGAAAAATTATGAACAATTCATTAAAAGGACAGGTTGCCCTGGTAACGGGCGGAACAAAAGGCATCGGTAAAGCGATCGCCGATACATTAAGCAATGCAGGAGCACAGGTAATCATTACGGCCCGAACTGCTCCGGCTGAAAATACAGATGGACAGCATTTTATTTCTTCAGATTTTTTCCAGCCTGAGAGTGCGGAAGTGATTGCCAAAGAAATTTTGGAGAAATATGGAAGAATCGATATTATCGTTAACAATGCAGGTGCTAACTTAAGTCCGGGCGGTGGATTCAGCACTCTTTCTGATGAAGACTGGAATAATGACTGGCAGCTCAATTTTATGTCGGTTGTTCGTATTAACAAGGCCTTATTGCCAACAATGATCGAACAAAAAAGCGGAGTGGTGATCAATATTTCTACAGGAGCTGCAAAACTGCCAATCTGGGAGATGACGATGTCCTATTCTTCTGCAAAAGCAGCATTGAATGCTTACAGCAAAGCACTCGCGAATGAAGTCGCTAAGCATGGGATATGCGTGAATGTAGTTTCACCCGGGTTGGTGGAAACCCCTCTTATGTTGGAATTCATTGAAAATATGGCGAAGTCATCCTCTGTTACAGCAGAAGAAGCTTATAAATCCGTTATGGAAAAACTGAACGTTCCGCTGGGAAGAATGGCAGAACCTGAAGAAGTTGCAAGTCTTGTCGGATTCCTCGCATCTCCTGAAGCCAAATACATTACAGGAGTTAATTACTCAGTTGACGGCGGTGCTTTACCTACGATCTAAATAGTAGACTTTCACTCCCAGTAGCTTAACGGTAACAAATTCCCCTCCTTTGGAGGGGTGGATCCGACCATCGGGAGGAGACGGGGTGGTTTATAAAAGTAATTTTTGCTGCGCAAATCAATGGTCAGTTGTAAATAATTAGAGTCAAAGATTATAATTGTGTTTATTGGGTGAGTGAAAGACTGTCAGCCTAGCCCCGATTGAAGCATTTGTTTGAGCTCATTTTATTAGTTTGGGCTGCGGCGGCGAAGCCGCCGCAGCCCAAACTAATAAAATAGCGAGTGCGGAAAGCGGGAAACAGCTTCTAAAAAATTGAAAAACATTTCTGATTAAAACTGCCGTTTAAAAGGATAGAAGTTTAGAATAACTATAAATTATATTTATAAATTAAAGTATTTCAGATTGTTATAAATACCACAAGTTTAATAATAGCTGATCGAATCTTCTCGGAACCATTTTTGCATCCTGTTCATACATAATCACTAAAAAATATGAATTATGAATACTAACAGACTTTCCGAGGCTATGGAAAAAGCGCTTAGTGATCAGATGAACAAAGAGATCCACGCTGCACATGTTTTCTTATCTTACGGAATTTGGGCGGATGATAAAGGATATCAGGGGATCGCCAACTTTTTGTACAGACATGCCCAGGAAGAAAGAAATCATTCAATCAAATTTATGGAATACGTGCTGAACAGAGGTGGTAAACCGAAAGTAGAAGCCATACAGGCGCCACCGGCTGATCCGGAATCTTTAACCGCTTGTTTCGAAGGTGTTTTCAAACATGAAGTTGACAATACGACCTCGATTTACAGACTGGTAGACCTGGCATTGCAGGAAAAAGACTGGGCAACCTGGAATTTCATGCAGTGGTTCGTTCAGGAACAGATCGAAGAAGAAACCCTTGCGATGAACCTGATGGACAAACTGAAGATTGCCGGTGGCGACAGAGCAACTGACGAGTCGTTATTTACTTTAGATAAAACATTGGAAAAGGCACCGAATGATGTTCCTCTCGCACAGGAAGCAACGGGTGATAATCCATAAAAAAGCCTTTTGGTGAATTAAATTACTAAAAATCTGTCAGACAACTGGCAGATTTTTTTATTATGAAACTCTGTGTAAAATCACTATCTTTGCACACTCATAATTCAAAGATGGTGGTTTCGGGTTTAAGTTCATTATTTAAGTATAATATTATCTTACACGCTAAACGCCAAACCTTGAATTTTAAACATTAAACTTTGAATCTTACGTTATGAAATGTGGAATCGTAGGCTTACCGAATGTAGGTAAATCAACTCTTTTTAACTGCCTGAGCAACGCAAAAGCACAGTCGGCCAACTATCCTTTCTGTACCATCGAACCCAATCTGGGAACCGTGTCGGTACCGGACCACAGATTGTTTGAACTGGAAAAAATAGTAAAACCGGAAAGAGTTTTGCCGGCGGTTGTAGAGATTGTAGACATTGCCGGTCTTGTGAAAGGCGCAAGCAAGGGAGAAGGTCTTGGAAACCAGTTCCTGGCCAACATCCGCGAGTGTGAGGCGATCATTCATGTTTTAAGATGTTTTGATAACGGAAACATCGTACACGTTGAAGGTTCTGTAGATCCATTGAGAGATAAAGAAATTATCGATATCGAGCTTCAGCTGAAAGACCTTGAAACCGTAGGAAAAGCTGTCGAAAAAGCGAAAAAGTTCATCAAATCCGGGAAAAAGGAAGATATCCTGACATATGAAACGCTTCAGAGTCTTCAGAAATTCCTGGAAGACGGAAAGAATGCCAGAGAGTTTGCAACCGATGATTTTACAAAATCTATTATAGGAGAAGTTCAGCTCTTGACGAATAAGCCGGTTCTTTATGTTTGCAATGTTGATGAAAACTCCATTAAAAACGGAAACGAGTGGATCGGTAAGATCGAGGAAATGGCTAAAAATGAAGGGGCTGAAGTTGTAGTATTGGCCGCTCAGATCGAAGCGGATATCAATGAACTGGAAACCTATGAGGAAAGAGAAATTTTCCTTGAGGAATTGGGACTTACTGAACCGGGTGTAAACCGTCTGATCAGAAAAGCATATGATTTGTTGAAGCTTCAAACATACTTTACAGCAGGAGTGAAAGAAGTAAGAGCTTGGACGATCGGACAGGGCTGGACTGCCCCTCAGGCTGCCGGAGTTATTCACACCGACTTTGAGAAAGGTTTCATCCGTGCAGAAGTGATCAAGTACGATGATTATGTTAATTACGGTTCCGAAGCGAAAGTAAAAGAAGCCGGAAAGCTTTCCGTAGAAGGCAAGGAATATGTTGTAAAAGATGGCGACATCATGCACTTCAGATTCAACGTATAAGAAAATATTAAAGTTAGTTATAATAGAAAAACGCTTCCGATTCATTTTGGGAGCGTTTTTTGCATTCTTGTCGGAAACTTTTAATTATGAAAATCATTTATTCTCTTATATTGGTATTGCTTTTCTCCTGTTCGGAAACTGTTGAAGACAGATGTTTTTCTGGCTTGAAAGATAAATTGACTTATTATCAGGAGAAAAAGCCTTTTACTGCAGGTCAGATCCTGGAAAATAAGCCGGATTATCTTGAAATTATAAATCTTGAGAAATACCGGTCTTTTAAACAGGACAGTCTGGAGTCGAGGCAGCGTTATGATTCCGATGAAATCCTGGAGAAAAGATGGAAAACACATCAGGAGGAATATAAGATTTTTAAAGAGAAATTTTCAGATCAATTTTCCTGTTCTCATAAACAGCAGGTTGGAAACAGTCTGTATGCGTTGGGAACTAACGACCTTGGTTTTTGGTTGCTTAAAATTGAGAATGATAAACCTTCTGCATATTTCTTAGGCCTGAGCTTTAGTCATTATTATGTTAATGATATTCAGCAAAAGCCAATTATCAATGGTAATTTTCTTGAATTGGAGGGTAGTTTCGTGAAGATCATAAAAGTTCCCGGATTACCCGGCTATGACGATTATTCAGCAATAAGTGATGGTAAATTGTTTAAGATCAGTCTGAAAGATCTGACACAAGATTCTGATCATGATGGCTACAATGATATCTTTGAAAAGAGTTTCGGACTTAATCCTGAAAGTAAGGATACCGATGGTGACGGGATCACCGATTTTGATGATCTTAATCCCATGTTCAGATCATCGAAGAATGAATTTACCGAGCTTTATGAATTATTGATGCCTCAATATGCAGAGGGAGAAAGTGATCTAAAGAAGCAACATTATACGTTCATGATTTTTGAAAATGATTGCGATTACTTTCATCAGGTTAGTCCGGATTACAGGATTCTTTTTATTCCGGAAAGTGATAATAAGAAAACGTATTATGTGAAAATGACAGACGTTACAAGAGAAAATATTTCTAAAATGAAAAAAGATAAGAAAGATCCGGATAAATTTTATATCTCAAAATCAGGCAGCAGTTATGAGCGTGATTATTCCGCCGAATACAAAAACGGGAAATGGGAGTTGGAAATGATCGGAGGAATTGATATTTAATTTTAACACACAATATTTCGTACATTTGAATTATACAAATTTTAGGTATGGAAAAAACAGCACATACTTCCTATGCATCACTGGATGATTTTTACCGTGAAATGACTTCCAAGCTCGGAACAGATCTTGAAAACATATTTCCCAAAGGCCTGCACAAAGAAATCGGGCATTTCAATGTATTTGATATTGCACAGACCTTAGAAAAAATAAAACTGACTTCGGAGATGCCGTACAACAGGCGGAAATATTATAAAATAAGCCTGATCAGAGGAAGGAACAGGGCGGAATATGCAGACAAGGTCATACAGATTAAAAAGAATGCTTTGCTGTTTGCTACCCCCAAAGTGCCGTATCATTGGATTCCCGAAGACAATAACCAGTCAGGAAGTTTTTGTGTATTTACCGAAGATTTTTTTATTAAAGATAAATCATACAACACGCTTGAAGACCTGCCGATCTTCCAGCCGGGGAATATTCCTTTATTTGAAATTGATGATGATCTCGCAGACGAAATTCGAGCAGCTGTACCGGAAGATCAAAACAGAAATTGATTCCGATTATATTTTTAAATATGATCTTATCCGAAATTACGTGTTAGAGCTTATTCATTACGGGCAGAAGCTGCAGCCTGCCTCAAAATTATCAACCTCAAATGATGCTTCGTTACGCGTGGTTTCCCTGTTTATTGAATTGCTGGAAAGGCAGTTTCCTATTGAGTCTTCCGATCAGCGACTCCAGCTGAAAACAGCAAAGGACTATGCCGACCGGCTGGCAGTTCATGTGAATTATTTAAACAAAAAATTAAAGGAAAGCACCGGTAAGACTACTACTGAAATTATTGCCGAAAGAATTGTTCAGGAGGCAAAAATACTGCTCAAACAAACAAAATGGAATGTCTCTGAAATATCTTATGCCTTAGGATTTGAAGAAATCGCCCATTTTTCCAACTTTTTTAAGAAAAAGACAACATTGGCACCACTGGAATTCCGGTCGTGATTTGAATTTTGCAAATTTCAGTTTGATTAAAGCTAACACGGATGTCCTGAAATGAGTGAACTTTGTTTTATCAAAAAAATAATAAAAAATGGAAGCAAGAACAAAAATTGCAGTAGTTACCGGCGGAAGCCGTGGTTTGGGAAGAAATTCAGCAATTAAAATTGCCGAGAAGGGTCTTGATGTGATCATTACCTACAACAGCAATAAAGAAGAGGCTGATAAAGTAGTGAGTGAAATTCAGGCATTGGGCAGAAAATCGATCGCTTATCAGCTCAACACAAAAGATACGGGAAGTTTTGATGCTTTCGTGAAAACCGTAGGTGATCATCTTGAGGAAAATATAGGAAGCAGAAACATTGATTATTTAGTGAATAATGCAGGAACAGCCCTGTATGCACCGATTCCTGATATTACGGAAGAGCAGCTTGACGATGTGGTGGATATTCATTTTAAGGGTGTATTTTTCCTTACTCAGAAGTTTTTACCCTTCATCAATGACAATGGCGGAATTATCAACGTTTCTTCAGGGCTTGCGAGATTTGCGCTGCCGGGATCTTCTGTATACGGCTCGATCAAAGCAGGGGTAGAAATGCTTACAAGATATATGGCCAAAGAGCTGGGGCCAAGAAAGATCAAAGCGAATGTTGTGGCTCCGGGTGCAATTGAAACAGACTTCGGAGGCGGAAGAACCAGAGATGATAAAAATATCAATGCGATGGTTGCAGGCAATACAGCGTTAGGGAGAGCCGGACTTCCGGATGATGTCGGTGGAGTAGTCGCTTTCCTTTGTACCGAAGATGCCGGCTGGATCAACGGACAAAGAATTGAAGCTTCCGGCGGAATGTTTTTATAATAAATAATTTAAAAACCGGTGATTGAGACTCTCGAAATCACCGGTTTAAATTGATAATTAGTGCTGTCAAATTACCAATTTAGAAAAGGAAGCTCTGAAGCTCCACCATCACCTGTGAAAATCCGTGCAACGCGTGGAAACTTAACCGCAAAAGCGGCAAAAGCTTTTTAAACACATGAGTCACATTGGATTAAAGGATAAAGCTTTGCGTATATTTTAGAACACATAAGTTTTAAAAATCTTTGATTTTTTATTTTATAATGAAGAAATTGTAAGAAATTAAATGTTCAATGTTTGACAGGTTTTAAGTGAGCCTTAGTGACCTTTTATAAGTGAAACGGCTTTGTGAACCTTTCAACAGAATGCAGTGACATTTCTCCGTGAGCTCTGCGTTCAAATCCATGCAGCCCATTGAAATTTTAACCACAAAAGTGGCAAAAGCTTTTTAAACACATGAGCCACATTGGATTAAAGGATAAAGCTTTGCGTATATTTTAGAACACATAAGCTTTAAAAATCTTTGATTTTTTCTCTGATGTGCTCTACAATATTTTCAAGATATGAAAATTCTTCTGTGACTTATGTGTAAATACATTTATCCGTAAAAATCCGTGAAACGCTTAGAAATCTTAACCACAAAAGTGGCAAAAGCTTTTTAAACACATGAGCCACATTAGATTAAAGAATAAAGCTTTGCGTATATTTTAGAACACATAAGTTTTTAAAAATCTTTGATTTTTTATTTTATCATGAAGAAATTATAAGAAATTAAATGTTCAATATTTGACAGGTTTTAAGTGAGCCTTAGTGATCTTTTATAAGTGAAACGGCTTTGTGAACCTTTCAACAGAATGCAGTGACATTTCTCCGTGAGCTCTGCGTTCAAATCCATGCAGCCCATTGAAATTTTAACCACAAAAGTGGCAAAAGCTTTTTAAGCACATAAGTCACATTAGAATAAAGCTTTGCGTATATTTTAGAACACATAAGTTTTTAAAAATCTTTGATTTTTTCTCTAATGTGCTCTGAAATGTTTTCCAAGAAATCAAAAATCTCTTTTGTGGCTCATGTGTAAAATATAATTCCCCTGTAAAAGCCGATATACTTCATCTTCCGGTGGCTGAGCGGAGCCGAAGCCACCGGAATTTATTTTATAACTTCGATAAATTCTCAATCGCCCTTTCCAGCGTTTCCTGCTTTTTGGCAAAACACAGACGGATTACCTTTTCGTCCCGCTTATTTTTATAAAAAGATGAAAACGGAACACTCGCTACTTTATGGGAAATCGTAAGCTCACGGGCAAAATCAAGATCATTTTTATCAGAGATCTTATCATATCGTAAAGCCTGGAAATACGTTCCTTCACAATCCAGCAATTCAAAAGACGTATTCGACAGTCCCTGTCGTAAAAAATCCCTTTTTTCCTGAAAAAACTGATTGAGGTAATTGTAATGGTCATGGTTTTTCATGTATTCAGCCAATGCAAGCTGAATGGGTGTATTAACAGAAAAAACATTGAACTGGTGGATCTTTCTGAATTCATTAGTCAGATTTTCGGGAGCAGCACAATATCCAATCTTCCAGCCTGTCACATGAAATAGCTTTCCGAATGATGCGATCATAATACTTCTTTCTTTTAATTCAGGATATTTACTGACGCTTAAATGCTCTCTTCCGTCAAAAACGATATTTTCATACACTTCATCGCTTAAAATAAGTATGGATGTTTCTTTGACTATTTTAATAAGTTCCTGAATGTCATTTTCTTTTAAAACCTTCCCGGCAGGATTATTCGGATTGTTGATGATGATCATCCTTGTTTTATCAGTAACCAGATTCTTTACGGTATTCCAGTCGATTTCATAATCCGGTGCTTTCATTTCAAAGCGTTTTACAATTCCCCCGAAAAGCTCAACGGTAGGCTCGTAACAATCGTAGGCCGGTTCAAAAATAATCACTTCATCATCTTTTTTTACAAAGCTGGCAATCGCGGTAAAAATAGCCTGGGTACCGCCCGCTGTCACCGTGATCTCCCGATCCGGATGATATACTGCCTGATGGGCATTTTCGATTTTTTTGGCGATTTCTTCTTTTAGGCCGATCATTCCGCCCATTGGCGCATACTGGTTAAATCCTTTTTTGATAAAATGATCAACATAGTTTAACAGCTCAGGATCCGGCATAAAATCCGGAAATCCCTGTGACAGATTGATGGCTTCATTTTCATTGGCCAGCTGCGTCATCTGGCTGAATATGGTGGTTCCTACATTGGAAAGCTTTGACAGTGGAAGTTGTATCATTCAAGATCTTTTTTAAAGTACCGAATTTAATTCAAAATTTTTAATGCAGTTGTATTGGATTTAAATAATTCAGGCATATACTTAATGCTTGTTTTTAGAATTAAATGTAAATGCTTGCATGAATTTCTTTTTTAACTTTAAGTAGTTAGAGATTGTCTTAAAAGTTTCATTTTTAATATAAGCTGAATGTTGGCGTGCGAAGTTCAGAATCTTAATAGTTTGATTGTAGAAATTCTTCGTTCTTTCAGAATGACAGAAGGATATTTAACTTTTTTATTCTGCTATAACTTTTTTACTTCTTACTTCTTACTTTTTACCTGAGTTTACTTGTCTTTAGTTCTGAAAACCGTGGATTTTCAACAAAATATTCGTGAAAAATAATGTAAAACCTTGGGATATTTTTTATCATTTTCGTATTTTTGTATGTTTGCTGAAATAACATATGTCACAAGAAATAAATCCAATCTATTCCGAAGATAATATCAGAACCCTCGATTGGCAGGAACACATCCGTTTGCGCCCCGGGATGTACATCGGGAAGCTGGGAGACGGTTCTTCTGCCGATGATGGGATATACATTTTACTGAAAGAAATCCTGGACAACTCCATCGATGAGTTCAGGATGAAGGCCGGTAAAAGAATTGAAATAAAACTAGACGACGGTAAGGTTACCATCCGTGATTTCGGACGGGGTATTCCGCTCGGAAAAGTGGTGGACGCTGTTTCTAAAATGAATACCGGAGGTAAGTACGACAGCAAAGCTTTCAAAAAATCCGTTGGTCTGAATGGGGTAGGTACAAAAGCGGTAAATGCACTTTCCGAATATTTCCGCGTCCGCTCATTCCGGGACGGGAGGCTAAAAATGGCTGAGTTCTCCAAAGGAATGATCACCGAAAATTATGATGAAAAAGATACTTCAGACCGGAACGGAACCGAGATCTCTTTTATTCCGGACGGCGATATTTTCCTGAATTTTAAATTCAGGAAAGAATACATCGAAAGAATGCTCCGGAACTATGCATACCTTAATCCCGGGCTTAAAATATTTTTCAACGGCGAAACTTTTTATTCCGAAAACGGATTAAAAGACTTGCTTGAAGAAGAGCTGGAGAATGAAACCCTGTATCCAATCGTTCACTTGAAGGATAATGATATTGAGGTGGCCATCACCCATACCGATAAATCCCAGACGGAGACGTATTTTTCTTTTGTTAACGGACAGAATACCACGCAGGGAGGAACACACCTTAACGCCTTCCGTGAGGCGTATGTGAAAACGATTCGTGAATTCTTCAATAAAAATTTTGATGCATCAGACGTTAGAAAATCTATTGTTGCAGCCATTTCCATTAACGTGGAAGAACCGGTTTTCGAGTCCCAGACCAAAACAAAGCTAGGATCCAATGATATCGGGCCAAACGGACCAACGGTGAGAACTTTTGTGATCGATTTCCTGAAGAGTAAACTCGATAACTTTTTACATAAAAATCCTGAAGTAGCAGAGGCTATTCAAAGAAAAATTTTAATTTCCGAAAGAGAAAGAAAAGAGCTTTCCGGAATTCAGAAGCTGGCCAGAGAACGGGCTAAAAAAGTTTCCCTTCACAATAAAAAGCTTCGGGATTGCAGGCAGCACTACAACGATCAGAAAAATGAAAGAAAGGGCGAAACCCAGATCTTTATCACGGAGGGAGATTCTGCATCAGGATCTATTACCAAATCAAGGGATGTAGAGACACAGGCTGTATTTTCGTTAAAAGGTAAACCTTTGAACTGCTACGGCCTAACGAAAAAGGTCGTGTATGAAAATGAAGAATTCAACTTGTTGCAGGCTGCACTGAATATTGAAGAAAGCCTGGAAGATCTCAGGTATAATCAGGTGATTATCGCCACCGATGCCGATGTCGACGGAATGCACATCCGCCTGCTGATGATCACATTCTTTTTACAGTTTTTCCCTGATCTTATTAAAAACGGGCACTTGTATATTCTTCAGACCCCTTTGTTCAGGGTAAGAAATAAGAAAGAAACCAGATACTGCTATTCTGAAGCGGAACGGGTAAAAGCTTTGAATGAACTTGGAAAAAACCCTGAGATCACACGATTCAAAGGATTAGGAGAGATCTCCCCGGATGAATTCAAGCATTTTATCGGTAAAGATATCCGCCTGGAACCGGTGGTTGTCGGGAAAGACCAGACAATCGATCAGTTGCTGGAATTTTACATGGGTAAAAATACGCCCGACCGACAGGTCTTTATCCTTGAAAATCTTGTCGTGGAAGATCCTGATATTGACAAGAAGGAAGTTTTGGCATAAAAAGCATGATGAAAAAAAAATAATTAAGATTTAAAAAAAACACAAACGACAGATATGAGATTAAGTAACCGTAACAAAACTTCGGTATACAGCTTTATCAATACGTTGCTGCTTATGTTCCTGGCAGCGGGTATCGGAGCTTATTTTTTAGAGGAATACAGATTTAATATTTTAGGAAAAAAGAGCTTTCTGCTTATCGCAATACCAATTCTAACCATATTTTTGTTTTACCTCAACGGAAGACAGATTTTTGAGTATGATAGCGATGGTGAGGCCCTGCATTTCAGAAACAGAAATGTTATCCCCTTTTTGCAGAAACCGTTGAATGATGAATTCCCAAAATACAAGCTGCTGAAATTTGAGATTATTAATATGTTTTTTATGAAAAGACTTTACATTACGATCTCCAGTAAAAATAATGGCAGTACTTTATTGAAATATGAAATTTCATATCTTACCAAAAAAGAGATCACCGATTTAAGATTTTCCTTACATAAGGTGATCAAAATAAATAAAGAGAAAAGAGCTAATATATAAATAATGACAGAAGAACATCCGCATGAAGGTGAGAGCTTAAAAAAAGTTTCCGGTCTGTATAAAGACTGGTTTCTGGATTATGCTTCTTATGTAATTTTAGACCGGGCAATTCCGTCGGTGTATGATGGTTTTAAACCTGTTCAGCGAAGAATCATGCACTCGATGCGTGAGCTGGAAGACGGACGTTACAACAAAGTAGCCAATATCGTAGGAAATACGATGAAATATCACCCTCACGGTGATGCCTCGATTACCGATGCCATGGTGGGAATTGGCCAGAGAGAACTGCTGATCGACACTCAGGGAAACTGGGGGAATATCTATACCGGTGACTCTGCGGCTGCGGCAAGATATATCGAAGCACGGCTGACACCCTTTGCGCTTGAGGTCGTTTTTAATCCTAAAACAACAGAGTGGGCGAAGTCCTACGACGGGAGAAATAATGAACCCATTGATCTTCCTGTAAAGTTTCCGTTACTTCTCGCCCAGGGTGTAGAAGGTATCGGCGTTGGTCTTTCCACAAAAATTCTTCCTCACAATTTTAATGAATTGATCAGTGCTTCCGTAGCATACTTGAAAGGGAAAAAGTTTGAGCTGTTCCCGGATTTTCTTACGGCAGGCTATCTGGATGTCTCTGAATATAATGATGGGCAAAGAGGCGGAAAGGTAAGGGCGAGAGCTAAAATTTCACCGCTGGATAAACATACGCTGATCATTACAGAACTTCCGTATTCCAAGACCACGAGCGATCTTATTGATTCTATTTTAAAAGCCAATGAGAAAGGAAAGATCAAGATTAAAAAAATTGAAGATAATACATCAGATAAAGTTGAGATCTTAATTCATCTTCACAATGATGTCTCTCCGGACAAAACCATCGATGCTTTGTACGCATTTACGGACTGTCAGGTGACGATCTCTCCGAATGCGTGTGTTATTGTCGGAGACAAACCGATGTTCATGAATGTTTCCGATATTTTAAGGATGAATACCGATCACACGGTTTCGTTACTTAAAAAAGAGCTCGAAATCGAACTTCATGAATTACAGGAAAGCTGGCATTTCTCTTCATTGGAAAGAATTTTTATAGAGAACAGAATTTACCACGACATTGAAGAGGTAAAAACCTGGGAAGATGTTTTGAAAACAATTGATAAAGGATTAAAACCTCATACCGGACATCTTTTAAGAGCCGTTACCGAAGAAGATATTTTAAAATTAACGGAGATCAGGATCAAGAGAATTTCAAGATTCGATTTAGATAAATTTAAAGAAAATATTGCCGCTCTTGAAGGTAAGATCGAGCAGGTAAAACATCATTTGGAAAATCTTGTTCAGTATGCCATCGATTATTATCTGAATATTCAGAAAAAATACGGAAAAGACCGCCAGAGAAGAACGGAATTAAGAATTTTCGATACGATTGATGCAACCAAAGTAGCGGTGGCCAATGAAAAATTCTATGCCAACTTTGAAGAAGGTTTCATCGGAACTTCTCTCAAGAAAGATCAGTATTTATTCGATTGCTCGGATATTGACGATATTATTACATTCAGGAAAGACGGAAGCATGAAGGTGGTAAAGGTAGAAGCAAAAACATTTATCGGAAAAGATATTCTGCACGTTGCCATATGGAAGAAAAATGATAAAAGAACGGTTTACAATATGATTTACCGTGAAGGACGGGACGGGGCTTATTATATGAAGCGATTCTCTGTGACAGGTGTTACAAGAAATACGGATTACCCTTTAGCTTCAGATAAAAAAGGTTCGGAAGTACTTTATTTTTCAGCAAATCCTAATGGTGAAGCGGAAACGGTAAGCGTTCTTTTAAAGCCGAATCCAAGGATCAGAAAGAATAAAATGGATGTTGATTTTTCTGAGCTGGGCATTAAAGGACGGGATTCCAAGGGAAATCTGGTAACTAAATATTCAATAAAGAAAGTTGACCTGAAAGAAGAAGGTGTTTCTACTCTTGCGCCGAGAAAAATCTGGTTTGATGACACGGTACGAAGATTAAATGCTGATGGAAGAGGAACGTTGCTGGGAAGCTTTAAAGGAGATGATAAAATATTGACTATCAATACCAACGGTGAGGCTAAGCTCGTTTCATTTGATCTAGGAAACCGTTTTGATGATGAATATCTGGTGCTGGAAAAATGGCGTCCGAATCAGCCGGTAACTTGCATTTATTTTGATGGTGAAAAGGATATTTATTTCATTAAGAGATTCTTATTTGAGAATACTCCGAATCTGCAAACCTTTATGCCTTCGGAACATCCTAAGTCATTCATTGAAAATGTTATTGTTTCAAACGGCGCTACTGCTGAAATTATTTTCGCTAAAGATAAAGGCAAAGAAAGAGATCCGGAAACGGTCAATATCGATGAATTTATTGCTGTAAAAGGAATTAAAGCAATCGGAAATCAGTTTACCAAGTTTAAAGTAAAAACAATCAATATCACCATTCCGGAACCTGAAGAAGAAGAAGAGGATGAAGTATACGAAGATCCGGAACCAACAACAGGTGCAGATGAAGATGGCATGATTGGTGATCTGTTTCAGAGTGAAAACAATTCTGATCATTAAAGTTAGTAAAGTATGAATATTTTAATACTCGTTATAGCAATTACCGCCATTATAAGCTTCATAGCACCGAATGGCAGCAGCAATTTTGAAAAATATAAGTTTAATGTAGGAGCAATCCGCAACAGAAACGAATACATTCGTCTGCTTTCTTCCGGATTTCTGCATGCAGATATTTTCCACTTGGTGTTCAACATGCTGACCCTTTATTTTTTTGGGCCGGTCGTGATCCAGGGTTTCGGTAGTTTTGGATTTATTTTGATTTATTTCGGATCTATCTTACTTGGGAATATATTTTCTCTTTTTGTGTATCAGAGACAGCCGTGGTATTCTGCAATCGGTGCCAGCGGTGGGGTTTCCGGGATTCTATTTGCTTCTATTGCAATGATTCCTCATCTTGAAATTTATATGTTTTTTATTCCGGTAGGCATTCCGGGATTTATATTCGGACTTATTTATTTCAGTTATTCTGTTTATATGATGCTGAACCCGAATCAGCACGATAATATCGGACACGCTGCCCATTTGGGAGGTGCTTTTTTCGGATTGGTATACGCGGTTGCTACTCAGCCGCAAGCTGCCATATCCAATTCTGTTTATCTTGGAATTATGGCATTACCGCTGATTTACCTGGCTTACGAAATATTCGTGAGGAAGAGGATAGGATAAAATTCAATTAAATGATAATTAAAAACCAATGAATTGTTTCATTGGTTTTTTTGCTTATATTGTTTCTACTTTGATATTGTCTGCCAGATATTTAGGAAGTGTTTTTACGGCATTAATAATCTTGGCATTGTTAAATTTTTTCTCTGTTTTACTTTTAGTGTAATAATTACAGTTTATATATAGAAAATAGGCTAAAACTCTGTTGTAATCATCCAGCTTTTCATCTTCTACCATTGAAAGGATTTGTGCAAGAAACAACTTATTATCTTTAGATTCTGAGATGGCCCGTCCTAATCTTCCAATATTGCCATAATAATGGTTCTTCTCTGGATTATCTATTCTGAAGTAAATTCCCAGCAAAAGGTCAGGGACATTTATATCAAGTTCTTCCAGCTCTTTGATATATGTCTTTCGGTCTTTCCAAGCATAGCTTGCATCAGATACCCTTTCAAAACGGTCATTCATAATATCAAGGTGAGACTTTAAAAAGATCTCCCAATGGGCGGTTTCAGCAGATAAAAGCGCCATGTTCACACCCTGAATCCTTGGACTAAAATCATTACTGCATGATCCAACGGCCTCCGATGATCTCATCTCATCTAGAAGTTTTTCTTTTTCATTTTTTGGAAGACTCTGCCAATTTTCAGGAAGGGAAATAGTAGCATTAAATCTTTCGCTTTTAGCATTTTCTTTAAATTTTGTTGTTGAGAGGTCAATGAGACAATCAGAGTAAACAATTTGTTTTGAATATTTCTGATCTAGAGGAATACTTTTAAAATTTTCGGGAAAATAAAATGCTTTAATATATTCTTCCGAATAGGAGGTTTTCGGCTGATAGTCATACACCCATGTTCCTTTTTCAGATTTTTCTACGGAAGCTTTCTTATAATTTTTTTCCAGATAAAAATCATAGTCATCATTTAGGGATAATTCATCATACCTTATAATATCTTTTTTATTATAATCTTTTGTCTTCGTTTTTGTAATAAGAATGTCTTTTCTTACTAAAGCAGCAGGGTATTTTAGGATGAAGTTTTCCAAGGAAATATTGTTGTCCATATCTTTTTTTGCCTGGGCAATATTTCCTGAGTTAAGATTGATAATACATCCTTTTACCTGTTTCTTTGAATAAAAAACTTTTGTAAGATCACAGGTTTTATATTTCAGATGTAAAGAATCAACAATTTTCCCAAGTTTATCCATTGTCTTTTCATTATAAATTAGTCCATTTTTAAAAGTGGTAAATTCCTGGGCTGATGTTAACGAAATCAATAAGATTCCTATAAAGCAAAATGTTTTTTTCATGCAGATACACGGTTTAGTTTTTTCATGTATAACGCAAAGTCTGATAAAATATTTTAATATGAGATTTAATCTAAAAGCTTATTCACCGCCACTTCTACACTGTCAACACAAACCTGCTTTCCTGTATTGCTTACATTTTTCCGAAAATAAACCTGTCATTACCCGATAAATCCTTTATTAATTGAGCTTCAGATAAATCTTTAGAATACAATTCCAAAGTTTCTGGTCCTAATTTCTGATTGATTTCAAGGAACAATAATCCATTGTCTGATAAATGTTTTTGACTATCTGCAGCAATTTTACGATAGAAAATCAGCGCATCTGAAGTGGGAGAGAAGAGTGCCATTGTCGGCTCAAAACCTTTTACTGGCTCTTCAATTTCATCCTGTTCATCAATTCCAATGTAGGGTGGATTGGAAATAATGACATCATACTGTTCTTTTAACTCAAAATTCAGGTAATCACCATGAATAAAATTAATAGGTAACTGATGAAAATCAGCATTCTTTTTCGCTACTTCTAATGCTTTTTCAGAATAATCTATTGAAGAAACTTCAGCATCCGGAAAATGTTTTTTTAAAACAAGAGGAATGATTCCGCTTCCGGTTCCGATGTCCAGGATTTTTAATGTCTTTTTAGTTATTTCAACAGAAATTGCTTCTAAAGATTCTTCATTACGCTTGTGAACTTCGTTCGTAAACCTTCGGTTTATATTCAGAATGACAAAATGCTGTTTTATTTCTTTTATGGCCAATTCCAGCAGTTCTTCCGTTTCCGGTCGGGGGATCAATACGTTTTCATTTACGAAAAAAGTCATTCCGTAAAATTCTGTTTCACCCAGAATATGCTGATAAGGCCTGTTCTTTTTTAATTCAAGGATGATATCAAAAAGTTTTTTTTCATCATCATGCAATAAAGACTGATCAGAAAATCTCCGCTGGTAAAATGAATTAAATCCTACAATTTTTTCAACAAAGACAGCGCTTAAGAAAGCACTTTCAGAGTCGTTGTAAAGCCCGGAAAGTTCTGTTTTAAAATACTTTTTATATTCAGAAATCGTCATTTATCTTGTAAAAACCAGTTTGGTGTCGGTTGATTTATCTTCATCGATTCTGTAGCCTTCATAATTAAAAGCTTTCACATCATTCAGTGTTTTGGCATTGGTTTCGGCGCAGAACCTTACGACTAAACCTCTGGCGTGCTTCGTATAAACCACAATTGTTTTAGGCTTTCCGTCTTTAAGTTCATAAAAATCAAAGTCTATGACAGGGTGATTAAGTTTTTTACGGTCAACAACTTTAAAATATTCGTTACTTGCAAGATTAAGAAGAATTTCATTCTTTTTGAGCTCAGTATTCAGTTGTTCCGTAACCTTTTCTTTCCAGAATTCATAGAGATTTTTATAGTGCTCAAATTCGAACGGACGTCCCATCTCCAGACGATAAAGCATCACTTTATCAGAAGGTTTCAGCAATCCGTACAATCCCGAAAGGATCCTGTGATTTTTCTGCAGATAATCTACTGCGTTTTTGTCAAGCGTTTTTGCATCAAGGCCTCTGTAGACTTCACCTGTAAAAGCAAATAATGCCGGCGCAGATTCCTTTGCTGAAGGTTTTGCTTTCCACTTTTGGTTTCTTTCCCAGTTTTCATCTGCTAATTTGGTTGAAATTTCCATAAGCTCAGAAAGATATTTGGGCGATTTTTCTTTTAAATAAGATTGTATGAGAGCTGCTTCATCAATGAACTTCGGAGCTGTTGTTTTCAGCAGATCCGTGGTATTTTCGGTATTCATTAATTTAGCAGGCGAGGTAAGTATTTTCATAATGTTAAAATACAGATAAGTAAATATCAGTAAATAGTGTATCGAATGTTTAAACTTAGATAAATATTCTTAAATTATCCCTTTTCCCTGACGGATCACTTCCGGTTCGCCTGAAGTAAGATCGACGATGGTGGAAGCGACATTATCTCCATATCCGGAATCAATGACAATGTCCACAAGGTGATCATATTTTTCTGCGATTAATTCAGGATCGGTAGAATATTCAATGATTTCGTCATCATCTTTAATGGAAGTTGATGCAATCGGGTGACCTAGTTTTTCAACAATCAGCTGCGGAATCGGATGATCAGGAACACGGATACCAATTGTTTTATGTCCTTTATAAGCCAGGGGCAAACTTTTATTGGCATCCAGAATGAAGGTAAATGGTCCGGGAAGATGACTTTTAAGGAACCTGAACACAGAAGTATCAATAGGTCTGGTGAAGTCTGACAAATGGCTAAGATCATTACAAATAATGGAGAACTGTGATTTTTCAAGCTTTATTTTTTTAAGCTGTGCGAGCTTTTCCATTGCTTTAACATCAAAAATATTACAGCCTAATGCATACACCGTATCGGAAGGATAAATAATTAATCCGCCATTGTTTAATGTTTTAATAACCTCATTGATAAGATTTTCCTGAGGGTTTTCGGGATATATTTTTAATATTTTTGCCATATTCAAAGATACAAATATTACAATAGTTTTCGTAAAAGTCCTTTATTTAAAAGAAAAATTAGGATTTTCAAAAAAATGTCGTATATTTGCAATCCAATATCGCGGGATGGAGCAGTAGGTAGCTCGTCGGGCTCATAACCCGAAGGTCATCGGTTCGAGTCCGGTTCCCGCTACTAAGTTTAACGTCGGCGGTGACGTTACAAAAAATACATTGCGGGGTGGAGCAGTAGGTAGCTCGTCGGGCTCATAACCCGAAGGTCGCACGTTCGAGTCGTGTCCCCGCTACTAAGAACGCTGTGGTGGCGTTTTAAAAAATACACCGCGGGATGGAGCAGTAGGTAGCTCGTCGGGCTCATAACCCGAAGGTCATCGGTTCGAGTCCGGTTCCCGCTACTACAGAGAGTATTGTCAAAAGGCAATACTCTTTTTTATTGTATATGAATAATAGGTAATGAGAATCTTAGCCTAAACCTCAACCTTACTCAAATGGCTTAATTTGTGCAGATAGACTAATAACACCTTTAAATTACAATATTATGTACAAAAAGATTATCGCAGGTTTGGGCGGCGCCGTGGCACTAAGCCTTCTGCATGAAGTTATCAGAAAGAATTTCGATAATGTTCCCGAAATTAATAAAGTGGGAGAAGAAGCTTTAAACAAAGCACTGGATAAGGTAGATGCGAAAGTTACCAATCATGATCAGCTGTATGCTGCAACATTGGCGGGAGATGTCATTGGAAACGGAATGTATTACGCTGCAACGGCAACTACCGGTTTTAATATGGCATCAGGAATCCTAATGGGGCTTGGAGCTGTCGCACTTCCTGAAAAACTTGGACTCGATGACACGCCGGTTGCTGAGAATAATCAGAAAAAAATAATGACGGTTGCCTATTATCTTTTTGGCGCAATTGTCACCAAATTTATTTATGATAAAATAAAATAACAAATAGATGTAAAGGCTGCAAATTTGCGGCCTTTACATTTTCTTTAAGGCTGATGCTTTATGTACAGCCGATTTTCCTGTTTTTTCGCTCATAACTTCATATTGTGGATTTTCTTCGGAGGCTCTTCTCTGTCTGTTCATAAATACAAAATCTTTCGTATGTACTTTGGTAATAATTCCGTGGGTTTCTCCATTGCTGAATTGCCATTTTACCATATCTCCTTTTTTTAATGTGCTCATCTTTTTATTTTAATTACTGATACTATAATTATTATGCCATAAAATTAGGAGTAGAATATAAAAAATCCCGCCTGGAAAAGCGGGATTGATATAAGTGGTTGTGTGAGTATTTTACTGTACCAATTGATTAAAAGGCTTAAGTGCATTATCATCAGCCATTGTCTGGCCTAAAAACTCTTTTTTCTGCATTCCTTTCATTCTGTTTGCGGCATCGTTTCCGTTAAAGTAGGATTCATTCAGCTTTGTAGTAATTTCAGAAGGGTTAAAATCAAATTTTGTATCGCCTTCTACTCCAAGATATCCATTTTTTCTGGTAAGGTTTGTGATATAATTGTTGTAGTTGATAAGCGTACCTCTGAACATAGAATTATGATATTCCATGCATTTTTTTGCTTTTTTGGAAGAGTTGTTCAGGATACAGTTGTTCATATTACCTCTGTAGAGACGCCATTCAAGTTCCACTTTCCCATATTCTTTCGATAATGCGGTGGTTCCGTTGGAAAGAATATTAGGATCATTTTCTTTTTCACTGATCTCTTTTAAATTTTTAATAACTAGGGGAACGGTATTTTCAATTTTGGTTTTAGCTTCACCTATTGCACTGAAATCCGCTGCGGGAGAGCCTTTTTTCTGAGCGGTTGTCACGTTAAAAATAAGTAGTAATAGTACAATTAACAAATTATATCTTTTCATGAGAAATTTTTAAAGCACTAAAATAAATATATTTTCTGAGTTAAGACAAATTCATTTTAATTTTATTTAATAAATTTTAACAAATCTTTAATATTAATTGTTCATTGTTGCAAAAATGATGGTTTTATACATTTTTTGAAAGGTATATAACAGGTGGATTAAATTATTTTTCAAATACAATGATTTCATCATTATTTGCCATAATCACTTTTTGGGCAAGATCGATAAATAAGCCATGTCCCACAACACCTTCAATTTCATTGAGCGCATGCGACAATTCCGGAGGATTGGTAATGAAACCAAAATCTACATCAATGATATAGTTGCCTTCATCAGTTAAAAATGGCCGATTTTGAATAAACCGAATATTCCCTTCTCCTTGTAAATCGCGAATTTTTGAATGAACATATTTTGATGCAAAAGGAATTACTTCAATCGGCAGCTTGAATTTGCCAAGTTTTTCCACGTATTTTGATGAATCGGCAATAATTATTTCTTCTTTTGTCATCGATGCAACAATTTTTTCCCGAAGCAAGGCACCGCCGCCACCTTTGATTAATGTTAAATCTTTAGTAAATTCATCTGCGCCATCAATTGTTATATCAATTGTATCGATAGTATTAATGTCAATAATGGAAATTCCCAGGGAAATAGCTAATTCCTCTGTTTTATCTGATGTTGGAACAGCCTGGATCTGGAACCCGTTTTTCACAAGTTCTGCAATTTCTTTAATAGCATAATATATGGTTGAACCGGTTCCGAGACCTATAATTTTATTGTCACTTACATATTTTACGGCTTCTTTTGCTGCAAGTTGTTTTTCCTTTTCTAGATCTTTTTTCATGGTGATGGTGATAGCAATGTTTTGTCCATTCAATTTAAGAATTTCAGAAAGAATTTTACTTTCTTTCCCGAATTAAATAGGGAATAACTTTATAGTTTAAAAATTTAACAAATTTTAATAAAAATTATTAGCTTGATTTTCAGATGATTATATTGATGTTCGTTTTATCACTAAAAAAATAGTTGTTTGGTTCGTTTTTATTTCTACATTTGTATAACTAATTTCTTAGTGATATTAATCGTGAATACATATCACTACTAATGATAAATGAAAAATATGAAGATTCAGACATTAACAAAAGCAGAGGAGCAAGTGATGCAATATCTATGGAAGCTGGAAAAAGGATTTCTGAAAGATGTCCTTGATTTATTTCCTGAACCAAAACCTCATACCAATACGGTGTCAACCATTTTGAAAGTATTGAAGGAAAAGGAGTTTGTAGATTACAATGTTTACGGAAGACAGCATGAATATTTTCCTTTGGTTTCTAAGGAGCAGTATTCCGGGAAGACAATGAAAAGTCTGGTGAAAAATTATTTCAAAGGTTCATATAAAAGTGCAGTTTCATTCCTGGTGGAAAAAAATGAAATGACGGTAGAAGACCTTGAAATGCTTCTGAACGAACTTAAAAAGAAAAACTAATACCTATGGAAACTGTACTTCTATACTTCGGAAAAGTTATTTTGTGTTCCGGTGTAATGTTTTTGTATTATAAATTGTCTTTAAAAGACAAGACATTTCATCACTACAACAGATTTTATCTTTTGTCTGCGATGCTGATATCGTTGCTGCTCCCTTTGATAAAAATTGAAGATTTTACCATTGAAGTAAGCAATGACATCTATAAATTAATAGATACGGTACAGAATTTTAACAATAAAAACTCAACGCATGATTACCCTTATTTTAGAATTATTCTTTCAGCTCTGGGACTGGTTTCTTTCTATTTTTTAGGAAGATTTATCTACGGGATTTTCAGGATCCAGCAGCTTAAAAGACAGTTTCAGAGAGAAAGCTTCGACGGTATCAATTTTTACCGAACCAATCTTACAGAAGCACCGTTTTCTTACTTTAAAAACCTTTTCTGGAAGAATTCCATCACCTTGAATTCAGACATTGGAAAGCAGATTTTGAAGCATGAAATGGTACATATTGAGCAGAAACATTCCTTCGATAAAATTTTTATTGAGATCATTACTTCTGTTTTCTGGTTCAATCCTTTTTTTCATATCATTAAAAAAGAAATCAGTTTAATTCACGAATACCTGGCTGATAAAAAGGCCGTAAAACAATCGGACACCAAAGCATTTGCGCAGATGCTTTTAGCAAGCCACTTTTCCGGAAATCAGTTGCCTGCCACCAGTCCGTTTTTAAGTTCCAATTTAAAAAAACGATTAAAAATGTTACAAAAACCTAAAACCAAATTCGGGTATGCGCGTAGAATTTTTGCATTACCGGTTGTATTTTCAGTAGCTTTTGCTTATTTGGTTAACGCCAAAAACCAGGAAATTAAGGCTACCAATTTAGAGATTGAGAAAGCTGTTTCCCAAATCAAAAAAGAAGATAAGGCGATTATTAAGAAAGATACGATTGCTCCAAATTTAAAAAATGATAATGTAGTCCCTCCACGAGATTTAAAAGAAACTCAAAAAAGAATCTCTGCCTTAAATAAAAATATTGCTGAAAAGAGTAAAGGGTTAGAAAAGCTTAAACCTGAAAGTGAAGAATTTCAGACCAGAGTTAAAGAAATTGCTGCATTGGCTGCTGAAGCTGTGAAAATCAATGATAATGAAATGATGCAGAGATTAGGGAAGGATTCTAGAATTGATAAATTAAAGAGAGAGGTCGATTGGGAAATTATTACTAAAGGAGAACCAAAAATTCTTGAAATGTCGGATTTCAATTTTGACTTCCCTGATGCTCCGCCGCCACCGCCAAATGCTCCGGATGTAAAAGTCTATGCGTTCAAGACTGTCGGAGATATGAAATGGTCTCCAGAAATGGAAAGATCTTTCAGGCTGGCAGAGCAGAATGTTAAAGAATCTGCTGCAACAGCTAAAAAAAGGGCGAAGCTGGAAAAAGAAAGAGCGCGCCTGGAAGAAAAAAGAGCCAAGCTTGAAGGTGAAAGGGCAAAGCTCGAAGCCGAAAGAAGAGCGCTAGACGGAGGAAGAAGAGCATTTTCTTATTCTTACGGAAACACTTTTAAAAATTTCCCTGGGGAAGGTAATAAATTCCGAATAAATGCTGATAACATCACCATCAGCAGTAATGGTAAATCAATTATTGCTTCCGGGGTTAAAAATGTGAATGGAGCAGAAGATATGGTGGTTTATATTGATGGGAAACTGTCTACAAAAAAAGATATGCTTGCATTGGATCCACAATACATCAAAAGTATGAATGTGAATAAGAAAACAGTAGACGGAGGAAAAACCACAGGAGAAATAAGGATCGAAACAAAACGATAAAAAGTTCCATCAGCTCTGTTAAATATCTAAATTTTGACAGAGCTTTTTTTTTAAAACTAAATGTAAGCTATGAAAAATATTTTTTTACTCTTTATATTCTTTACGATTTCTGCCAACGCACAGGTCAACCGGTTTTTCTATGAATATAAATTTATTCCGGATTCCAATGATAAAACTGATGTGAAAAATGAAATGATGTATCTCGACATTAATAAAAACGGTTCAAACTACTACAGCCGAGACAAGTACGTATCAGATTCTACCAACCTTGCCGAGATGAATAAACAGATCAAGTCATTTTCCGGAAGTATCAATGTAAGCAGAAAAGAAAAACCGGGTATGGTTTCTTTTAAAGTAACCAAAACATATCCGGATTTTACGACCTATCTCTTCCGAAATATCTCTTCCGACAGATATAAAATAAAAGAAGATCAGAAGCCTGAATGGAAAATACTTCCTGAAAAACAGAAAATTGGAGAATACAATGCCCAAAAGGCAACCACCAATTTTGGCGGAAGAGAATGGATTGCCTGGTTTTCAACCGATATTCCGTTTCAGGACGGTCCGTATAAATTCTACGGATTGCCGGGACTGATCGTAAAGATTGAAGATACTACAGGTTCCCACATTATGACTTTGGTAGGTAACAAAACATTGCCGGAATCTACAGAAGAAAAAGAGCTGGAGCTGCCGCAAAACATAAGGGTTTTCGGAATGGGCGGAAAAGAACTTGAAGTCACGGAAGATCAGTTCAGAAAAGCATGGAAAGCCTATGTGAATGATCCTACCAAAAACATGAGGGAAATGATGATGGGAAACACCGATAACTCTAAAGTGACTTTTAAGGTGAAAACACAGGATGGTAAAGAAATCTCAGATCCCAATCAGGTATTCAGGGAAATGGAAAAAAGAACAAAGGAATCTTTAGCAAAAAATAATAATCCTATCGAACCGGATTTAGTAAAATAGGAGGCGGTGAGGTATAGTAAAATCATATATAAAATGAAAGTATGTTAAAGAAATATTTTACCCTACTTTTGTGCTGCATCTGCTGTATGCCTTTTTGGGGGCAGGAAAAGCAACCTGTTGATCCGGCTTATATTTCCCGTTATTTTAAAGAAATTAAAAAGGCTACCGAACAGGGCTTTGGGGTCTGGAACAAAGATTTATACGGTAATATTCTTCTTGTTGATCCTGCTACACGGCAGTTGTACAGTAATAATCCCGATCTGAATAATGCTTTAAATCCTAATCATGATATTTACCAGGGCAAGCTTCCTGATGATATTAATATTGCTAATACTTCGGTTCAATGGGGAGGCAAAGTTTGGGCAATGATCATGCTTCCTCTTCCTGATGACAAATATGAAAGGGTTAATCTTTCCGTTCATGAGCTTTTTCATACGGCGCAGGCATCATTAGGTTTTGCTCAAAACAATAAGGAAAGCAAACATCTTGATCAGAAAGAAGGAAGGATATTTCTTCGGCTGGAGCTGCAAGCGCTCAAAAAAGCAATTTTTGCGGCTACAGCAAATGAACAGAAAAAGCATTTAAGCAATGCATTAATGTTCAGAAAACATAGAAATGTACTTTTTCCGGGATCAGACGATATTGAAAATCAGCTTGAGCTCAATGAAGGCATTGCAGAATATACGGGCTTTGCAATGAGTGGCAGAACAAAAGAACAGGCAAAGCTGCATTTTATCAGTAATCTGGAAACGTTTATTGAAAATCCTACTTACGTAAGGTCTTTTGCTTATGTTACAACGCCGATATACGGATATTTCGTAAGCTTGAAAGATAAAAACTGGAACCGAGAGATATCAGCTAAAACAAATTTAACGGATTTCTTTATCGGAAAACTGAATATCAAAATACCTGATGATATAAAATCTATTCCTGACAAGGTAATTGAAGAATATGATGGACTTTCGATTATCGCCCAGGAAAAATCAAGAGATGAAAAAATACAGGCTAAAATAGCAGAGTATAAGGCGAGATTCATTGAAAAACCTCATTTCGAAATCATTTTTGAAAAGATGAATATTTCCTTTGATCCCAGAAATATACTTTCGCTCGAAGATAAAGGAACTGTCTATCCGAACGTCCGGATCACTGATAACTGGGGTATTCTGGAAGTAAATAAAGCTGCTTTGATTTCTCCTGACTGGGGCAGAATATCAATTGATATTCCTGAAAAAATCAATGGTTCTACAATCGAAGGTGATGGCTGGATTTTAAAGCTAAAAGGAAATTATAAGGTAGGCAAGGATGAAAAAGACCGCAATTACATTCTTATTAAACAATAATTCTCTATATTAAAACGGTCCTAATCTGAGATTATCTGAATAAAAACAGGGTGAAAGTATTTTTCATCCTGCTTTCTTTTAGTTATCTTTAAAATTAAATCAACCAATCACAATAGGAATATGACAGAAAAAGAAAAATGTGCGCAAGGACTTTTATACAATGCCAATCATGATCAGGAGCTGATCAACGAAAGAATTTCTGCTAAAGATCTCTGCCATGAATACAATCATCTTAAAAATTCAGATGTTGCAGGGCGGGAAACTCTTTTGAAGAAAATGTTGGGAAAAACAGGACAGAATATCTGCATCGAACCCAGCTTCTGGTGTGACTATGGTTACAATATTGAAGTAGGAGAAAACTTCTATTCCAATCATAATCTCGTCATTTTGGACTGTGCAAAAGTGATTTTTGGAAATAATGTATTTATTGGTCCCAACTGCGGGTTTTATACGGCAAATCATCCCGTTGATGTAAAACAACGAAACGAAGGACTGGAAACAGCACACCCGATAACAGTCGGAGATAATGTCTGGTTCGGTGGAAATGTCGTGGTGCTTCCCGGAGTTTCTATAGGAAATAATGCTGTAGTCGGAGCAGGAAGCGTAGTGACAAAAGATATCCCGGAGAATGTGGTAGCAGTCGGAAATCCCTGTAAAGTTGTAAAGAATATTGATCAGTAAAACTTTATCGGCGCGGAAACGAAGTTTCCGCGCCGATAAAGTATAATATTAAAAAACGCAAGTCAGCTTAAGCCAGTTTCTGAGAATCTGCAATAAACTGAGCCAATCCGTTATCTGTCAATGGATGCTTAAGAAGGCTCAAGATTGGAGGAAGCGGTGAAGTGATCACATCAGCACCAATCTTTGCACAATCGATAATATGCATAGAATGACGGATAGAAGCTGCTAAAATTTCAGTTTCATACATATAGTTATCAAAGATCAGTCTGATCTCCTGGATTAAGTTTAATCCGTCCGTTGAGATATCATCAAGTCTTCCTAAGAAAGGAGAAACATACGTTGCACCTGCCTTAGCTGCCAAAAGAGCCTGCCCTGGAGAGAAGATCAACGTACAGTTGGTTCTGATTCCTTTATCTGAAAAATATTTTAATGCTTTGATTCCGTCTTTGATCATTGGGATTTTCACGACAATATTCGGGTGGATGGCTGCCAATTCATCTCCTTCTTTGATCATTTCCTCATACGTTGTAGAAAGAACCTCAGCAGAAATATCTCCGTCTACAATCTCGCAAATAGCCTTATAGTGATTTTTGATCGCCTCAGCACCCTGAATTCCTTCCTTCGCCATTAATGATGGATTGGTAGTTACCCCATCAAGAATTCCAAGATCTTTGGCTTCTTTAATTTGCTCTAAATTAGCAGTGTCAATAAAAAATTTCATGTTTTACAGATTTATGTATTACAAAGATAAACATTCCTTTTTGAGTGGGAAATATTAATTGGGTAAGATTGAAGGTAAGTTGAATTTGAGAAAGAGTTAAGGTTGAGGTTGAGGTTGAGGAGGTGAGCTTAATCGAAAATGTATTTTGCGAGAATTTTAGAACAGCTTTATCAATAGAGGCGGACTTTAGTCCGCCTGTCGCTGGCAGAATCAAATGCGCTGCCAACGGCTTTAGCCAAAACATATATTAATTATCTGTTAAATAAGCAAAATCTGCGAGTATATAAAAATAAACCGTTAATCAATGCAACAGGTTGAGTATTTCATTCAAATCTTAACCAATTATTATCCGAAAGTCCGTCGCACCCTCGCAACAAGTTTTCGGGAACATCCGAAAAGCCGTTACACCCTTGCAATGAACTTTCGGGAACGTTCGAAAACCTCCTGCACTGTGCAGCAAACTTTCTGGAATGCCTGAAATCTTCCTGCAAGCTGCAGCGAACTTTCTGGTAACTATATACAAAAAGATCCGGAAATTCCGGATCTTTTTGAAAATAAATTCACGTTATCTATGAATTCAATGCCTGGCTCAGTTTTACAGCATCCTGGTTGCTCGGGTCATACTGCAATGATTTTGCAATATGTTCTTTTGCCTTGTCAGGATTAGACTGTTGCTCTGAGAAAGCAATATAAAAATAGGCATATGCCAGGTTTTTCTTATTCTGCTCTACCTCTTCAGGTTTTACAGTCGCTATATATTTCTCGTAAGCCAATTTGGCATTTGCATCATCTTTAGCGTTTTGATAGGCATAGGCCTGACTATAATATGACGGTGCCCAATCGGGTAATAATACGGATATTTTTTTCCAGGTATCGATGGCGTTCATCCAGTCTGAAGCTTCTTGGTAAGCTCCGGCCAGTTTAGCCAATGCTTCTGTATCTTTAGGATTAGTTTCTACCTGTTTCTTTAAAGCATCAATAGCAGGATTTGCTGATTGAGTGGCTGTAGCTGTTGCAGCGGTATTAGCGGTTGCTGCGCTATCGGTCTGTGTATTTTGTGCGCTCACAAAACTTACTCCTCCTACTAACATTAGACCTAAAAATAGGCTTCTGATATTCATTTTAGTCATTTTCATAATTCTAATATTTTTCAATTGCAAAGAATAAAATTCAATAATAGTTCCATAAAACGCAATAATTTAGAACCTTTAAGCTTTTTTTGAAAATATTAACAGCTTCTTTATCACTTTTATATAAATTTTAGATTCATGGGGAGATACGTTATATTTGTCAGTAATAATTTTAATGACGTTTATACCGATGAATATCATATTAGCATCTACATCCACGCTTTTCGGCGGAGAATATCTGGAATATTTAAAAGAAGAATTAATCACCCTTTACCAGGAAATTGACGAAATTATATTCATTCCTTTTGCAAGGCCAGGCGGGATTTCATATGATGAATACACTGAAAAAGCACGTTCTTTCTTTGAAAAGATCAATATAAAAGTAAAAGGTCTCCACGAATTTGAGGATAAAAAAGCAGCATTGAACAACGCAAAAGGATACTTTACAGGAGGAGGAAATACCTTTTTACTGGTTAAAACCCTACACGAAGAAAATCTGATGGCGGTCTTAAAAAGTAATGTCGAAAGCGGAAAACCATACCTTGGATGCAGTGCCGGAAGTAATATTGGCGGGCAAAACATGAAGACCACCAATGATATGCCGATTGTATATCCTCCGAGCTTCGACTGTATGGGGTTGGTGCCGTTCAACATAAATCCGCATTACCTGGATCCGAATCCGGACTTAAAGCATAATGGTGAAACCCGCGAAACCAGAATTAAAGAATTTTTAACACAAAATGACCTGAAAGTAATCGGACTTCGGGAAGGAAACTGGATCCGAAGAAAAGGGGACCGGATTACTGTGGAAGGAACAGAGCTGACGAGGATTTTTGAAAAAGATAAACTGCCTTACGAGATTGAGCCGGGAACTGAACTGTAATTTTATTTTTAATTATATTTGAATGGAAGAATGATAAAGATGCCATGCTAAGCCTGTCGAAGCATCATTAATTATTATTTTATTTTTCACAGATTGAAAATACTTAAAGAATGAAAAAAACGTTAGCAGTCCTTGCTTTATCAACCCAGATTATTTGTGCCCAGAATATATCCCAGCAACTGGATGGTGCAACCAAAAATCTAATGAATTCTCCGGCAGCCATCTCGTCAAACCTGTCATTTTATGTTTCAGATGAAAGCGGGAATTTAGTGTACGAATATCAGGGAAACAAAGGTTTTTCCACTGCTTCCACACAAAAGATATTCACGGCGGCTGCAGCTTTGGAAGTTTTAGGTAAAAATTATACGTACAAAACCAATTCCGGCTATTCAGGGACGATTTCTTCAGGTACTCTAAAGGGAAATTTAATAATAAATTCTACCGGTGATCCTACTTTAGGAAGCTGGCGGTATGATGCGTACAAACCGGAAAACTTTAAAAAGAAATTAACAGAAGCGATTAAGAAAGCAGGAATCAATAAAATTTCAGGAGATCTTATTATCGGCGATTCTTACTTTGATCATCAGACCATTCCCGGAGGATGGCCGTGGGATGATCTCGGCAATTATTACGGAGCAGGAGTCTGGGGTGTTAACTGGCGCGAAAATCAGTTTGATATCAACATCAGCGGTAATGAATTTAAAAGTTTCTCGTATCCGCTGGAAGGTGTACGCTGGCTCAATGATGTAAAGGTTGGCGGTAATTCAGATCAGAGTCTCATCTTCACGGCACCACATTCAAATGTTGCTTTAATCAACGGAACTTTACCTGCAAAAACCGTCACGGTTTCCGGCGCGACGCCAAATCCGCCTTTACAGCTGGGCGTTGAAGTCAAACAATGGCTAAAGGATGCAGGAATTGATTTTTCAGGAAGAGTGATGACCAATTCCCAACTGGAAATTGAAGGTAAAAGTCCTCTGCAATTATCCGACGATAAGGTGATCTTTACCTACGAATCTCCGACACTGGATAAGATTGTATACTGGTTTCTGAGAAAAAGTGTTAATCTATATGGTGAAACACTGATCAAGACATTAGCAAAAGAAAAAAAAGGAAATCCAAGCTTTAAAACCGGAGTCGCTTTCTTAAAAGAATTCTGGAAGTCGAAAGGCATCAATCCGAATATGATCAATTTTGCCGACGGAAGCGGTCTTTCACCCCAAAATTATGTTTCTGCTAAAGCTGAAGTGCTGGCGTTGCTGTATGCAAAGAAACAGTCGTGGTTCGAATCATATTATGATGGTTTCCCTACTCAGGACAACGGCATGAAAATGAAAAGCGGAACTATGAGAGACACCAAATCCTTTGCCGGTTTTCATACTTCCAAAGACGGAAAAAAATATGTGTTTTCAATCATCATCAACAATTACCAGGGAAGCGGAAGCACCGAGCTGCAGAAAATCCTGAGTGTTTTAAAATAATTTACTTTGAGAAAATCAATATTTGCAAGGCTGAATAACTGGATCATATTTGTTCTGATGACAATCGTTGTCCTCACCATTGTGATCGCCTCTACCATCCTGATTAATTTTCTCCGTAAGGAAGAAATTAAACGTGTTGATATTTTGGTGAGCGCCTTGAAATTTCAGCAGGAAGTAGCTAACCCGAATCTTGAAGTTCAGGCATTGCTTTTACAGATTTACAGCTCAAATACTACCGTTCCGGTGATCATTTTAGATGAAAATGATAATGTAATTGAATACAAAAACCTTCCGAAAGATGTAGAAAATAATTCCGGTCAAATTGTTGCCTTAGCCAAGAAAATGGCTAAAAGCTATAGTCCGATTGAAATTGAAATTACAAAAGGAGATAAACAGATCGTTTTTTATGACAACTCTCCATTGCTGAATAACCTTAGATATTCGCCGTACATCCTCGGTTTTTTCATTCTGTGTTATTTCCTGTTTTCATTCTGGTTTTTCCGAACTATTAAGAAAACGGATGAAGGTTATCTTTGGGCCGGACTTGCAAAAGAAACAGCTCACCAGATTGGCACTCCTTTGTCCTCAATGATCGGATGGATGGAAATCATGAAGCTGGATGACCCCGAATCTGAAGGCATTCATGAAATTGAAAAGGATATTGACCGCTTAAAAACCATTTCAGAAAGATTTTCCAAAATCGGCTCTGTTCCGGAATTGAATGATACTGATTTTAATGCAACGATCCAGGAGAATTATGATTATTTAAAAACAAGAATTTCCCGGAAAATTAATTTTGGCTTACATCTTTCCAACCAAATGATTTCCGTTCCGCACAACAGGATTCTGATGAGCTGGGTAATTGAAAATCTGGTGAAAAATGCAGTTGATGCCATGAAAGGAGAAGGATCGCTTTCCATTTCGGTGATCGAGAGAAATAAAAATATCGTGGTGGAAGTTCAGGATACCGGAAGCGGCATGACCAAGCAGCAGGCTCTCAATGCTTTTAAACCAGGCTATTCTACCAAAAAGAGGGGCTGGGGACTGGGACTTTCACTGGCAAAAAGGGTAGTGCAGGAGTACCACAACGGCGATATTAAAATTGCCCAGACAGAGGTTGGAAAGGGTACAACATTCAGGATTATGATAAGAAAAGCATGAATGATGTGTTGTTTAGTTTTGTCTGAGTGTATTAGAGTTATAGTATTAGAGCGTTTTAGAGTTTGTGAGTATTGTTGTCATTCTGAATGAAACGCAGTGGAGTGAAGAATCTTTATTTTTATAAATTGTAGAGCTTGTCATTCTGAAGTTTTTACCCTGACTTTAATCTGGCATAAGAATCTGATAATTCATATTTGATTTGAGATGCTTTCAGCATGACAAGTTGCTACGGCTTTATTGCTATTCATAATTCCCCTCCTCTGGAGAGGTGGCGAAAGTTTCAAAGAAATTTTTGACGAGGTGGTTTTGAAAGTGAATATAAATAGCGAATGGTGCATTTTTCTTAGCAGGCTAATACTGTGAATGTGAAAATTCACCATTGACTCATAAAAATTGACTCTTCACCTCCATAGCCCCGATTGCAGAGGAAATCCTTTTGCGGTCTTCGACAGGCTCAGCCTGACAGCGGCTGGAAGCAAAAGATTGCAACGAAAAGCGGGAAATTGCTCCTTAAAAAAATAAATCAATACAATTCGACGAAGTCAAAAAGTTCCTAAAAATATTACCAAGATTTATTATCAAAACAAAAGCGGAGAAAAATTCCCCGCTCTATTATTTATTCTTCGTTAAAACTATTTCTTTCCCGTCAGCCACTGATCCTGAAGTTTCTTTTCTTCTGGCGTAGGATTAGCTTTAAACTGTAGCGTTTCTATTGTCATTTTATCGAGAACAGCTTTTCCTTTAAGATCCATCTTTTCGGCTTTTCCGCCATTGTCTCTTAAAATAGTCACCGTTACATTCTGTCCCTCCTTGATCGTTTTAGAATAATTGATAAAATCCTGAATGTTCTGGATGTTAATTGTTTTGCCATCCAAAGCGACGATCTTATCCGTGATCTTAAATCCGATGCTCTTTGCAAAAGGCGACAAGGCAGAGCTTTCATCAAATACGAAGGCATTTGTTTTTTCATCATATCCTGTCTGGTTCGGATCTTTAATAAACCAGAAAATTGGCGGAGTCTCCTGCTTTTTCAGTTCTACACCCACCATATTAAGATATTGTGCGTAAGGAGTAGGCTGACTTCCCGCAATATATTTATTGTAAAAATCTCTTACCTGAGGATAACCTGTTACAGTAACCAGTTCATCAATCAGTTTATCATCTTTGAACGGTTTGTTCTCACCGAATCTCTGAGATAGTTTTCTGATCATATCGCGGTAACCCATTTCACCATTGGAAAGCTTTCTGAGTTCGATATCCAGACACATAGCGAGAAGAGCACCTTTTTCATACACGTTTCTGTATTGGTCTTTATATTCGTCAAGAAGTACGTTTTTACTCATCACCGTGAATGGCATGGTATCGTTGTAGTTCTTTGAGTTGGTGATTTTTTCATTCATTCTCTGAAGGAATTCCTCTTTGGTAATCAAACCTTCCTGAATCTGGAACAGATTGGCAAAATATTCTGTACCGCCTTCATACATCCAGAGATGCTGAGACATTTTCGGATCTGCATAATCAAAATAATGGATCTCTTCAGAATGCGTCTTCAACGGATTAACCGTATGGAAAAACTCATGGGAGACAACATCGGTTATGGTTTTATCGATCGCTTCTTTAGGCATCATTTCAGGAAGCACCACGCTCGTTGACTCATGATGTTCCAAAGCACCGAATCCTTTGATCTGCGGTCCGTCACCTCCTGCGAGATACAGCATGATCGCATATTTTTTGTTGGTATTCATGTCACCAAGAAATTTCTTTTGAGCCACGACCATCTTTTCTAAGTTATCTTTAAAATCTGCAGCTTTATATTTTCCTGAAGGTGAATAAACGCCAAGCACAAGATCCATTCCGCCTGCATTGAAGGTGATATAATCCGGTTTGGTGTACATCAGCGGAGAATCTGTAACCTTTGCATAATTAGCCAGGGTGAAGGTATCGGTCGCATCAGATTTGTCCTGGTCTACCAAAGCGGTAGTTCCGTAGAAATCTGCCGGCTTCTGAATCACCAGCTGATAAGGGACGTCCTGCATATTGTCGATATATCCTACAAATCCGTGGGTATTGATAAGATAGACTTTTCCCGCTTCGATATCCGTTCCGGACGGGGAGAATACGGCTTTATGCTTTGAAGTATCCATTTCATCATCAAAACTGTCGTTGACCAGGTAAGTAACTTTAGACAAATCCTTGGCATTCTTCAAAGAATAGGTATTGTCATTCACCTTCGTAAAAGCAAGTTCTTTTCCTTTGTTATCTAAAAATTTAATGCCTTCCACAAATCTTCCGTAGTCATCTACAGAATACGTTCCCGGAACAGTTTTCGGAAAATGGAATTTCACATCACCGGATTTCATCTTAGGAAATTCCATAGTGACAGCTACTTTATCGTCTTTTACATTGACAAGATCAATCGTTGTTTTAATAGACTGGGCATTCACCAGAAACGTGGCCAGAATACCTAAGCTAAGTGCTATTTTTTTCATTGAGTTTAAGATTATAGTTAAATAGTTGTTGAAAAACGTATTTTGTTACGGATTGCGGTATTAAATTTTTCATAAAAAAAGACAAACCCTTTCATATAAAGATTTGTCTTCGGTTTATTTTGAATATTACTCTACTTTTCGGTACTTGATGTAATAGTTATTGTTGAATTGTACCGGATTTCCGCTTTTCAGTTTGACAGTCTGCCACTGCTCGGTAGGCTTGATCGTCTGTTCACCGTCAATTCGTATCGGGAGTTTCAGGTCTTTTATAGCATTGGTGTATCGGAACCTGAGCTCTTCTCCTTTTTGAGAATATTCTAAGGTCGGAACATTTGTTGTTCTCAAATATTGATTAAATACGCTTGAGAAATCAATTCCCGATTTTTTCGAAATATAACCTTCAATCTGTTGGGTGGTGACCGTCTGATGATAAAAATCTTTGTTGATGCCTCTCAGTATTTCCCTGAATTTATCATCATTATTGATTATCTGGCGGATGGTGTGAAGCATGCTGGCGCCCTTAGGATACATATCGCCGCTTCCTTCATTTCTCACTCCGTATTTTCCGATGATAGGAATATCGTTGCTGACCGTTCTATGAATTCCCTGCATATAAACGTCCGCCGATTTTTTATCCATGAATTTTTCTGTGAATAACACTTCGGAATACATAGTAAATCCTTCATGAACCCACATATCCGCCTGGTCTTTTGCTGTAATATTATTGGCAAACCATTCGTGTCCGCTTTCGTGAATAATAATATAATCCCAGTTGAGGCCGACACCCGTTCCTGAAAGATCATTTCCCAGATATCCGTTCTGATAATGATTTCCGTACGCCACGTTGCTCTGATGCTCCATTCCCAGGTAAGGAGATTCTACCAATTTGTATGAATCTTCATAAAAAGGATACGGACCAAACCAATATTCAAATGCAGAAAGCATCGGTTTTACCTGCTGAAACTGTTTTTTGGCTTTGTCAAGATTATAATCAATCACCCAGTAATCGAGATCCAACTTGCCTTTTTCTCCGTTAAAAGTATCTTTAAAATTTACATATTTACCAACGTTCGGAATGATGGAGTAGGCATTGATAGGATTTTTGACTTCCCAGGTATAGGCTGTTTTGGAGCCTTCGTCCTTTTTACTGATCAGCCTTCCGTTTCCTACGCCCACAAGATCTTTTGGAGTGATGATTTTCATAACGACGCCATTGTCGGGTTCATCGCTCCAGATATCTTTTGTCGGAAGCCAGATGGAGGCTCCGATTCCCTCATCGGCTACGCTCATCCACGGATTTCCCTTTTCGTCTCTGGTGAAGACCCAGCCGCCGTCCCATGGGGCCTGTTTTGCAATCGTCGGGTTTCCGGAATAGGCTACGTTAATGGTATATTTTTCTCCCTTCTTAAAAGCTTTATTGGTTTTGATCCAGATAAAATCACCATCCTGCTTATAGTCTGCCACCGGAAAACTTGCTTCCACCTTATCAGCTTTCATGGGCTGCTGGAGATCAATCTGGAATGTAGGATTGGTAACGTCCTTAATGATTTCAAAACTGATTTTATTATTTCCTTTGATGCTTTTTGCTGCAAAATCCGGCTCTATGGAAAGATCATATTTCTTCACATCCCAGAAGTTTCTGAATGTTGTATTAGAACCTTTTAAAGTATCCTGTTTTGTAAAGGTTTTTTCTTTTTCGAAGAACTGACCGAATACCAGGCCCGAAGCCAATAAAACAGTATATGAAAGTTTTTTCATCTGAATTAAATTAATCTTCCAAAAATAGAAAATAAATTGATTACAAAAACGGAAAACTAAGATTGTTTGTATGATCTGTGATTAAATAATCATCTATAATACTGTTTCTTTACAGATCGTGTACCGATAGTTTCTGAAAGTGAAATTTTGTAAGATTGAGCAAGAAAAAAGTAGTCCCACTTAGAATACTTTATCCAATAATCCTTCGGAGCTTTTGGTAGTGATTTACTGCATTGGCGGCGGAAACGTATCATCTGGAAGTGGTTACGCAGTTTTCCAAGAACAATACTTTTCTAAAGGAACCAAGAGTAGCTTTTAGATAAGTTATTAACCGTTGAATAAGAAATCAATGGCATCGCCCGTAAGTTATCTTGTCCCTCGCCCGAAGGAAGGTGTTTCCTCCGCTCGGAGGACAGTGTCTCTCTCGCTCGAGGGATGGCATGTCCCTAGTACGTAGTAAATATTGTACTGTAGTAATGCTCCTATCAACGCAAGAGGAATCTATCATTAGAATGGGGATTTTCATCAGTGTGTTACTCCAGCTAGGAAATCTTTCTCAGCCGGAGTTTGGCTTCGACTTCGCTCAGCCAACATTGAGTTAGAGGGTTTGAGAATGGGAGTGCTGAAGGATTTTAAGCGGTACAAGATTCCCCTCAATGGATGGGTGGCAAAAATTCAAAGAATTTTTGACGGGGTGGTTTAAGAAAGATTCTGAGATTGGTAGCTTCGAGTCGCATCAGACACCCTTGGAGTTGCAGTATTTGAGAGTTTTCAGGATTCGATATGAGAGTTTAAATAGGATTCGTTATCATTTGCTGAGTGCTAAAGTTTATGCTGAGCCTGTCGAAGTACCTTTTGCGCTCAAAAGAATATGCATACTATATAAATCTCTTGCGAACATAGTGTTAAAAATTAAAAGCTAACGTTACCGCTATGCCGAGATTCCTACAGAATGACAAAAAGTAGTCGACTGGCGTTGGCTGAGCGGAGTCGAAGGCCCGGTAATGATTAATTGCTTTAGAAATAGTTTCGGCGAGCCAGAGGCTCGCCGAAACTATTCAATGTATTGTTGTTTAATCGTTGACAGGATTTTATCCTGTCCTGATTTAGGTCGTCCTTTCAGGACTCCTTATTGTTTTTTTGATTGCTTTTATGAATTTAACACTATTCCTGCACCGCGGGTAAATTATTTGCTGCTTTCTGTACTTTCTTATAGGTGTAGGAACACATGATGATACTGAATTCATAGAGCAACAGTAATGGAAATGCAGCCATTAGCATACTCAGGACGTCTGCCGGAGTAATGATTGCGGCAACGACCATGATTAGAACTATGGCATGACGACGGTATGTTTTCATGAATGTTGGCGTAAGAATTCCGATGGTCGTCAGGAAATAAATGAGAACCGGGAAGAGAAAAATAACACCCATCCCGAGAACCACCTGTAAAAACAGGGTCGTATAATCACTCAGGTCATAAAGTGGAATGATGATATCCGAGATCTTAAAAATAACTCCGAAATTAACGGCAAAAGGAAGAATAAGGAAATATCCGCATAAAACGCCTGTCATAAACAGAATCCAGACCGAATTGATAATGAATATGGAGTTTTTTCTTTCTTTAGGATGCAGCGCAGGGCTGATGAATCGCCATAATTCCCATACGATATATGGAAAAGCGAGCACGATACCTCCAAAAATGGAAACGGCCATCATCACATTAAACTGCTGATATAATTTGCTGGCACGCACCGGAAAGTCTTTCGGAAGATGAATGCTGTCTTCACCCAAAATCATTTTGGAAAAATGGTTAACGATCTCGAAGGTGGCAAAATCGTTTCTGGTAGGACCGAAAAAGATATGGTCCATAATCCAGTTGATATTAAAACCAATAATAACCGCCGCAATGATGATTGCAAGAATACAACGGATGAGGTGACCTCTTAATTCCCCAATATGCCCAAGGAAAGACATGTCTTTAACATCACTCACAGGATAATTTTTTTAAGATTCCAAATTTATGAAAAAAGTTTCAGTAAAGCAGAAGTTAGTTAAGTGCGGAAGATTGAAGTTTAAAATTTGCCGGTTATTTTTATTCCTGCTTATTTATATTAACTCGGTGTGCATTCTTATTCATTTAGTCAGTTTAGTGGATTTCGAAGAAATCATATCGAGAAGTTGTACAGCGAGTTGTCTCCTTATAGGTTCTCGATAAAAAATTATTTCAGAATTTTTGCTCGAACAGACGACGAATCTTCGTATCGAATAATTAACGTACACGTCACTTCGAGTAGACTTTGAAGAAGTCGTATCGAGAAGCCGGGATTCCGGTCGGCATTATTCATCAGTTCTCGATACATTTTTATCCGCTTTGCTCCAAAAAACACTCGAACGGACGAATCTAAAATCAAATTATGCAAAATTAGTATCTGAACGATCTACCATCTTTAACCTAAATAATCCCTTCATCCAGCAATTTATGCAGATCAATAATACCGAAATATTTTCCGTTTTCTGTTACTACAAGCTGTCCGATATTATTATCTTTTAAAATCTTCATCGCTTCTTTTGCCAGGGCGTTTCTTTCGATTGTTTTTGGGTTGGCAGACATAATATCTTTCGCCAGGACTTTTGAAATATCATCGCCTTTCAGCAGCATTCTTCTTAAATCGCCATCAGTGATTACACCGATAATCTCATCGTTGTTGGTAACTACTGTAATACCGTGTCTGGAGCCGCTTATGGAAATAATGACATCTTTCACAGTATCGTTTTCCGTTACTTCAGGTTTTTGGGAAGAAAGAAAATCATCAACCTTTGAAATTAAGTTTTTACCCAGACTTCCACCCGGATGAAACTTGGCAAAATCATTAGCCTTAAAATCATTCATCTCCATTAAAGCAATAGCTAAAGCATCTCCCAACGCCATCTGCAACGTTGTAGAACTTGTCGGGGCTAGCTTATTGGGGCAGGCTTCCATATCGACATGGGTGTCCAGTATCATTTCAGAGAATTCTGCCAGTTTGCTGGTTTTATTACCCGTCATCCCGATGAGCGCAGAAGAATAATCTTTAAGGTAAGGAACCAGATTTACGATTTCCGGTGAATTTCCTGAGTTGGAAATACACAAAACGACATCCTGCTTCTGAATTACGCCCAGATCTCCATGAATCGCTTCCGAAGCATGTAAAAACTGGGATGGCGTTCCGGTGGAATTTAAAGTTGCTACGATCTTGTTGCCCACATGTGCCGATTTACCGATTCCGACCACGATCAGTTTTCCTTTTGCAGAATGAATGATTTCTACTGCCTTGGCAAAATCGTCATTTAATCTGTCCCGGAGTTTTTCAAGTTCTGAAATTTCTATTTCTAAAGTGCTTTTCGCTATTGAAATGATATCGGCTCTTTCCATTTTACTTACATGAGGCATATAAAAATCACTAAAAAAACGTTATATTTTTGATAGAATCTTTATTATAAACTTTATTTTTTATAAATTCGTTCGCTTTTATTTTAAGCGAAAAATTCATAACTTTGGATTAGATGCAAATTTAGCAATAAAATTAGATGAGCGCAAAAAAAGCCAATTTATCAGGCGAATTGAAAAGATATTTCGGATTTTCTACTTTTAAAGGGCAGCAGGAACAAATTATAGACAATCTTCTGAACGGAAAGGATATATTTGTTTTAATGCCAACAGGAGGTGGTAAATCCTTATGCTACCAGCTTCCGGCACTTATTTCCGAAGGTACCGCCATTGTGGTTTCACCTTTGATAGCGTTAATGAAAAATCAGGTGGATGCGGTGAACGGACTTTCATCTGATAACGGAGTGGCCCATGTTTTAAATTCATCATTAAACAAAACCCAGACCAAGCAGGTATTTGACGATATAAAAAGCGGTAAGACAAAACTTCTTTATGTCGCTCCGGAATCTCTTATTAAAGAAGATTATCTTGATTTTCTGAAAGATGTAAAAATATCATTTTTCGCGATTGACGAAGCCCACTGTATTTCAGAATGGGGTCATGATTTCAGACCGGAATACCGAAACCTGAAGTCGATTATTGACAAGATTGCCGATGTTCCGGTCATCGCTCTTACAGCAACGGCAACCCCTAAAGTGCAGGATGATATCCAGAAGACGTTGGGAATGACGAATGCACTGGTCTTTAAGGAAAGCTTCAACAGACCAAACCTTTATTATGAAGTACGTCCGAAAGTAAATGTTGATAAGGAAATTGTAAAATTTATCAATCAGAATAAAGGGAAATCAGGGATTGTATATTGCCTCAGCCGGCGTAAAGTTGAGGAGTTTGCCCAGCTTCTTCAGGTAAATGGAATCAATGCACTGCCTTATCACGCAGGTCTTGACCAGAAGGTAAGGGTGGCTAACCAGGATAAGTTCCTGATGGAAGAGGTAGACGTTATTGTTGCTACGATTGCTTTTGGGATGGGAATTGATAAGCCGGATGTACGTTTCGTGATTCATTATGATTTCCCGAAATCTCTGGAAAGTTATTATCAGGAAACCGGAAGAGCGGGAAGAGATGGCGGAGAAGGGTATTGTCTTGCATTTTACGATCCTAAAGACATCGAAAAACTGGAGAAATTCCTTGCTCAAAAACCTGTTTCCGAAAGAGAAATCGGATTGCAGCTGTTAAATGAAGTCGTAGGTTATGCCGAAACTTCCATGAGCAGGAGACAATATATTCTGTATTATTTTGGTGAAAATTTTGATCCGGTAAACGGAGACGGCGCCAAAATGTGCGATAATTCATCAAACCCTCCAAAATTAAAGGATGCGACTGATGATCTGAAAAAAGTTCTTGAATTAATCAGAGATACGGGAGAAAAATTTAAGGCAAAAGACCTTATTTCCATTATCGCCGGGAAAGAAACGGCGGTTACCAAATCTTACAAGCTCGAGCAGACTTCGTATTTCGGTTTCGGAAAAGAAGAAAAAGATAATCACTGGAAAACGATCCTTAGACAGGCTACAGTTCAGAATTTTTTACAAAAAGACATTGAAACATATGGTGTCTTAAAAATCGCAGAAAAAGGCAGACTTGTTTTGGACGGAAAACTGGAACACTCATTTCTCATTGCGGAAGACAGGGAATTTGATCTTACGCAGGCGAAAGCGGAAAGTGATCAGGTTCAGATGCAGTCGGCAGGAGGTTTAGATCAGAATCTTTTCAACCAGCTGAAGGAACTGAGAAAGAAAGTCGCCAAAAAGCATGGCATTCCACCTTACACGGTTTTTATGGATCCGAGCCTCGAAGATATGACGGTTCAATATCCCATAACTGTTGAAGAAATTGGTAAAATCTACGGTGTAGGTGAAGGTAAAGCACGAAAATATGGTAAAGAGTTTGCCGATTTTATCAGTAAATATGTAGAAGACAACAACATCGAGCGTACCCAGGATATGGTGCTGAAGCAGGTGGCCAATAAATCCAGCCACAAAGTATTCATCATCCAGAGCACCGATAAGAAAATCGACCTTGAAGATATTGCGAGAGCGAAGAATCTTTCAATGGATGAGCTGCTGAAAGAAATGGAACGTATCGTTTACCAGGGAACCAAGCTGAATATCGATTATTATATTGAAGATAATTTTGATGAAGATATCGTAGATGGTTTCATGGAATTCATGAACGAATCTGAAAGTGACAGTATGAAGGTTTTGCTGGATGAATTCGGGGATGAACTATCTGATGAGGAAGTGAGAATGCTAAGGATAAAATTCATCAGTGACGTTGCCAATTAAAATAAATTTAAACTAAACAAAATATTTTAAAAGAAATTCTTCTGCCGGAGAGTTTCTTTTTGTTTTGAAATAGAGGTGAAAGTAAATGTCTTACGTTAAAAATCATTAATTACATGCTGAAATTTAAGGGTAATAAAACTTTTTACTAAATTTACATAGATGAAAAAGATTTCTGTCATATTTATTCTGCCGGATCTGGAAACAGGCGGCGCAGAAAGGATTGTTACCACCATTGCGAATCATCTTTCCAGAGATCGTTTCGAGCCCAAGATTTTGCTGTTACGCAAACAGGGCGGATATCTGAAATTTCTCAATAGAGATGTAGAAATCATTGATATTAATACTGAAAGAATCAGGCATTCATTAAAACCTATTCTGCGGGAAATATACCGCAGAAAACCCGATATTGTATTTTCCGGGTTTGGAGAGGTAAATGCGTATTTATCATTGTTTATCAAGCTTTTTCCGAAAACGAAATTTATCGCAAGGGAAACAAATGTGGTCACCCGGCACGTCACCAGAAAGGAAATCAAATTCTTCTATAATTTCTATAATAATTACGATAAGATTATTGCGCAGAGTGATGATATGATGCGGGATCTTATTAGAAATTTCAGCATAAAATCGAGCAAGATTGTTAAAATCAACAATCCCGTAGATTTTGATTTTATTGAATCAAAGCTTGCTTCCGCACAAAAGCCTGAAAGCTTTAAATTAAACTACAAAAACGTAGTAGCTATCGGAAATTTATCGGCAAGAAAAGGTTTTGATAATCTGCTGAAAGTTTTTTCCAGACTGAAAAATGAAAATATTCTGCTTCACATTCTGGGAGACGGAAAAGACCGCGAAATGTTGCATCAGATGAAGGATTTTCTTGGTCTTGAACACGTCATCTTCCACGGCAGACAAGAAAATCCATATGAATTCCTGAAATATGCGGACCTTTTTATTCTCTCTTCGCGCTACGAAGGATTTCCTAACGTGTTGCTTGAAGCAGGGGCTTGCGGAACCTATTCTCTGGCCAATAACTGCCCGGGAGGAATTAATGAAATCATTCAGAATACGATCAACGGGGAAATCTCAGATATTGAAGATTGTGAAAGATTTTCGCAGGAGATTCTGAGGATCCTTCATCAGAACTATGACAAAGAAGTTATCAAAAGTTCCATAAAATCGAGATTTTCCAAAAATATGATCATGGATAAATATGAAAAAGTCTTGCTGGATCTTGTGAAATAGTTGTCCGATGCCGTCTTATTTCTCTATTTTTGGAAGCGTTAATCAATTACAATTTTTATTCATGATTAAAATTCAGAAAATAGGATGCAGCTGTGAAAAACCTACCTCAAACTATACAGAATACAGAAGTTCCGAACTGGGTATAGATCACACCAACGGAAGATATGCGGAAGTGAGTATTCAGCAATGCAAGCTTTGTCAAAGGATATGGATTCATTATTTGGTTGAATTTGAACATTATTCCAAGTCGGGAAGATGGTACAAAGGAATTGTTTCGAAAAAAGACCGCTCGCAGATTACGCCCGAAAATGTGCTGGAATATATTGAAAGCCTTGAGTGGTATGTCTACGGCGGTGAATTTTTTGAAAATATGACAGCATTTGGCGTTGGGAAAATATATTTATAATTATTACCGATCCATTAAATATTTAGAGAAAACTTAAATTATAAAAAAACTAAAGTGAGAGAAAAAATTATAGAAATATTAAAAAGTAAAGCAGAAAATATTTCTGAGCTAAGAGAAGAATTATTTTTATTATTTAATAAAGATCAAGATAAAAATTATGATTTTAATAATTCAAGCATTCAAGAAGAGGAGGAAGTCACAAAGTGGATTGTGCTAAATGAAATATATTTTGTAGGTTTTGATATTAATGAAGGTGAAAAAAGGGTTTTTATTAATGAAACTGGAAAAGCTAGCTTTTTAAATCAAAGTCATTGTAAAATTTGTGATGATAAATTACCAATACATAACTTTCCTGTCAGAATTACTCCATTAACAAGACAAACTTCAACTATAATTAAAAATGAATTTAAAAAACAATTCTTATTATCACCTTACGGTAAAAATTTGACTTTTCTTAGCAAAGATAGATTATGTATCAAACTTGTTTTTATTCTCAATAAAGTTAGAGATAAAGATCTTGATAATATGGCTAAGTTATGTCTTGATGCATTGAAAGAGCATATAAACATTGATGATAAAAACATTGATCATTTAGAGTTGATCAAGTTTAAAAGTAAATTTTTAGAAAGTTCTATTATGATTAGAATTTCTAAAAGTGATATAAATACTTCTGATAATATAATTTTAAAAGGCACCCATATGGATTGGGGCGGTTTGCCAAAGTTAGATGAATAACATATAGCAAGGATTCGAAACTCTAATAAATGTCATTTTCTCAACTCATAATTAATCGTTAAATTTGTAAGCATAAGAAAGTTATTAATAAACAAATTCATAAAATAATATGAGTCAATTCGATGTTACCGTAATCGGTTCCGGTCCTGGTGGTTATGTTGCTGCAATCCGTGCTGCACAATTAGGTTTCACAACAGCAATTATTGAAAAATATCCGACTTTGGGAGGAACTTGTCTTAACGTGGGTTGTATTCCTTCAAAAGCGCTTTTGGACAGTTCAGAGCATTTTGAGAATGCAAAGCACAATTTTGCAGGACATGGAATCATTATCAACGAACCTCAGGCCGATATTGCAAGAATGATCGAGCGTAAAAACGAGGTGGTAAAGCAAAATACAGATGGAATCAACTATCTGATGAACAAAAATAAGATCACTGTTTTTGAAGGCGTTGGAAGCTTCGAATCTGCAACCCAGATCAAAGTAACAAAAAACGACGGTTCCACAGAAACTATCGAATCTAAATATACGATTATCGCGACTGGTTCAAAGCCATCTTCTCTGCCTTTCATCACGATTGATAAAGAACGTGTAATTACTTCCACGGAGGCTTTAAATCTTAAAGAAATCCCTAAACATTTGGTTGTGATCGGAGGTGGTGTCATCGGTCTTGAGTTGGGCTCAGTCTATTTAAGATTGGGTGCTCAGGTGACTGTGGTTGAATTTATGGATAAGATCATTCCTGGAATGGATGGAGCTTTAAGTAAGGAATTAACTAAAGTTCTTAAAAAACAAGGAATGAAATTTATGCTTTCTACAGCCGTTTCCGCAGTTGAAAGAAATGGAGATACTGTAAAAATCACAGCTAAAGATAAAAAAGGAGAAGAAGTAACTGTTGAAGGAGATTATTGTCTTGTTTCTGTAGGAAGAAGACCTTACACAGACGGTCTCGGACTTGAAAGAGCAGGGATAGAGCTTGACGAAAGAGGAAGAGTGAAAGTAAACGATCACCTACAGACGAATGTTGCCAACATCTATGCGATCGGAGACGTTATCAAAGGAGCAATGCTTGCTCACAAAGCAGAGGAAGAAGGTGTTTTTGTTGCTGAAACTTTAGCCGGTCAGAAGCCTCACATCAATTATAATTTAATTCCGGGAGTTGTTTATACATGGCCGGAAGTTGCCGGAGTTGGTAAAACTGAAGAGCAGCTTAAAGAAGAAGGAGTTGCTTACAAGGTAGGATCGTTCCCGATGAGAGCTTTAGGAAGAAGCCGTGCAAGTGGAGATGTTGATGGTTTGGTTAAGATCATTGCAGACGAAAAAACTGACGAAGTTCTGGGGATGCATATTGTTGGGGCAAGAGCTGCAGACCTTATTGCAGAAGGTGTCATTGCTATGGAATTCCGTGCAAGCGCTGAAGATATCGCAAGAAGTTCTCATGCGCACCCTACATATGCAGAAGCGATCAAAGAAGCAGCGTTGGATGCTACGGCGAAAAGACCAATTCATATGTAAAATTTGATTAAAAATGTAATCATTTAAAATATTTGTAAACCAGAGAGGCATTTGTCTCTCTTTTTTATTTAATATTTTAAACTGATTAAGTTTTTGTGATGAAATTTTATGATTGACAATTAATGAGTTAAAATTATTGTTGTGCTGTTATTTTTATGCTGATTAACTTTTAATTAAAACAAATATCTAAATGTTACTATTTTATCCTGTCGAAATTAAATTTTGCAGTTAAATAAATTTAAGATCAAATCAAACTCAAATAATAAATTATGAAAAGTATATTAGTAAGCGTACTGTTTCTCTTTGCAACAAATTTATTAGCACAAGAAGCAGGAAAAGCGGGTGAACTTCTGAAAAATGAAGCTTCCAAAACAGAAATAGGATCTGTTAATACTAAAAGATCAGATAGTAAGAAAAACAACAATAGCTCAGGTTTTAGAAATCAGGACAATAATGGTTTCAGAACAAACAATCCACAATATCAATGGAATCAGGAATATGGTTATTCCGAAGTTTTTCTTAGAATTCCTGAGCAGGGATTTTTCAGTGTTGAAATAGGAGATCAGTTTATATCAAATAATTCGGGGAAATTCAGGTTCTTTGATTTGCCGGCAGGAAGAATTCCCGTTTCTATTTATGAAAGTGGCTATTTATTATACAGAACTACTTTAAATGTCCGAAACAACAGTAGGCTTGTTCTTGATTTTTTCACGGATAAAGGTTTATTTTTATTGGATTCTTATCCCGTTCAGAGCCAATCTTATGGTTTCGACAGCTGGAACGATGTCTGGAATAATCCGTATGGAAACAGTGGAGGTTTAAATTATCCTAATGTTATGGATAATCGGACTTTTCAACAGTTTATAGATACAATGAAAAACAGGGCTTGGTTCGATGATAAAAAAATGGAGTTTATTAATCAGCAAGGTCGTCATGCGATGTTTACTTCAAAGCAGATTAGTATTTTGGTAAAAGATCTGAGCTTTGATAAAAATAAACTTGCCTTGGCCAAATCGTTATTTTCTAAGTGTGTTGATAAGCAAAATTATTTTCTGGTTTATGATTCTTTTGATTTTGAAAGCAGTAGAAAAGAACTGATGGAGTATATTTCTAAATTATAATAGCGAGAGGACAAAGACTTTCTCTTTTTACGCTTATAATTTACGTTTTGCAAGTTCGTATTATATTTCCGTACCTTTACCGACTAATTTTATCATCAATGCAACTCGGAAAAACTCAGACTTTAAAAATTTCAGATAAAAATAATTCAGGATGGATCTTAACGGATGAATCGGGTGAAAAAGCATTTTTGCCTAAGATTTTTATTCAGAAAGACAAAGAAATAGATGATGAAATTGAAGTTTTTGTATATCAGGATGATAATAAGCTAAAAGCAACCACAGAAATCCCATTGGCTGAAGTTGGCGAATTTGCCGTGATGAGCTGTGTACAGAGCCTTCCTAGCGGTGCCTTTATGGACTGGGGAATTATCAAAGACCTCTTTATCCCCTACAAACAGCAGAAAACAAAAATTGTTGAAGGAAAAAGATATCTCGTTCATATTTATGTTGATGAAGATCTGGAATTAATAACAGGTACAACTAAATTTAAAAGAAATCCGCAATACCAGGATCTTCCGTTTAAAAAGGGGGATAAAGTTGATCTTATCATGATGAATGAAAGCGAACTAGGCTGGAATGTAGTTATCAATAAAAAATATATCGGACTGATCTACAGTTCTGATGTTTTCAAAAAATTATATCCGCTGTCCGAAGAAACCGGTTATATCAAAGCAATTCGCGAAGATGGCAAAATTGATGTTTCTTTACAGCCGGAAGGCTTTGAGAATATCGATGAATTTAAGCAGAAAATTCTGGATAAGCTTGAAGAAAACTATGGATTACTCTACCTTTCAGACAAATCTTCGCCTGAAGAAATCAAAGATGAGCTACAGATGAGCAAGAAAAATTTCAAGAAAGCTATTGGTGGACTGTACAAGGATAAAATCATTGATATTTCAGAGGATAAAATCAAATTGTTATAAATGAAAGAAGCCGTCTCACAACTGAGGCGGTTTTTTTATATTAAAAAAGTTGTAATATTTGTGAGGATTTTGTATATTTATCTGATAATCAGTAGAATATATGAGATTTAGACATTATAATCAAAATCAGCTGGTTTTGTTTCCGCACACTTTTGAGGATTTGATTTCCAGGGATCATCCGGTTCGAATCGTGAATGATGTGATTGATAAAGTAAACATCAGCACTTTAGTTAAGGCTTATCGTAAAGAAGGAAATCCCAGCTATCATCCTCTGATGATGCTTAAGGTGATGGTTTTTGCGTATATGGAAAATATTTATTCTTCCAGGAAAATAGAAAAAGCGATGCGTGAAAATGTACTCTTCATGTGGCTCTCTAATATGAATATTGCCGACCATAATACTATTGCAAGATTCAGAAGCCAGAAATTACAGTCTGCATTTAAAGATATATTTACACAAGTGGTTTTGCTTTTAGCAGAAGAAGGATTAATCACTCTCAAACAGGTTTATACAGACGGAACCAAGATAGAAGCGCAAGCAAATCGCTACACCTTTGTTTGGGGAAAATCCATCAAAACCAACAAAGAAAAAATGCTAAAGCAGCTGGAAGAGCTTTGGAATTATGCACAGAGTGTAGCCTCTGATGAGGATAAAGATCCTGAGCCGCCAGAATTTAAGGAAATCAGTAAAGAAAAAGATACAGCAAACCGTTGAAAATATCAACCGAAAACTTTCTGGAAATACCATTTCGGACAAAGGCAAAACCAAGGCAAAAGCAAAACTCAATTATATCAAAAACAATTTTGAAAAAAACCTTGAAAAATACGAACGACAAGAAGAAATCTTGAAAGAAAGAGGCTCTTACAGCAAAACGGATGAAGATGCAACGTTTATGAGAATGAAGGAAGATCATATGAAGAATGGGCAATTAAAGCCGGCTTATAACGCACAAATCTCTACTGAAAATCAATTTATTCTCAATTACACGCTTCATCAAAATCCCACGGATACCACGACTTTAGCTTCGCATTTAGAAGAATTTAAAAAAAATATTGGCGAATAAAAATTCTCTGCAATAGAATCTCTGACCGCAGATGCGGGCTATGGGAGTGAAGAAAATTATCAATTGTTAGAAGAGCTTGAGATAGAAGCTTTCGTAAAGTACAATACCTTTGATAAAGAGCAGGACCTGCATTATCAAAACAAGCATAAAACCTTTAGCAAAGAGCATCTGCATTACAATCAGGAGCGGGATTTTTACGTTTGTCCGATGGGACAAAGAATGGAAAAAAGCTACGAAAGTACCACGAGCACAAAAAACGGTTTTAAACAAAAGCAATCCCATTACCGGGCAAAAAACTGTGAAGGTTGTCCACTGCGGGGTGTCTGTCATCAATCTAAAGATAATCGGGTGATAGAGCGCAATCATAACCTGGAGCGTCATAAAGAAATTGTCAGGAAACGCTTAAAAAGTGAAGAAGGCATAGAAAAGCGTAAAAAAAGATGTTACGATGTAGAGCCCGAGTTTGCCCATCTCAAACATAATCATCATTTTAAGAGATTTATGCTAAAATCTCTCAAAAAAGTAGAAATTGAGTTCGGATTACATGCTTTAGCCCACAATTTAAGAAAGAGAGTGGCATAATAAGCCATTTTCAAATATCGTAAAGAAAAATTTCCAAAATAATTTGAATAATATCAAAAATATAAAAAATGAAGCCGACTCGTGAAATGAGACGGCTTCTTTTTATTCTCTGTTCTTGATCATCAACCATCCGGTATAGACTCTGCCATCAGATACTTTAATGGTATACCAGTAATTTCCTGTAGGAACTTGGCTTCCATTCAGCTTACCGTCCCATTCAAGTGGTTTTTTGGTGATCACTTCCTTGAAGACAGGCAATCCTCTTCTGTCATAAACATTCACTTCAGTTCCCAGATAATTTTCCAATCCTGCAATTTTCCATTTGTCATTGTATCCGTCACCATTAGGGGTAAATGCATTTGGAATATTAAAGATTGAAAAAGGCTTTTGGCCAATGATACACCCTTCTTTTGTTCTGACATAAACAATGTATTCGCCGATATTTAAATTCGTAAAAATATTAGAATCCTGCCATGTTATATTATCCAAAGAATATTCAAAATTTCCTGTTGCAGAAAGAATTATTGTAGCTGAATTGTTGTTTATATTGACAGCAGTTATTTCCGGGAGTATTGTGTAGCTTACCTCAACATGATCTGTATTTTGACACCCGAAACTGTTGGTTACCGTTACAGAATAATTCCCCGGAGTCGAAACAGTAATGGTTTGAGTGGTGGCTCCGGTACTCCAGAGATAGGATGAATAACCGCTTCCGGCATCCAGCGTTATATTGTTACCTTTACAGAAATCAATCTTTTCGGGAAGATTGATATTTGGTTTTGGATTTATGGTAAGGCTTAATCGTACAACTATAAAACAACCGTCCGCCGTGGAAACTTTTACATGAATAACCGTTGAGCCAACATTCATGGTATAATTGGATGGGTTGGCGATAGGATTCCCAAGATTGTCAGTATATGTAAACGTATAGATTCCGGGATTTGTAATAAGATTTGCCTGATAAGAAGTAAGGTCTATGACTGTTGAATTTCCTGTTGAGCTGTTGCATATCGTGGCAGAAAAGTCATTTGCCGGAACATTATTCGTTGATAAAGTTACTGAAATAGGCAGCTTTTCCGATTCGCAATTGTTTAAAGTTTGTGTTACGAAATAAGTTACTCCATGAATAAGAGGAGTTGTAAGAGGCAAAATATTTCCGGCAGCATCATAAAACTTTATTGCGGTTCCACTGACAATCAGGCTTGCCAGGGTAGGATTTGATGAGGCGCAGAAATCCTGTACAGAATTTCCGGCGGGTTCAGGGGTTTCATTTATTGTAACCTGAACAGCAGTTTTATTACTTTCGCAACCGTTGATGGTTTGAGAAACGTAATACGTTTGTCCGTTTACTAAAGTTGTTGTAGATGGTAAAATATTCCCGGCTGCATCATACCATTTAATATTCTGACCTGTAATCTGAAGATTGGCAATCGTAGGATGGCTGCTTGCACAGAAAGTTTGTTGGGTGCTGGTAGTTATTGGCAATGCAGGTGAAGTAACCGTTACATTTTGATTTTGTGTTGAAATATTTCCATTTCCGTCATTATAGGTCCAGTGAATTACATATGTTCCCGGAATAGAGTAGGAAAGCGGATCTGTTGTCGTAGCTGTAATGGTTCCGGCACAATTATCCGTAGCAGTGGGGATTGTTGAAATTACCGTGTGGCAATCGCCGGTAATGTCTGCAAGAGTTGCTGTGTTTGGAATAGGCGCGATATTGTCTCCCACAATCACATTTACGGTGAAAATTCCGTCGCAACTTCCTGATCCAGATACCTGGCAGCTGTATACTCCGGAATGAGATGCTGTTGCATTCGGAATAGTAGGGTTCTGGAGTGTTGATGTAAATCCGTTTGGTCCGGTCCAGTTGTAGGAAGTTCCTCCTGAAGCGTTTAATTGAAGAGTGGAATTAATGCAGACAGGGGAGTTGGAAGTTACCATACTTGCAGATGTACAATCCTGAAACTTTGCAATAAACATATCATTGCCTCCGCCGGGAGATTGTTGAAATGTTCCTGGAGTTGCAATCCCGGAAGTGTTTCCACCGGACATTCCGGTTAAGTAAATAGCACCTTCATTATCTTTGATAACCTCGCCTTGCTGAGTAGCTCCGTTTCCTGTGTAATAAGTTCCCCATTCTTTAATGTCATTTTGATTGTATTTAATCATGAAGGTAGAGGAAAACGAGGCTTGAAACCCCATATATGCGCCCGGTGTTGAAATATCAGCTTGACCATTTGAGTGTAATCCCGTAAAGAAAACATTACCAAAGGCATCCGGATAGGCAAGGAGTTGATAACCACCGTCAAAATTAAAATAGTTTTTTGAAATTGAATTGTTAGTTAGATTTATTCTCCATATACCGGGTTGTCCTGTAGGAAAACTAGTTGTAGAATATTTTCCGGGCAGAATCAGAACATTATTTACGATTCTGCCTTTCATAATAAATTCATCTCCTACATTACCATAGTAACTTGACCTTAGGATTGTGTTGCCGGATTTTGAAAGCCTGATGTAGATGCCATCAGAGCCGCCGGCCTTCAGTAGTTGAAAAGCGTTGACCATTGGAATATTTGATGACTGTGTTGCACCTATTAATTCAAGATTGTCTGCAGAAGACATGATTTGAAAAAATGAAGTTGATCCGTCACTGTTTCCAAAATAGGTTGCCCAATCTGTTGCCGCTGTGGAGGCATTTATAGATGCCAAAATACCATCTGTGTAGCCTGATGGAGTAGATTTTGTTGGCTGCATGGCATTTACAGTTGGAAAATCTGTACTAAATGAATCACCGGCGATGTACACGTGATTTTGATTATATGACACAGAATACAGTTTATCATTACTGCTTGAAGTAAATTCTTTCTGAAAAACCAGATTTCCACTAACGTTAAACTTTACCAGGACAATATTGTTGTTATATGGTCCTCTTTGGACGATTCCTCCAGCATAAATATTAAAATCCTCATCAAAATCGGCATCCATAAAATAGTCTGTCATCCCGAAACCATAATATGTACCCCAAAGTTTTTGTCCGTTTTTAGTAATCTTTATGAGGAAAGCATCAATTCCACCAGCAATGTTTTGTTGATATGTTCCTGAAGTCGCAAAATTATTATTACTTGTTGTAGATCCAATCACATAGCCGGTATTTTGAATGTCGGTTCTAATTCTTCCATAATCATCTCCAGTTCCTCCTACATGGCTTCCCCAAACTCTGGTGGGAACCGGATCAATTACAATGGTCCTATTCGAAGTATTAATAGGAGCATCAAATCCAAAAGTCTGATCACCAAGATCTTTAAAAGCAACATTAATATTTTCTTTTTCATTTCCGGTAATCCAGCTCTTAGGAATGTTTTCATACATTTCTCCAAAACGGACTTTCATTGAAAGTTTATGATCTTTAATACTAGTAGGTGCACCATTAAATTTCATTTTAATATCAGAAATTCTACCTCCGGGATTGATAATAAAATTATATTCTACAGGTTTTAAAGTATCGTTTGGTTTAAAAAAAATTAAATCAATATTCGGGTAAATATTTTTATATAGAACTTTTTTAAAGCGATGAACATTTGTTATTCCTTTTGGTTGATTAGGAATATTGAAATAATTATTATAATCCGGAGATTTTCCTTCTGCAATAATAGATGCATTTTTATTTGAATTTAAAAGTTCAATATCAATTCTGTGGTATAAATTTTCATACAAGAATTCATCTTCGTAATAAGTTTTGCCTTCTATCGATTTATCTTTTTTAAACTTTGAAGAATTAGGATTTACAGTTTTCTCTACTTCATAAACATCATATGAAAATCCATTTTTCTTCAGCTGAACATTTAATCCGTTAGAAAGAAATAAATACTTTACACTTGAATTTTCTTTTCCGTCCTGATCTACAATCTGGCCTTTGTTTTCATAAAAGAAATAATCATTGTTTGCAGGAGTTTTTTTCTGTGAAAAAATAGAAATACAAGAGAAAAAAGTCAGCAGAAATAAAATTTTTCGCATCGGTTATTAATTTTCCGGCAAATATAATAAATCCGCCTATTCTAAAAGATTAAAAATGATTAATACAATTTCATTATGTTAAAACATGACGCATATCATAATTTCTTCTTTTAATTATTTTGTTTAACAATTTTGTCAAAACGTTTGATTGATTTATATTTGCACAAATTTGTTTAACAAAAATGTCAAATCAAGCAAAAAAAGACCAAACACAGGAATTAATCAAGGAAACCGCGAAGAATCTATTCTTTGTGAAAGGAAAGTTTGATGCAACCACGCAGGAGATTGCCGATGCAGCAGGTGTCAACAGAACGCTGATCAATTATTATTTCCGCTCAAGAGATAATCTGATTCAGATCATTTTTGACGAAGCTCAGAGAGTAGAACACGAAAAATCTGAAATCATTATGAATTCCGATCTGCCATTTAAACAAAAGATAGGGCAGTTTATCGAGGGGAGTTTATCTACAAGTCTGCAGTACCCGTATTTGGAAACTTATATCGTATCACAGATTAATAAAGGAAACTGTCATCAAAAAGATATTGAAGAAGAAGAATTGAAAAAGCTATATAAAGAAGTAGAAGCAGAAATGGAACTGGGAAATATTGAAAAAATGGCACCTATACAGTTTGTTCTTAATATGATCTCCTTATTGGTTTTTCCAAGCGCCGTAAGACCTTTATTGATGGAAAATTTAATGATCGATGAGGTGGAATTTGATAAGATTATTTCGGAAAGAAAAGAGATTATTTTGAATATGTTGTTTAAAAATTAATTAAATGGTAAAGTATTTTAAAAAATGAATCGTCTTTTAGGAATAAAAACTACAGCAACAGCAATTACATTAAAAAAATAAACGAAGTATAAAATTATGAAAAGAAAACGTATAACTGCACAAAAGCTAAAAATAGGGATAGCGGCTGCATTTATGATTTTCGGCTTTTCATCAATTTCTGCACAGCAACAGGTTTCTCTTCAGGAGGCTATCAAACAGGCGCTCCAAAATAAGGCGGAAGCTAAAAAAGCGGCTTTGCAGGTGAAAAAGGCTGAATACAAAATTGATGAGGCAAGAGCGGGAGCACTTCCGCAGATCAGCGCCAATATCAGCAATACTTTTAACCCGATTCTTCAGACATCTGTGCTTCCCGGAGAAATCATAGGGATGCCGGGACAGCTGGTTCCCGTTACTTTCGGAACAAAATGGCAGTCGGTAAATTCTGTGTCACTGTACCAGAATATCTTTGACCAGAGGGTTTTTACAGGTTTAAAAGCGGCTAAATCTACCAGAGAATTTTATCTGCTTAATTCGGAGCTTACCAACGAACAGATCATTGAAAACGTGGCCACTGCATACTATCAGGTATTTGTTCAGGAAGAGAATCTCAAAACCGTACAGGCCAGCTATGCCAATACGGAGAAAGTGAGAAATGTCATCAAAAGCCTTGTGGATAACGGACTGGCAAAGTCTATTGATCTTGACCGTACCAATGTTCAGCTTACCAACATCGGTTCAAACAGACAGCAATTGGTAAATGCTGTTGAAGTTTCGAAAAATGCACTGAAGTTTTACATGGGAGTTCCGATCAGTACGCCGATCGAGCTGGAAGAAAAAACGATTGAACCCAATTCAGCACTGTTGAATACGGAAGCAAATCTGGAACAGCGTTCAGAGCTGAAAGTACTGAACAAACAAAAGGAGCTTTTACAGTACAATAAAAAAGCTACCGAAGCTTTGCTTTATCCGACAGTCGGGCTTCAGGCCAATTACGGATGGCAGGGACTAGGGAATAAGTTTCCTTATTTTACTGGAAGTGCGCAGGGAACCAACTGGAGCGACTACGCTTCAATAGGTCTGGCCATTAAAATTCCGATCTTCTCGGGAGGTTCTACAAAGGCACAGATTCAGCAGGCAGAGATTGATATTCAGGATTTGGATCAGGATATCAACAACACCAAGGAAAGCCTGGATCTTGATTATAAAAATGCCATCAGCAATATGGAGAATGCGATCATCAATATCGAAAGCATGAAAGACAATGTAGGATTGGCAGAAAGAGTTCAGCAAAATACACAATCCAATTACCAGTACGGTTTGGCTACGCTTACCGAAGTGCTGGATGCAGAAAATGCTTTAACCCAGGCCAAGCAGAATTATGCAAATGCCCTATTGGATTACAAGCAGGCTGAAATCAAATTAATCAAAGCAAAAGGACAATTAAACACATTACAAAACCCATAATAAACGACAATGAAAAAAACTCTAATATATATTATCGTGGCAGCTGTACTGGTCGGTTTAGCAGCATACAAAATTGCAGGCAATAAAGAAAAACAGACCCAGGAAGTAAAAGAAGTAGCCAAGCAGGTAGACAAGATCAATGTAAACGTGGTAACCGTTTCCAGAGAAAATATAAATACAGATTATTCAGCTAACGGAACCTTCATTCCGAAGCAGGAATCTAACCAGTCTTCAGAAATATCAGGAAGAATTGTAAGCGTTTTGGTAAAAGAAGGATCAAGAGTGGGTGCCGGACAGGTGTTGGCAACCATTAAAAAAGATGCGATCGAAGTAGATGTTACCCAGGCGCAGAACAATTTGCAGAATGCCATTATCGACAATCAGCGTTATGAAAACGCTTTCAAGACAGGAGGGGTGACCAAGCAGCAGCTTGATAACTCAAGATTACAGCTAAAAAATGCGCAGGCAGCCGTAAAAGCACAGGGCGTAAGAGTAAACGATACCAGCGTACGTGCGGGGATCAGCGGTACCATCAACAAAAAAATGGTGGAACCGGGAATGGTGGTTTCCCCGGGAACGCCTTTATTTGAAATCGTAAACATCAATTCATTAAAGCTGGCAGTTTTGGTTGACGAAAGCCAGATCGGGAAAATTCAGATCGGACAGGAAGTTCCGATTAAAGTAAATGTATTGCCGGAAGATTCTTTCGTAGGAAGAATTACCTTCATTGCTCCAAAAAGTGATGCTTCATTGAATTTCCCAGTTGAAATTGAAGTTCAGAATAAAGGAAACTTAAAAGCCGGGATGTATGCTACGGCTACCTTTAAAACCAACAACGGCGCTGAAACCCAGAATATGCTGACAGTTCCTGCGGAAGCTTTTGTAAACGGGGTAAGCTCAGGACAATTATTTGTTGTTCAGAATGGTGTGGCTAAACTTATTAAAGTAACCGTAGGAAAAGTATATGGCGATAAAGTTCAGGTACTAAGCGGACTGAATGGCGGTGAGCAGGTAGTGACCAGCGGACAGATCAACTTAGACAACGGATCTAAAGTGAATATTATAAAGTAGAAGTACGATGAAGTTAGCAGAAATATCCATTAAAAGGCCATCCCTTGTCATCGTATTATTTACGATTCTTACATTGGGAGGTATCTTAAGTTACTCCATGATGGGGTATGAGTTGATTCCGAAGTTTGAAACCAATATGGTAACGATTTCCACGGTATATCCCGGAGCTTCGCCTGCTGAGGTGGAAACATCCGTGACCCGGAAGATCGAAGATGCCGTTGGATCCCTGGAAAACGTAAAAAAAGTAGAATCGTCTTCCTATGAAAGCTTATCCGTAATTATGGTACAGCTGAATGACGGAGCCGATGTAGATTATGCTCTGAATGATGCCCAGAGAAAGGTAAACGCCATTCTCGCAGATCTTCCGGATGATGTAGATGCACCATCACTGAATAAGTTCTCACTCGATGATTTACCGATCATCACGATGAGTGTTTCATCAGACAAATTAAACAGCAAAGAGCTTTACGACCTTTTAGATAAAAAAATAGAACCGATCTTCTCCCGTGTAAACGGTGTGGCACAGGTTGATCTTGTGGGTGGCCAGGAAAGAGAAATCCAGGTGAATCTTGATGAGAAAAAACTGCAGGGGTACGGGCTCTCAATAGGAGATGTACAACAGGCTATTCTTTCTTCAAACCTCGATTTCCCGACAGGGAGTCTGAAGACGAGAACTTCAAAATCTACGATCAGATTATCAGGAAAATATAAGTCGGTGGAAGAGATGAACAACCTTGTGGTTTCCAATAAAAACGGAGCGCAGGTTCGTTTATCTGATATTGCAACGGTGTTCGATTCTCAGAAAGATGTTGAGAAAGTAGCGAGATTCAATCAGTTCCCTACCATTTTGATGCAGGTGAAAAAACAGTCTGATGCCAATGCAGTAGCAGTATCAGAAAGTGTTCAGAAGACAATTGCAACAGTAGAGGAAGCTTATAAAGTGCAGGGCGTAAAGGTAAAAGTGGTAAATGATACCACAGATTTTACCCTTGAATCTGCCAACCACGTGATCTTCGACTTATTCCTGGCGATTATCCTGGTAGCGATTGTCATGTTATTGTTCCTTCACAGCATCAGAAACGCATTTATCGTAATGGTATCCATTCCGGCGTCATTGGTAGCTACGTTCATTGGAATGAACCTTATGGGATATACATTAAACCTGATGAGCTTACTGGGGCTGTCGCTCGTGGTAGGTATCCTGGTGGACGACGCGATCGTAGTGCTGGAGAACATTTACCGTCACATGGAGATGGGGAAAAGCAAGATCCGGGCAGCGTATGATGGAGCTTCAGAGATCGGATTTACGGTAGCAGCGATTACATTGGTAATTGTAGTGGTATTCCTTCCGATTGCGATGAGTTCAGGATTGGTGGCCAACATTCTGGCGCAGTTCTGCGTCACGGTGGTTATTGCAACGTTACTTTCATTGCTCGCTTCATTTACCATCATTCCATGGCTATCATCAAGATTTGGTAAGCTTGAACATTTAACAGGTAAAAACTGGTTCCAGAAGTTTATCCTTTGGTTTGAAAGTATGATCGACAGATTTACGCACTGGATTACCGGAGTTTTGGAATGGTGTTTAAAAACCACTTTGAGAAGAATAATGACCGTGGTAATCACTTTCCTCGTACTGATCTCTTCCTTTATGCTGGTAGGATTTGGATTTATCGGATTTGAATTCTTCCCGCCGATCGACAGAGGGCAGTTCCTGGTGCAGATGGAGTTATCAAAAGATGCAACGGTTGAAAAAACAAATCAGCTTACCTTAGATGTTGAGAAATTTTTAAGAAATGATAAAGATGTAGTAGATCTGATTACAACTGTCGGACAGCAGTCGACAGGTTTTGGTGGAGCTCAGGCTACAACCTATCAGTCGGAGGTGCAGGTAAACTTAACGGATAAATCAGAACGTTCTGAAAGCACAAACATCAAAGCGGCAAAAATAAAAAGAGCGTTAGAAGAGAAATTTACAGGAGTTGAATTTAAAACTGCTCCAATCGGGATCATGGGTGCTGAAAATGCACCGATCGAAATGGTGGTAACAGCTCCGGATAATGCAACGGCTGTAAAAGAGGCTACCCGAATTTTAGCATTGCTTAAAAAAGTTCCTGGAGCAGTTGATGCGGAATTATCAACCGACACCGGTAGTCCGGAGGTTCAGGTGAATATAGATAGAGATAAAATGGCTTCTTTAGGCTTAAACCTTTCCAGCGTAGGACAGACGATGCAGACGGCTTTCAACGGAAATACTGATGGAAAGTTCAGAGCCGGGGAGTATGAGTACGACATCAATATCCGTTTCGGAGATGCCAACAGACAGTCCATTGATGATGTGAAAAACCTGATGTTTACCAATCCGCAGGGGCAGCAGATCCGTCTGAGCCAGTTTGCAGATGTAAAAATGGGTTCAGGACCGAGCTTGCTGGAACGTAGAGACAAATCGCCTTCCGTGAAAGTAAGAGCAAAAGCCGTAGGTAGACCTGTTGGTGACGTAGCGAATGAGTGGTCAAAACAATTCATGGAAAGCAAAGATAAACCTGTTGGGGTAGACTACATCTGGAGCGGAGATATGGAAAATCAGCAGGAAGGTTTCGGTACTTTGGGAATTGCTTTATTAGCTGCTATTGTATTGGTATACCTGGTAATGGTTTCTTTGTATGACAGTTTTGTGTATCCGTTTGTGGTATTATTCTCCATTCCTTTGGCGATGATCGGGGTAATGGTGATTCTTGCCCTTACAGCCAACTCATTGAACATCTTTACCATGTTGGGGATGATCATGCTGATCGGTTTGGTAGCCAAGAATGCGATCCTGATTGTAGACTTTACGAATGCGAGGAAAGCAGCAGGAGCAAACACACATGATGCATTGATCCAGGCCAACCATGCCCGTCTCCGTCCGATCCTCATGACCACGATCGCGATGATCTTCGGGATGTTGCCAATCGCATTAGCAACCGGAGCAGGAGCAGAGATGAACAAAGGTTTGGCATGGGTAGTAATTGGTGGTTTAACCTCATCCCTATTCCTTACATTGATCATTGTGCCGGTGGTATACTCTTTATTTGACTCGATCTTAAGAAGAATGGGAAAACATGAAAAAGTAGACTATGAAGCTGAAATGAAAGCCGAATATGAGCATAGAGAACTAAGTGAGGACGGATATACTCCGAAGCATTTAGATTAATTTATACAAACCTTAATTAACCAAAAAACCGTCTTGTTGTATTACGAGACGGTTTTTGTTTTATCTGATTTTGAATAATGTTACTTTGTAATATTCTCAATTAACCATTTAATATTGCAGAGAAAAATTTATATAGCCCAACGAAAAATATAGTCACGCTTAGACTACTTTTTCTGTGACAAATGTAAACAAATTATCGTTACTTCCAAATAATAATCCTTTGTTTTTTAATAGGTTAATTAATTAGCTACTATAATTTCCATTAAAAAAGGGCTGGTCCAGAGCTAAAAGAATTGCTCTCGTTTTTACCCTGAAAAAAGCAATTTGTATTGATTCTTAATTCATTGGACTTAAAAGTAGTCTAAGCGTGACTACCTTTTTTTACACAATGAAACTACAAATGATGACCCTTTCCCAGCTCCCTCATTTCCTGCGTTTTAGCGTAAGGATGCTGTGTTGTCAGCTCTTTTTCATTGCTGTTTTTATCAGTTCCCAGACTCCTTTTTCCTACGCCGATTCAATACTTTTTATCTCTGATGATTCTTATCTGTATGTTGAACTGTCTTCTAAAATCTCCGGTGCGACGTCTCTGTCAGGAAAGAATAAGACTGTAAAACAGTTCAATATAGCTAAACATAAAGCTCTCTCCAGGCTAAGTTCATCGTCCATAAGCAAAACATCAAGCCAGCTCTGCTTTACCACTCCAAAGAGCTCGCATTATGTTGGAAACTCTGCCAACCCGTTGTCGACAGCTGTTCTGGGAAATACTTCTCCGGTAAAACAACATCATAAAATGACAGGCTCTGACTTTTGGACTTTACCACAAGTAATTGCCTCAGAAAAGAAACTTCTATATAAACATACTAACCATTTTAACCTTTTAGAAATTATCACCAACCACTTCAGCCGCCCTCCTCCCATACTTGCTTTTTTTTATTAAACACAAATGACACGAATTATTTAAACACAAATAAGCACAAATATCTTCACACGAATGATTTACACAAATAACACAGGAACTCTAATGTACGGGTCACTTCCCGCTCCGTTTGTCATCCCGTAGGGATCTCAGCAAAGATTTTCACACAACATTTGTGAAATTAGTGTTTAAGCCATTAGTGCCATTCGTGTTTAAGAACCAGCTTAGCGGACTCTTTTAAGTAGAACGCCTTTGTGAATCTAAATTTTTGGTATTGGATTCGTCGTCAATTCGAGTGTTTTTTCGTAACAAAGTGAAGAAAAAATGTATCGAGAATGAAATTGATAATCAAACTTATAAACTTCTCGATACGATTTTTTCAAAATCTACTCGAAGTGACGGAGTGAATCTAAATGCACAACGCGTAAGAGTCTTAGTGTATTTTGTGTTTAAAAACCAGCTTAGCGGACTCTTTTAAGTAGAACGCCTTTGTGAAACTTAAAAGCATATCATATTAAAGAATCTCTGTGCACTTCGTGTTCACAATTAAAAATATAAACAACAACCTAAATACAAAACAATGAAACATTTATTTACAACCGCCGCCGTGCTGTTCAGCATGACCGCATTCGCCCAGGTGGGGATTAATAATACTTCCCCAAAAGCAACCCTCGATATTACCGCCAAAACCAGCGGAACCAAACCCGAAGGACTCATTATCCCACAATTATCCGGTGATAACATCCATACTGCCACAGCCGCCGCTGTCTATGGAGCAGCACAGAAAGGACTTATTGTTTATGCCTCTTCAGCCGACTCTAATCCTACCGGGCCAACAGCCAATATTACCACTGCAGGCTATTATTATTTCGATGGAACGAATTGGCAGAAAATCTCTACAGGAAATACAGTAAGCACTTCGCTTGCCAGCGGAAACATCTATGTAGGAAGTGCTTCAAATGTGGCCACAGCCGTAAGTCCAACAGGAGATGTTACCATTTCCAATACCGGAGCCACCACCATAGCAGCTAACGCCGTAACAACATCGAAAATTGCCAATAATGCAGTAACCGTAGCCAAGCTTCCCGCAGGAGCTACTGCGACAACTTTCTTAAGAGGAGATGGAACATGGGTAACGCCTACGGATACCAATACCACCTATACCGCCGGAACCGGACTCACCCTGACAGGAACTTCCTTTTCAGCGAATGATGCTACGGCAATGACAAAAGGAATTATACAACTGGCAGGAGATTTAGCAGGACCTGTTGCTGCCCCTACCATTGCAAGCGGTGCAGTAACTTCTGCTAAAATAGCAGATGGTGCGGTAACTGCTTCAAAGCTTAACCAGATGTCCGCCACTTCAGGACAGGTACTGGGTTGGAACGGAACAGCCTGGGCCCCTACTGCCAATGGAATAAGTACTACCCTGAACAACGGAAACATCTTAGTGGGGAACGCCTCTAATGTGGCCACGGCCGTAAGTCCGACAGGAGATGTCGCCATTTCCAATGCAGGAATAACTTCTATAGGCACAGGCAAAGTTACCACGACACACCTTGCCAATAATGCAGTAACCGTTGCCAAGCTTCCTGCAGGAGCTACCGCTACAACTTTCTTAAGAGGAGACGGAACCTGTGTGACACCAACTGACACAAATACTACCTATACCGCCGGAACCGGACTCACCCTGACAGGAACTTCCTTCTCAGCAAATGATGCTACGGCAATGACAAAAGGGATTATACAACTGGCAGGAGATTTAGCAGGACCTGTTACTGCCCCTACCATTGCAAGCAGTGCAGTAACTTCTGCTAAAATAGCAGATGGTGCGGTAACAGCTTCAAAGCTTAACCAGATGTCCGCCACTTCAGGACAGGTACTGGGTTGGAACGGAACAACCTGGGCGCCTACTGCCAATGGAATAAGTACTACCCTGAACAACGGAAACATCTTAGTGGGGAATGCCTCAAATGTGGCCACAGCCGTAAGTCCGACAGGAGATGTCGCCATTTCCAATGCAGGAGTAACCAGTGTTGACAAGCTAAAGGGCAAAACATTATCAGCCACCGCACCTACCAATGGACAGGTCTTGAAATACAATACTACCACAAGTGCCTGGGAGCCTGCTGCAGATACTGATACCAATACAACTTATACCGGTTCTGCCTCTATTAACCTAAACGGAACCAGTTTTGAGAGAACTGCTCTATCAGGAGATGTAACAGCCTCTGCCAACAGCAATACCACAACAATAGCAGCTAACGCCGTAACTTCTGTTAAAATCGCTGACGGAACCATTGCCAATGGAGATTTAGATGCAGGAGTTGGAGGAATCTACAAAGGAAATGGGGCATTGTCTGGTAACACCACAGTGGCACAGGGTGGTAGTACATTGGCCTTTACCTCCACAGCCACGAATGGGTTTTCTGTAGATGGAACTACACTTTCTGTAGATGCTGCGAATAACAGGGTAGGAATCGGCACAACTTCTCCCCAAGCCATAATGCATATTTCGGGAACAAGTGGCGATCATCTCAGACTGACAAACTCATCTTCAGATTGGGCATTAGGAAGTGAAAATGCAGGAGGACAAAACGGGATACCAGGACAATCGTCATTCAATATTACAGATAGAGTTAATAGTGTCAGACGTATGACGATAGGTGTTGACAATAGTTTCAGATTAGGGGGCAATATTGCTACGGGCAATTCAGCGCTATCTATTGACGGCCCTACCAACAAAGTGGGAATAGGAACCAATACTCCTCAGGCAACATTAGACATTAAAGCCGGGAGCAACGGCAGTGTAGCCGAAGGACTTATCGCACCCAGACTTACCGGGACTCAGCTCCAGGGTTTCACTTATACCTCATCACAGACAGGAGCGATTGTTTATGTAACGGCAGCTCCTGCAACTCCTGCAGGTCAGACGGCCAACGTTACTACAGCAGGCTATTATTATTTTGACGGAACCAATTGGCAGAAAGTGGCTAACGGTGCCTCAGTAACGGATGCTACTACATCGGCAAAAGGGATTGTACAATTGGCAGGAGATTTATCCGGAACCGCCGCATCACCAAGTATTGCCAGTAACGCCGTAACTTCTTCTAAAATCGCTGATGGAACTGTAGCCAATGGAGATTTAAATACAGGAGTTGGAGGCATCTACAAAGGGAGCGGAGCATTATCCGGAGGCAATACTTCAGTAGACTTGGGTACGAATAATTTAGCTTTCACTTCTAGTGCAACCAATGGAACCAGCCATTTTACGGTAGATGGAACTACATTAAATGTAGATGCGGTGAATAATAGAGTGGGAATTGGAACTTCAACTCCGGGAAATTTACTAGAAATCTCATCAAGCAGCAGCAATACTGGTTTAAAATTACCTTACGGGGCAGCTGCGGGTAAAATTCTCACTTCAGATGCTGCTGGAAACTCAAGTTGGCAGTCTAGTAATTCTGTATTTGTATATTCAGAAGTACATTCAACAGGAAATAGTACGTCGTTTTCTGCAGGGAGTATAGTGAACTTTTTTCATACAATAAAAGGAGAAAATATTAAAACTATTTATGGTAATTCTTATGGATGGATAGATGCTACACAAAAATGGGTAGCTCCTTACACTGGAAAATACAGGGTAACCACCAATATGTTCTTCAATTGGAATTCATCAAGTAATCCTCGTGTTTATGCATATGTAAATGGAAGCACTATCTGTAATATAACATCTGCGACCAACTCGGGAACACAAGACGGAACAGCATATACATCAGCTATAGTCAACTTAAATCAAGGCGACTATATACAGTGGAAGGCGATAACAGCTACAGTGCTTTATGGGTATGATTATCATACTTTTATACGGGTTGAATCTGTTGAATAATAATCTTATGCTCGCACTAAAAATCACGCGCTGGTGTACGCGTCTCAGTCGTGCAGGATTTTAGAGATTTGCACAAGTTCGCTTATAAAAAGTAAATCAATGAAAGATAATCTTCACAGAGCTCTCAGCCCTGTGAAGATTTAATAACAACTAAAATATATACTCAACATAAACATCTTGAATTATAAAAAAGAAATCAACAAATAAAGTTTATAAATACAATTACACAATGAAAAAAATTATTACAACAGCCTATCTGTTAGGGATGGCTATCTTTTCTCAATCCATGTTCGGTCAGGTGGGGATCAACACAAAAACCCCCAATGCGACCCTCGATATTACTCCAAAAACTACAGACGGTAGTAAACCCGAAGGACTTTTGATTCCACAATTAGATGGCAATTCTCTCAATACATCAGCATACGGAAGTGCCCAAAAAGGAGTGATTGTTTACGTGAAATCACCAGCGAGTCACACAGATGTTAAAACAGCCAATATCACCGCAGAAGGCTACTACTATTTTGATGGAAGCGTGTGGCAGAGAATGACAGGAGCTTCCGCAGGTGATACCACCAACGATGCCTGGATCAATGATACCACCAACGGTTTGGTAAAGCTGGGAACAAAAGCAGATGGGACCACAAGGGCAGCAGGCACAGACTTCGTCGCCAAAGACAATGGACAAGTGGGAATAGGAACAAGCAGCCCGGATGCAAGCGCAGCTTTGGACGTTACTTCCACCAATAAAGGTTTTCTTCCACCCAGGGTAGCCCTTAACAGCAAGACAGATACAAGTACCATTAGTTCTCCAACTGCGGGATTATTAGTGTACAATACAGGTGTAGGATCCCTTAAAAGTGCAGGAATGTATTATTGGGACGGGTCTCAATGGATTAGTCTGAAAGGAGATGGGGCAACATCTTCCCCAACCGATCTGAATATTGGAGAAACGCGAACGGCAGTAATCACCGTCCCAACATCTTCATTTGCTAATGGCTCTACCGGAGTTAGTCGTACCTGGATGAACGGAAGAGAAGTAAGTAGCACACAAAGTGTTAATTATAAACTTTTATCAGACGCAGCAGGCAGTACAAGTGATTTCGTTAGCTTCGGACCGAATGGTGCTTTAAGGATGGACTTTGCATCAGGTGGATATTCTGGGGCTTGTTGCCCTGCACCCAAGTTTGTTAATACCTCTTCTTCGCCTATATTCTATAGTTTGAATGCACTTTCAACAGCAGATGCTAACTTAAATACCGGAACAGGAAGGTGGTTAGCACCCGGAGCCGTATGTAAGCAGATTGATGGAAATGATGGTTTCGCAGTTGGCACAAATGGGATTAGTGAATATGTAAATACAAATATCCTCATTCATAATACAACAGATGGTAGCGTTCAATTTTATATTGCAACGTGGTCTCTTATGCGGGCAGATGATGGCCTAGGTCACAATAACACGTATGGTTTATTTACCATTACCAGATACAAGTAAAAAGCATAGCACAATTTAATAATCAAATAATTTAATAATCAATAACAATGGCAAACATCCTACACAAAATCAAAGCGTATCTTTATGATAACGTTTTAACCAAAGACAATCCCAATGACTTCATTGCCCGCACGGCAAGCGAGCGTTCCCTTTCTGTAAAGCAGATCTGTGAAGCCGCCGCCGGCCGTGGTGGCGCAGATGTTTCTGCTTCGGCCATGGAACATGCGACAGAACTGTTCCTTAAGGAAATGGCCTACCAGCTGTGCGATGGCTTTTCCGTAAACACCGGCTACTTCACCGCAAGCACCACCATTCGTGGGGTATTTGATAGCCCTTCGGAGACTTTTAACAAAGACAAGCACAGCATTATCTTCCAGTTCAACCAGGGAGAAAAGCTACGGGCAGAGATTCCTAATATTGAAGTTAACATACTGGGCGTAGCAGAAGCTTCTGCGGTAATCTTACAGGTAACGGATGTGAAAAGTGGTTCGGTGAATGATCTTCTTACGGCTGGCAGAAACCTGAAGATTGTGGGCAGTAAGATTAAAGTTGTCGGTGATGATGCTTCTGTAGGTATTTATTTTGTAGATATTGCGACACAGGGCAGGACTAAAGTGGAACAGAGTGATATCGTTACTAATAATCCTTCGGAACTTATTGTCGTGATTCCGGCATTGGCAGCAGGAACTTATAATCTGGAAGTGGTAACGCAATACGGTGGCGGTACTCCCCTGAAAGATGCGAGAACTGCTACTCTCGATAAAATACTGACGGTAGCGTAAGTAATGAGTCTCTGTTTTCCGAGAGACGCTTTCGTCGCCCGACACAAGGGTCTTGCGTCGGGCGTGGTAAGGAGGTTGCGTCGGGCGTCACAAGGTGCCTTCGTCGCCCGACGAAAACACCTCTCGGAAAACCTAAAACCTTTAACAGGGTAATTTTTTTTAGTATAATGGTACTCCGGCTTAGGGAATTTCCCGGCCGGATTTTTGGCTTCGGTTTCGCTTAGCCACTGTTGGGTAGGAGGGTTTGAGTTGAAGGACTGGTGGCTTCGAGTGACCTCAGCCACCATTGGAGTTGTCGTGTTTTAGAGTGGATTGAGTGTCTTTAGAGTATAGCTGTATGGATGTTCCTGTGGAACGACAAAAAGTAGTCGGCTGGCGGCGCCTGAGGTTCTCGAAGGCCCGCGTTACACTTGAAGGATTGGTGGCTTCGAGAACCTCAGCCACCATTGGGGTTGTAGTGTTTTAGAGTGGATTGAGTGTCTTTAGAGTATAGCTGTATGGATGTTCTTGTGGAACGACGAAAAGGAGTCGAATGGCGGGGCCTGAGCGGAGTCGAAGGCCCGCATTACACTTGAAGGATTGGTGGCTTCGAGTCACCTCAGCCACCATTGGGGTTGTAGTGTTTTAGAGTGGATTAAGCGTCTTTAGAGATAGCTGTATGGATGTTCTTGTGGAACGACAAAAAGGAGTCGAGTGGCGGCGCCTGAGCGGAGTCGAAGGCCCGCATTACACTTGAAGGACTGGTGGCTTCGAGTCGCCTCAGCCACCATTGAAGTTGTAGTGTTTTAGAGTGGATTAAGTGTCTTTAGAGTATAGCTGTATGGATGTTCTTGTGGAACGACGAAAAGTAGTCGAATGGCGGGGCCTGAGGGTCTCGAAGGCCCGCGTGCACTTGAAGGACTGGTGGCTGAGCGGAGCCGAAGCCACCTTTCCTTTAAACAAATCAATATTTTAAAACAGATTAATCTGCCATTACTTCACCCGCCTTACGATATACAAAGCTGCCATAAATATGTCTTCTTGCAAAACGGCTCGGAGAATCGGCATTCACCATTTTGATATAGGTATTTCGCGGAACACCCAGGTATTCATAAATGTTTCCGTTAAGATGCTGAATGGTCAGTATCGATTTTTCAAGATAGAAATCCTGAATATTGGAGGTTGTAACCGTTTCCGTATATTCTTCTTTATATTTTTCCTGCGTTTCAGGGTTAATGCTTACCAGGAAATGATAGGCTTCAATTACCGATTTGCTTTTCTCTTCCGCTTCCACCTTACCGGCTTCATCATTGATAAATTTATCAGGATGCGTGTCTTTCATTACATTTCTGTAAATGGTTTTCAGCTCTTTTAAGGTTACGTTTTTATCTACTTCCAGAAGCTTTCTGTATTCGCCTAATTTTTTCATATGGTGGGATCCTTTTTTCGGGAGGCAAAATTAAGGTTTTTAATTGATAAATGGTAAGTTGTTCATTATTAATTAAAAACAATTTTACTTAACATAGCTTTTTGTCTCATCCCATACTGTTTTTACAGGTCTGAAGTCTGCATCGTCGTCATGATTTTTTTGTAAGTCAAACAACTTATTTTTACTTGTGACCAAAGCACCGGAAATATAGGTTTTAGAAATATATGTTGCCAGGTCGGGTTGCTGAGCATCATTAAAATAAATGGTAGTCTCATTAATGATACTTTTTTGAGGCTTTCCTAAGGATTTTTGATAATGCTGGGATTCGGATTTTAAAATACGTATTACCTTATCATTTTTATCCTTCGTTATCGCAGTTGAGAAACCTATTGACCCGATATTTCTACGGTCACGGTCTGTTATTGAACCGGATCCCTCAATAAGTTGAGTAGGATAATCTTTGGAATAAACATTAATGCTATCCAGATAACGATAATTTTTAAGTTTGATCTGGCTTTGGACATCACGATTCACCTGTGCTGATAATGATGCAGAAGTTAGGAGTATGAGGTAAAAAAATCTCATTTTATTTATTTTCTAAAAATACATTTGCCATCTTTATCGACTCACTAATATGCTGATCCAGTGCGTCTTCATTTTCCAACGGGTAATAAAACTCTTTCGGATTGACGAACACATTATTGTATTTTGTGCGTTCGCTGGCTCCATCAACGTCAATTGGCAAGAGCCCGGATTTCTTTTTTCGCTGCACGGTCGCCAGGCCTTTTGCCGTAACTTTAGATTCCACGCAGCCAACCAACGCGCCTCTTCCTAAGATATCAAAGCAGATAGCCGTATAAATGCCATTTGGAACAAGCTGACCCGGTGGCAGGATGCATGCATACAGCACATGAGGCAAATTAATGATACCACGGGAAATTTCCACTGTAAGCCGGGTATGGTTAACTTCCCGATAATGATTTTCCAGCAGCTTCTTAAAATCCCGCAGAGCATCACGAATGGATATCATTCCGGGATCATCTTTACGTAAGGCCTGTCCTTTAATCACCGGATATACCTGCCTGAATTCACAGATGGTATTAAAAAGGGCGATAATGTCAGGATTCAGCATTACATTAAATTTCAACCTTGATTTTTTATTATTGCTTTAAACTATTCCGTCCTCTGGTAAATATGCGTTACTTTCGAATTTTTAATAAAATCCTCTAATGAGGTACCTTTCACCGCATTTTTATTGGTAAGTTCTACATAATAGATCATCGTATTAGGAAACTTCTGATCCTTACACAAGATTCTGAATCTTTTTACTTTGTCATCAGTGCTTAAAAATGCAAGTTCCGAAGCATTGTAAAACCTGATATTGTTTACATCGAAAGCATCCTTCCAGTTTTTCTGCAGTTTGGCAAATCTTTTCTGGGTTCTGTCACTGTCTTCATTTTCAAACTTATCAATCTGAAAATCGGTTAAAAGCTGAGGATAAATCAATCCTTCCTGAAGAATAGCCTTGGTGATCTTATCAGATTTATCATAAAAAACAACTTTACTGTCAAACAGCACCTGATTGTCTTTTACTACCATATTTCCTGCAAATTTCTTATAGCTTTTCTTTTTGTAGTCGTTTTTAAAATGTTCAATAACAGCTTTGTCTTTCGGACCCGGCTTTTCTGTCTTCTGTGCAAAAACCGGCATGGATAAAACTAATGAAAGGCCGGCAGTATATAATAATTTCATGATATTTAATTAACTTTTATGAATTTAAAGAATATTTTTAAGTCTTACATATTGGAGCAGCATGATGGTCTTGGCATCTTTAATTTCTCCGGAGTCGATCATTGCCAGGGCATCATTAATAGAAAGTTCAAGGACTTCAATATCTTCGCCCTCATCTTCAAGTCCGCCACCGTCTGCGATCTTCATTTCTTTTGAATATTCGGCGATGAAGAAATGAAGGATCTCCGTTACGGATCCCGGTGACATATAGGCTTCAAAGATCTTCTCGACATGGGAAATCTGGTATCCTGTTTCTTCTTCCGTTTCCCTTTTGATGCACTCTTCGGGATTGTCATTATCCAGCAGTCCGGCACACGCTTCGATCATCATTCCTGAAGGATTTCCGTTGATGAATGTAGGCAAACGGAACTGTCTCGTTAAAATCACTGTACCCGATGTTTTATTATACAACAGAATAACGGCGCCGTTTCCACGGTCGTATGCTTCACGGCTCTGTTGCTCAACGCTGCCGTTTTTTTTCTGAATAGTGAAAGTTACTTTCTTCAAGGTATACCAGTTGTCTGATAATATTTCTGTTTTTTCTATCTTAACGTTTGTATTAGACATAGATTGTATGATCTTGGTAATTATTTCTTTAATAAATCTTCTAAAGCTTTTTTTAGATCGGGAAACTTAAAATGAAACCCTGCTTTCTGAATTTTTCCGGCGGAGGCTCTTGAACCTTCCAATAAAGCATCTGCCAGTTCACCAAAAATAAGTTTTAAAACAAATCCCGGAACATTCGGCATAAAGAGCGGTTTCCTTATAACTTCTGCAATTGTTTTGGTTAAATTTTCATTGGTAATATGCTGAGGCGACACAGCATTGAAAGCTCCATCCATCTCTGAATTTTGAATGGCATATTCGTAGATCGCAACAATATCCTTAATATGGATCCACGGCATATATTGTTTTCCGGTTCCCAGAGGGGAACCTATTCCCATTTTGATGGTTGGAAGCATCTTCTTTAAGGCGCCATCCTCTTCTGAAAGAACAACCGCTGTACGGATTTTCACCACTCTTTCCGCAAGGTTTTGCTTTTTGAACTGGTCGGCGGCTGCTTCCCATAAGACAACGACTTCACTTAAAAAGTCATCTCCCGGACGGTCATTCTCATTAAAAATTTTATCTGTGGTTTTTGTTCCATAGTAATTGATCCCGGAAGCGGTTATAAAAGATTTCAGTTTAATATTTTGCTCCTGTAGTTTCTTTAAAATAAGTCCGGCAGAATCAATTCTGCTGGAGATCAGCTCTTTTTTTCGTTCATCTGTCCACCGTTTTTCAGAAATATTGGCACCCGCCAGATGTATGATATGTGAGACTCCTTCAAGTGCATTTTCATCCATAGTCTGTGCTTTGATATTCCATTCAAACTCATTGTCGTGCTTTTTATTTCGGGTTAAGAAGCGAACGGTATAGTTTTTCTCAAGCCTCTTGGAAAGCTCTTGGGCGATAAGTCCGCTTGCTCCGGTGATCAGTATGATGTCTTTCATTTCATTATTGCGTTTGATATTTATGACTGATTTTTAACGATTAAAACAAAATCATCATCCAAAAGTTTATAGCCGTAGTCGTATATAAATTTATATTCAGAACCGTTTTTATAAACCTTTAGATTGGTAAAATAATCAAAATCAAAACCTAAGCCATCGAGTTTCGAGCGGGGAACTTTCGCTTTGCCATCTGTATTCACTTCTGAAAGAATCCTGTAATTTTTGCGAAGCTTATTATTGACATTACGCATCAGATTATTAGAATCTTTGTTCTGTTTGTTATTGTAAGCATTTCGGCAGGCATCGTTGCAGAACTTTTTGTCTGATCTCCCGATGATTTTTTCGCCGCATTCAAGACAGTCCATAATTTTATTTTTTCAGTTTGTGTGGATGAGCATGTTTTTTCTTTAGCAACCTCAGGAACCTGCTGTGAGTAGGATAGCTTCTGTTAGAGGTAATATTATTGAAAAAAAGTGCTACTGTTAAAAGAATAAGACATCCGGAAAGAACCGGCGATAATACATACCAAAATCCCAGCTCCGGAATTTTACCGGTTGAGCTTACTGCAATCAATGCAGTGGCGCCACCCGGAGGATGAAGGGTCTTTGTATATTGCATCATGACAATGGAGAAAGCAACAGCAAGAGGCGCCGAAAGCCAGATAATATCAGGCACGATTTTGTATATCGTAACGCCTACCAAGGCTGAGATCACATGCCCGCCAATGAGATTCCGGGGTTGTGCTAGGGGGCTTTGTATCGCTCCATAGATTAATACACTGGAGGCTCCGAAAGATCCGATAAGAAAAATATTTTCTGTTGCCGATAAAGAATGCGATTGGATGAAAGCAATGATTCCAATTCCGAAAAACGCTCCCAGGAATGACCAGAAATGTTCTTTGTAGTCTACCAGTGTTTCTTTGTAAATTACATATTTTGAGACTCTCAGCGTTCTTTTAATGGTTTTCTTCATATCTACTCAAAGGTACGGAATTATCCGTTTTCAAACGGGTAAATTTTCAGATTGTTTGCGATAATCGTTTTCAAACGACTACAAACGAATTTAAATAATTTCGTACCGACTTGAATTTCAGTTTTCGGCAATCTTTGCAACAGAGATTTGAGAAACAGGTGAACGTCTCAGATTTAGTATTAATCTTTAAAAAAATAGAATTATGTCACTAAGAAACAAAGTAACATTAATCGGTTACACAGGAAAAGAAGTTGAAATGGTAAACTTCGAAAACGGAAGCGTAAAAGCAGTAGTATCTATTGCTACTAGCGATTATTACACCAATGCAAAAGGTGAGAAGGTAGAGGAAACACAATGGCATAATCTGATCGCTTTTGGGAAAACTGCCGAGATCTTTCAGAAATATGTGCCGAAAGGAAAAGAAATTGCGATTGAAGGCAAGCTGACATACAGATCATACGATGATAAAGACGGTGTAAAAAGGTATATTACTGAGATCAGAGTAGATGAAATTCTGCTTTTGGGAGGCAAATAATAAAAACACAAATGATGAAAGTGAAAGTTTTTAAAATCAGACTGCAGCCGGAGTTTTTACATGATGATCAGCATATGCTTGATGATTTTCTCGAATCTCACCAGATTGTAAAAGTTGAAACGGCTTTTGTAAATGATGACAATTACTGGTCGGTTGTATTATATTTTGATGAATTGAAAATAACCGTCAACACAGTGAGAGAATCAAAGCAAACAAAATATACCGCTGAAAATGATGTGCTGAGTTCCGACGAAGAGAAAATCCTTTTTGCTCTCAAAGAATGGCGTTCCGAAAAAGCAAGAGCGCAGAACCTTCCGACGTATTTCATAGCAACGAATAAAGAACTGGCGTCCGTGGCAAAATATAAACCTGTACGCAAAGAAGAGCTATTGGATATCAAAGGATTTGGTAAGCATAAGATAGAAAATTACGGAGAAGAGATTCTTGACATTTTAGAGAACATCTGATTATTTAATAGAAACACAAGTGATGAATAATCCTGAGCTGGAGAAGATTGTTTCTTCAGCTCTTATTTGTAGGATAAAGTCAGTTCAATTCCTTATTTTTGCAGCACTTATACATTAATCATCATTTATCAATTATAGAATGAAACCAGGTTTAGCAAAAGGGACGAGAGATTTTACAGCATTGGAAGTTGCAAGAAGAAGATTTATTATTACGACTTTACAGAAAAACTTCGAATTATTCGGGTTCCAGCCATTGGAAACACCGAGCTTTGAAAATCTTTCGACATTAACAGGAAAATACGGAGAGGAAGGAGACCGCCTGATTTTTAAGATTTTAAATTCAGGAGATTACACTTCAAAAGTAAATCAGGAAGACTGGGAGAACAAAAATCATCAGAAATTAACTTCACAGATTTCAGATAAAGCCCTTCGTTACGATCTTACCGTACCTTTTGCAAGATTTGTAGCGATGAACCACAATCAGCTTACTTTTCCTTTTAAAAGGTATCAGATTCAGCCGGTATGGAGAGCGGATCGTCCACAGAAAGGAAGATTCAGAGAATTCTATCAATGTGATGCGGATGTAGTGGGCAGCGAAAGCCTTTTGCAGGAAGTAGACCTGGTTCAGTTATATTTGAAGTCATTTGCAGAATTGGGTGTTTCCGTAACAATTCATATCAACAACAGAAAAATACTCTCTGGCCTTGCCGACTATGCCGGAATCGCAGATAAGCTTATTGATTTCACGGTAGCCCTGGATAAGCTGGATAAAATAGGAAAAGATGGCGTAGTTAAAGAACTTATTGAAAGAGGAATTACTCAGGAATCTATTGATAAACTGGATTTCCTTTTTACCCAATCAGATGATGCGTTGGAAAATCTTCTTCAGCTCAAAGAAAAGTTTGCAGGAAACGAAACAGGATTGAAAGGGGTGGAAGAATTAGAGTTCGTGATCACGCAATCCCTGAATTTGGGTGTTGATATTCAGAATCTGGTATTTGATATCACGCTTGCAAGAGGACTGGATTATTACACCGGAGCGATATTCGAAGTGAAAGCTGATGAAGTTCAGATGGGCTCTATTGGTGGTGGTGGAAGATATGATAACCTTACAGAAGTTTTCGGAGTTAAAAATATTCCGGGAATAGGGATCTCTTTTGGTTTGGACAGGATTTACCTGGTTATGGAAGAATTAGGTTTATTTCCTGAAGAAGCCACCTCAAAAGTGGAGTTTCTGTTTGCTAATTTCGGGGGTGATGAAACGCTTGAAGCTTTAAAAATCATCAAACAGTTAAGAGAAAAAGGAATTTCTGCCGAACTTTATCCTGAATCTGCAAAGATCGGAAAGCAGTTTACCTATGCTGAGAAAAAAGGAATTAAAAATCTTGTTTTCCTTGGCGAGGAAGAAATTAAGAACGGAAATGTAACATATAAGGATCTAGAAGCAGGAGAGCAGAAAACGGTTACTTTAGAAGAGTTTTTAAACAAATAATATCATTCTGAGAATTCTGTAATGCCATGAAAAATACAGAAGACTTAAAAGAAATAGCTAAACTTTTTCTCAAATTGGGAATCATCGGTTTCGGCGGGCCGGCTGCACATATTTCAATGATGCAGGATGAAGTTGTTACCAAAAGAAAATGGCTTACGCAACAGCATTTTTTAGATCTGATAGGAGCAACCAATTTAATTCCCGGTCCCAACAGTACGGAAATGGCGATCCATATCGGAAGAGAAAAGGGAGGCTGGAAAGGATTAATTACTGCAGGAGTTTGTTTTATTCTTCCTGCAGTTTTTATTACAGGTATTTTTGCCTGGCTGTATAAAAAATACGGATCATTACCGGAAGTTCAGCCTTTTGTCTACGGCATTAAGCCCGCTATCATCGCTATTATTTTGTCAGCAATTTTTCCGCTGGCAAAAAAATCTTTGAAAACAGGACTGTTGATTATTTTAGGATTGCTTGCGTTAACAGGGTCATTATTGGGTGTTAATGAAATCCTTCTTCTTTTTGGTGCCGGGATAATTTATGTCTTTTTATATTTTATAAACTCCGGAAAGTCGAAAGATTTAAAAAATCTTATTCCCATTATTTCTTTACATGGATCGGGAAACGATTTATTATCCCCATTACATATTAAATTATTTCTTATTTTCCTTAAAGTTGGCGCTATCCTTTACGGAAGCGGTTATGTATTGTTTGCGTTTCTGGATGCTGAGCTTGTCTCTACAGGACTGATGACAAGAAAGCAACTTATAGACGCCATTGCCGTAGGACAATTCACTCCCGGACCGGTTTTTTCTTCGGTGACTTTTATAGGATATCAGATTAACGGATGGACCGGAGCAGCTGTTTCAACTCTCGGGATTTTCTTGCCGTCATTTCTTTTCGTTGCTTTGCTTAATCCTTTAGTAAAGAAAATGAGAAAGTCAACAATTTTTTCATTATTTCTGGATGCGGTAAATGTTGCTTCTGTTGCTATTATTATATCCGTATGCATTAGCATGGGAATAGATACTGTTACTGACTGGAGGACGATTCTGATTGCTGTTGTCTGTCTTTTTCTAAGCTTTGTATATAGAAAAATCAATAGTGCTCTGATTGTTGTTTTGGGTTCTGTAATGGGATGTCTGCTGACTTTTATGTAATCATTATTGTATGGACGGACAAGTTTCATCAGACCTTATTGAAAAGTGGCTTAAAGCATGGTCACTGTCAAGACAACTGCCATTGCCCGTGCGCCATAAATCCGGATTGATGGTGGATGTAGGAGAAGAAAGGCAAAGGAAGCGTTATGTATTTCCAACATGTAATGATGATTTTTTTGAACTGGCACAAACCATTAATGAGCCCTGGATTTTCCTGAAAGTATGTGCATCTTTCGATGAGTTTAAAGACAAAATCCCGGAAAGATGGGTCTTGCAGCCACAAGGATACATGATGTACTGCTCTTCTCCTATGGAATTTGCCGATAAAAACTTACCGGATAAATACATATTCGAATATAAACAGTATCAATCTACTTTTTTGGTCAATATTATGGAAAATAATGTAGTAGCTTCATCAGGACGCATTGTATTTGTTGATGATCTTGCTGTGTATGACAGAATTTTTACGGAAAAAGATCATCGAAGAAAAGGCCTGGCGAGCTTTTTAATGAAAGAGCTTGAAAAAATAGCACTGTCAAAAGGCTTTTTTACTAATTTTTTGGTTGCCACAGAACAAGGTAAAAAACTATATGAATTATTAGGCTGGAAACTCTATAGTCTTTATACGTCTATTGTCATTGAGAGAGAATAAATGTCAAAATATTACTTCACAACGTAAGAATATCTTTTTTACATCGTGCCAAAGTAAAATCATCATTTAAAAAAGTAACCTTACACCGCAAAAATGTAACTCTACAATGTAAAAAAGCAACTTTACCTCGTGCCAATGTAAAACTACCACATAAAAAAGTAACTTCACTTCTCAAGAATGTAACCTTACCTTGTAAAAAAGTAATCTTATATCAAAAGAATAATAAAAAGTCCTTTTTAATCTAATTCCTTTAAATTAGGATTATAATTGCAGTTACATTTATTTTTATATTTTTAGACCCAAAATATAGTCATGAAAAACTATTTAGAAATCAACAAAAAATCCTGGAATGCCAAAGTTGAGCCTCATTTACAATCGGATTTTTATTTTGTGAATGAATTTTTAGAAGGCAGAACTTCACTGAATTCTATCGAGCTGGAACTTTTAGGTGATATAAAAAATAAAAAAATTCTGCACCTGCAATGCCATTTTGGTCAGGATTCAATTTCTCTTTCACGGCTTGGCGCTGAAGTTACCGGAATTGATTTGTCGGATAAAGCCATCGATGCAGCAAAAGAACTGGCTCGAAAAAGTGGTACCGACACACAGTTTATTTGCACAGATTTATACAATCTCCCGAATGTTCTTGATCAGCAGTTTGATATTGTCTTTACGAGCTACGGAACAATTGGCTGGCTGCCGGATCTGGAACGGTGGGCAAACGTTATTTCACATTTTCTTAAGCCTGATGGAAAATTCATTATGGCAGAATTTCATCCTGTCGTATGGATGTTTGATGATGATTTTGAAGGGGTGAAATACAATTATTTTAATGAAAAACCGATCGTAGAAACTTATGAAGGTACCTATGCAGATCAGTCTGCAGATATTGTTCAGGAATATGTAATGTGGAATCATTCTCTGGCGGAGGTTCTTCAAAGTTTGATTAATAATGGAATCGATATTCATCAGTTTAAAGAATACAACTGGTCACCCTATCCTTGTTTCAGGCATGTAGAAGAATTTGAAAAAGGGAAGTGGAGAATTCCGCAATTTGGAAATAAGATCCCGCTTGTTTTTGCAATAGAAGCACAAAAAAAGTCATCGTAGTTTTTAATTACGATGACTTTCTGAATATATGAATGTTAAAATAACTAGTCTTATCCTACAGTTTCCTGCGCTTTATTTACAGTATCCTGTGCTTTGTTTTTAAATTCATCTGCTTTGTCCTGAACCTGGGAAGCGACATTATTAGCTTTATCTTTAAGATCATTTCCCCATTTGTTTAGGTTATCCTTTGCATTGTTGATTTTATCTTTTACCATTTGCTTTTGTTCAGGGCTTGAATTTTTATATTTCCAATATGCTAAAGCTCCAAGACCAACTAACGCTAATAAACCTTTTGTCTTATTTCCCATGATTTCTATTTTTTAAATGTTAATACTAAAATTTGTTATTAGTAATCATGTAAAATACGTGCCAAAAAAAATGACAGAAATATAAAATAATGTTAAATTTAATTGAAAGTTTCTAAATTTTCCCCGTCAAAACTTGCAAAAACCATAGTAGGATAGGAGTCTTGATGATAGATATTTCCATCTTTGTCAATGGCAATAGCTCCTGCGAATCCGTCGATTGTTTTCAGTTCTTCAAACGTTTTCTTAAAAGCATTTTGCAGAGACATTCCGTCAGTAACTCTTGTAACGATCTTTGCTGCTGTTGCATTGCTTACGATATCTTCACCTACTCCTGTGCAGCTTACAGCACAGAAAGCATTGGCATAATTTCCGGCCACGGTTGCAGAATCGGAAATCCTTCCAGGAATCTCAAATCCTTTCCCGCCTGTAGAGGTGGCAACGGCTAATTTCCCGTTTTTATCAATCACGACACAGCCAACGGTGCCTTTTCCGCCATTGTTTAATTTTGCCTGATATTCTTCTCTTCTTTTCGGAATTTCCGTTGAAAAGTTTTCAAAGCCGTGCTCTGTGGCATATTTTTTCGCTCCGCTTCCACCTAAGACCCTGTCGTCTTCTTTCATGAGCTCTTTTGCTACAAAAATTGGATTTTTTACATCCTGAATGTTAATCACGCCGCTCATTTTTTCGGTTTTTCCATCCATAATTGCTGCACTCATCCTGATCACTCCGTCACTCTGGATTTGAGATCCTGTCCCTGCATTGTACAGTTCATCATCTTCAAGCAGGGAAACGGCAAATGCTGCAGTATCAAACGCTGAATGATCCTGTAAATATTCAAAGGCTTTTTTTACAATGTTCTTTAAAGATTCCTGTTTCGCCGTTTTTACCTCATGACTCTGATCGCTTTCAGAGAAAAATCCACCGTGAATTATTACCTTCATTTTAATGTTGTTTTTTGTAGACAAGATAGCCAATTTTTATAAAATCATATATGATCCCCGACACTAAAATAGCTGCTGCCAGGATAAGTATCTTTAATGTAATGAAACCGTAAAGCGTTCCTCCGGTAATTCCTCCCAGAAAGAAAAAACCGATGATTGAGATTCTGAGCTTTACAGAAGAAAGAAGCTTTTTTCTCTGCTCTGCTTCTCTGTAGAAGAAAAGTTGCGAGAGTTCGATTCCGAGATCTGTAAATAGCCCTGTAAGGTGTGTGGTTCTAACGGTTGCATTGGAAATGGTTGTCACCAGAGAGTTCTGCAAACCCATGGCAAAAAGCAGGATAAAAGAAAGCAGTACCGAATTGTATGCAATGAAATAATTTCCCCATAGGCCTGCGCATAGTAAAAGTAAGCATTCAATCAGAGTAGGGATGATGTACATGTATTTACTGTTCCTTCGGGAAGCAAATTCGATCATAAAATTGGAAGTAAATGATCCGAAGAAGAAGAAAAGAATGTACAGGAAATATACAGTGCCTTTCCAAAACCGTAAATTGAATACCTCATCAATAAAGAATGCAAAATGGCCTGTCACATTCGTTGTAAGGGTCTGGACAGATAAATATCCTGCTACATTTACGATACCGGCGACAAAAGACAGCAAGCAGGCTATACGAAGATTGTGGTAATAAGTTCTTGTCCTGCCTTTATGTCTGAACATGCTTTAATTTTTTATTTTTCCTGAGGAATCGGATTAAATTGAGAATTCTCGATGGTCAGGGTTTTAGTAGTGAGGTCATAATGATCGTTCATAGACATTACATGCACGGTGAGATTATCAATAGAGATAGGCTCTCCGAGATTGATGTTGGTGAGATTGGTGTCTTTAATAAACCTTCCGTCTACAAGAATGACAAGCCCAGAGCCAACGGCAGTCATTACATCATTATGAATAAAAAGTCCCGTATCTTCTCCCAGGCCGATCCCAAGTGTTCTGGGATTGTTCACTACAGCCTGGAAAAGTCTTCCGATTCTTCCCCTCTGTACGAAATGCGTATCGATGATCACATTATCAATAAGTCCTAATCCCTGTGTGGTTTTTATTTCGCCTTTCAGCAAAGCTTCAGAACTGCTCCCCTGATAAATCATATTTTCAGAAGCAGCGGCAGCCCCGGCAGAAGTTCCGGAATAAATAAAATCCTGCTCCTGATATTTCAGTAAAATCGTATCGTGGAATCTTGTCCCTCCAAGAATGGATGTCAGTCTGAGCTGATCTCCTCCTGTAAACATGACAACATCGGCAGCATTTGCCCTTGCAACGATAGCGTCAGAGTTGGCCTCTTCACGGTTGTGAATATCAAGAATATTCACATTTTTTGCGCCTAGAAACTCAAAAGCTTTTTTATATTCTGCACCTACGATCTGTGGAATCTGTGAGGCTGTCGTAATAATTTCAATGACAGAATTTTCCTTATTTTTAGATTCGTTGATAATTTTTCTAAGAATTCCTCTCTCAAAAAAGTTCAGGTTTTTTTCGATATTCTGATCAAAATCGGTTTCGGCAAAACTTCCTTTGTTTACAGCACCGCCGATTACAATTAATTTTCCAACAGGTTTCGTCATAGGTTGCAAATTTAAAAAATTATTAACAGCTGAGAAAATTCAGGGTACATAAAATTGATTTTGAGGATTTTAGAATGATAAAAAAATCCAGATTATTTTTAGTAAATATTCAAGCGTGGTATAGTTTTGTTTAGGGTTTTGCATTATCTTTGATTCTAAATGCAGTTATTGTTAACTATTAAAAATGCAAATAGACTATGAAAATTGAAAAAATACAGGCATTGCGCGGCCCGAATATTTGGAGTATCAGGAGGAAGAAGCTGATACAGATGCGGTTGGATCTGGAAGAAATGGAAAATTTCCCCACGAATAAGATCGACGGATTCAGAGAAAGAATAGAAAAATTAATCCCTTCTTTATTTAGTCACAGATGTTCTGAAGGGGTAGAGGGAGGTTTCTTTCACCGTATAGAAACAGGGACCTGGATGGGGCATGTTATCGAGCATATTGCGTTAGAAATTCAGACCCTTGCTGGCATGGATGTGGGCTTCGGAAGAACACGGGAGACAAAAACGCCGGGAGTTTACAATGTTGTATTTAATTATATTGAAGAAAATGCAGGAATTTTTGCAGCTGAAGAATCTGTAAAGATCGCAGAAGCTTTGATTAACGGAGAAGATTATGATCTGAATGCGTGCATCCAGAAGCTTAAAGAAATCCGCGAAAGAGTGCGTCTTGGGCCATCAACCGGAAGTATCGTTGAGGAAGCCGTGTCAAGAAAAATTCCGTGGATACGTTTGGGAACGAATTCGCTGGTACAGCTTGGTTATGGCGTTAATCAGCAGAGATTCCAAGCCACGATTACCGGAAAAACAAGCTCTATTGCGGTAGATATTGCATGTAATAAAGAGTTGACCAAAAGAATGCTGCATGATGCGGCTATACCGGTGCCGATAGGAGAACTTATTACCGATGAAGAAGGTTTAGACAGTGTCGTAAGAAAAATAGGATATCCGGTGGTGATTAAGCCTTTGGATGGAAATCATGGAAAAGGTTCTTCGATTAACGTTAACGATTGGGAATCTGCCAAAATAGGACTGGAGCATGCTCAGAAATATTCTAAACGCGTCATTGTTGAAAAATACATTACAGGATATGATTTCAGGGTTCTGGTCATCAATAATAAAATGGTTGCTGCAGCCAGGAGAGTTCCGGCTCACGTTGTCGGGGACGGTGAAATGAATCTTCAGCAACTCATTGAAAAAGAAAATAACGATCCGAGAAGAGGGTATGGGCATGAAAATGTTTTGACCGAAATTGAGATCGACAAAGATACCACCGAGCTTCTTGAAAAACTGAATTATACACTGGAAACAGTTCCTCAGAAAGGGGAGGTCGTTTACCTGAAGTCAACCGCTAATCTCTCAACGGGTGGTACATCGATCGATGTAACAGACATGATTCATCCGGAAAATATTACAATGGCCGAAAGAATATCAAAAATCATCGGACTTGATGTCTGCGGAATTGATATTATGGCTGAAAATCTTACTCAACCTTTAAAGGAAAGTGGTGGAGCAATCATTGAAGTGAATGCTGCGCCAGGTTTCAGGATGCACCTTGCTCCAAGTGAAGGACTCCCAAGAAATGTTGCCGCTCCGGTTGTTGATATGCTTTATCCACCGGGAAAACCTTTCACTATTCCAATTATTGCAGTGACCGGAACTAATGGAAAAACCACGACAACCCGATTAATTTCTCATATTGTAAAAAGTAACGGCTACAGGGTTGGTTTTACGACTTCAGACGGAATTTATATTCAGAATACGATGTTGTCTAAAGGAGATACTACAGGGCCTCTTTCAGCAGAGTTTATCTTAAAAGATCCAACAGTGGAATTTGCCGTGCTGGAAACGGCAAGGGGTGGAATTTTACGTTCCGGACTGGGCTTTTCACAGTGTGATATAGGGGTTTTGACCAATATTGAAGAAGATCATCTCGGAATGAATGATATCCACAACCTGAGAGATCTTACCCGTGTAAAAAGAGTCGTTCTCGACAGTGTAAAGAAAGGCGGATGGAGTATTCTGAATGCCGATAATGAGTATTCAATGAAGATTATTAACGATCTTGACAGTCAGGTCGCAATTTTCAGTATGAATGAAAATAATCCGCATATTCAGAAATTTGCGAAGGAAGGAAGAATTACCTGCGTTTACGAAGAAGGGTTTGTTACCATCAAAAAAGGAGACTGGAAGATAAGAATAGGCAAGGCCAAAGATTTCCCGATCACCATGGAGGGTAAGGCAAAATTTATGATTGAAAATGTTCTGGCTGCAAGTCTCGCCTGTTATCTTTACGGATTTGGCATTGAAGATATTTCTAATTCTTTAAGAACTTTTATACCTAGCGCCCAGCTTACCCCTGGCCGATTGAATGTTTTTAAGTTTAAAAACTTTAAAGTTCTGATTGATTTCGCCCATAATCCTTCGGGATATGAAGCTATTGAGGATTATCTTAAAAATGTAGAAGCGACAAAAAAGATCGGTATTATTTCCGGTGTCGGAGACCGTAGAGACAGTGATATCAGGGAATGCGGTAAGATTGCAGGAAGAATGTTCGACCATATCATCATCAGAAATGAAAAGCATCTTCGCGGAAGAACGGAAGATGAAATCAACGGTCTTATCATTGAAGGAATGCAGTCTTCAGGAAGAGATGTGAGCTATGAAATTATTCCTAAGGAAATCGAAGCCCTGAAACATGCAATGGGAATGGCTGAAGAAGGAACATTTATAACAGCTTTAAGCGACGTGATTTCCAATGCTATTGATCTGGTACAGGATTATCAGGCTAGAGAATTGCTCGAAGACGATAAGATTTAATCATTATATTTAAAAGTTTCGGCGGCATCGAAGATGCCGCCGAAACTTTATCTTACTTTTATAAATTAATTTATAGATTTTCCCACAGTGGCTTTATCTCCCGCATTTTTACCAGATAAAAATATAATGGAATCAACTCTAATCGTAGGGTAAAAGTATTCGTTTCAGGCAATAGAAATGGTATAATCATCATAGTGACACAGACTAAAATACCAATAACAGCATCAACAATCGCCGCTTGCGGAGCCCATTTTTGTTCAAACCAAAGCCCATATGCCACAATTCCTTTATAGATGAGTAGGCAACTTGTTATTAATCCGTAAAGGGTATAAACATGTGTTGCCTGAATTCCGTAAATTGACATTTTAAATTCCCTTACAAAAGGTCCGATACCAAGGAACAAAGCTGTGACTAAACCTCCGATGAGAAAGAACCAGACACAGATTTTGATCCAGACTGGCAGAAGATTTCTTCTTCGTGTAAAATTTGTTTTCTTTTCAAATTCTTCAAAAGCTGAAGTTTCATGCATTGTATATTCGTTTTTATAATTTATTCTTGTGCAAAAAAAGCGTTGGAACTTCCAATCCAGATGGCATCTTTCTTATTAAAATCTACATTTACCATATCAGCTTTGGTCATTCTTGCAAGATTTTCCAGCAGGATAGGACGTTCGTCATTTTCATGCCAAATATACAACAAACGGATTTCTCCTTTTGAAAAATCTCCGTTGATATCTTCAAAAACCGGTTCATAATTAACTTTTCTTTGTAAAATATAGTTTTCCTTATCTTCAATAGCGTCTGTTATTTCTTTTGTCGGATTTAAATTAACACCACTTCCCGCAAAAGAAAATAAAGGTTTCAGAACAAAATTTTCGAGGTTTTCATCGTCTGGAAATTGATGCAAAAAATAGCTTTTCGGAACAAACTGATGCTCTAAGAGCGGTAACAAAAATTTAGAAATTTTGAAAAACCAGTTTGGATGGGTAATCCATTTTAAATCGACATCTTCACGGAAATCAAATTCCGTTTTCAGATCCGGAATACGGTCTAATTCGTCAAAAATCACACGATTATAAATCCTTTTAATCTCAATTAAATTTTCATCATGTTCATAATATAATTTTTTGCCGTTCTTTTTGATTTTAGTAAGGCAAACTGTTTTTATTCCCAGCAGTTTTTCGGTAAAAATAAAATCAATTTGTGTTTTTTGTTTTTCAGGGTAAATTTCCAGGAGAATAACATTTTCGGGGTTCTCATCACCGACGATAAGATCCTTAAGATGATTTTTAAAATCTTCTTGAGACATATTGTTCCTGATTTCTGAAAGAAACGGATAAATTTCACAGAAAGATTCTTCAAAAATCTTTTGAAATGCATACAGAGAAGGGAAAGCCTGAAGTTCGATAAGCTGTGGTTCGATTTCTTCATTGTCATTTTTACAGATTCCGAAATCTATGGTGAAGAAATGCGGCTTATCGGTATCGTTAGGAACTCTGCAGTTGTCCGGAATGGCTTTTTGTAAAAGGTCTGGAGATAAAGTCTTGATCTGGTCAATAATGCTTTCGCTCGCACGGATCAGTTTAGCTTCAAAATCTTTTGTTAAGAAAATAGGACTCTCAGAAATTCTGAATCCCGGTTCTAGTCCGCTTTTTTGTTTTAAATATTCTTTTAGCAGGCTATACTTTTCCTGTGAAAAATCCTGATTAAACTGTTTTCTGTATTTTGGAATCATAAATCTTTTTCTTTGTGATTTAAAAAATCGGACATTTTAGCCCGATTGTATATATATTTTTTATCGAAGTATTTTCTACATTAAAGCATGAATTCTGCTTAGAATATTCCGTTTCGCAAAGTCTAAAAATCTTGGGAGAATCTGGGACTGTGTAAGAATGATTTTATCTTCATCATCAATTCTGTCAATCGTCTCAAGATATTTTTGCATACCGAAATTTTCGATCATGGCCAATTTGTTTTTTTCATCCTTAAGATTTTCCATCATTCCTTCAGGATTAGCTTCAGGATGAAACTGAGTTCCGAAAATTTCTTCAGAAAAACGAACAGCCATTACCGCTCTTTCAAGATCAATGTGTGGCCGAAATTTCTCAATCGCCGTGATTTTCATTCCCAATTCCTCAAAACGCTCATGATCAGGTTCTATAAATTGATAAGCCCGAGAATCAACGGCATAAAAGGGATCTGGAAGATTCTTAAACAAAAATTCCTGTTCACCTTCTTCGGTTTTATGAACCGGCATTACCCCGAAAGAATACGATTTTCTTTTATTGATCGTTCCGAGCTTCCAATGAATACTTGCCAGCTGAAAAGAATGACAGATCAGGAAAAGATATTTTTTTTCAGGATTGTTTTTATTGTGTTCAAAAATAGCATTTAAGAATCCGCTAAATTTATCTTCCCATTCCAATCCTTCCCGATGAGGATTTCCAGGGCCTCCGGAAGAAATAAATATGTCGAAATCTTCAATCTCCGGAATTTCATTTTTAAACCTTACATCAAACGTCTTAATGGTTACGCTTTCTTCCACACAACGTTGCTGAAAAGCTTCAGAAATTTCTTTTATATTTTTAAATCCCTGATTTACCTGGTTATTATTCATATCCAGTAATGCAATTCGAATATCCTTCATGCTACTTCATATTTTATACAAATTTATTAAATATTGTGAAGTGGTTCTCCGTGCGTAATACCATATTCGGTTTCTGAGATCATATAATCAACAACTTTTGTAAGATCACCGGTTTCATTAAAAATTCTGAGCTGCCGGTCCGCACCTGTTCCGTTTTCTAAAATTTTCCAGGCATATTCCACTTCATTACGGCATCCTAAATCATCTACGACATCATCGATGAATTCTAAAAGTTCTTTTAAAAGATCAGGATAAGGCACAGATTCCTCCTTACCAAAATCAATAAGATGAGCTTCAATTCCGCTTTTGGAGGCCCTCCATTTATTTTCATTAAGCAATAACCTTCTATAGCTTCTGAAGCTTAAATTTTGCTGGTGCAGCTTGTATATTTTAGCAACCAAAGACTGCATGATCGCTGCAAGGCATACCGTTTCATCTATTCGTAAAGGCATATCGCAAATCCTGAATTCTATGGTTGGGTAAAAAGGATGCACCCGAAGATCCCACCAGATTTTTTTTGCATTGTCGATCGTACCTGTCTTCACTAAGAGGTCTACATAGCTGTCGAATTCTGCGAGAGAGTTGAAAAAGCTAGGAATTCCTGTTCTCGGAAACTTCACAAAAATTTCCTGTCGATACGATTTAAAACCGGTATTCCTGCCGATCCAAAATGGTGAATTAGTAGATAATGCATAGACATGCGGAAGAAAATATCTCATCACATTTTGGATTCTTACTCCTTCTTCACGGTTCGGTATTCCGATGTGTACATGAAGTCCGAAGATGAGGTTTCCACGCGCGACATCGCCCATGTCGTCTACAATTTTATTGTACCGTTCACCATTGGTTATGGTATTGTGTTCCCAGTTTGAAAATGGGTGTGTTCCACCGCCGGAAACGCGAAGTCCCTGTTCGTGGGCGGTTTTGATAAGATGTCTTCTCAGGTTGGTTAGTTCTGCTTTAGCTTCCTGAATATTCTGGCAGATTCCCGTCTCCATTTCGATCATGGATTCGTGCATTTCGTGCTTTAAATTTTCGCTTAAAACAGCTTTCCCGCCTTCAATAATTTTCGAAACATGAGAGATCAGGTCTCTGCTCTCAACATCAATGATCTGATATTCTTCTTCGATCCCAATAGTAAACTGATGCATTTTTTTTCGTGTTTTTATGTTTTTTATTGTATAGAATCTTTTACGAAATTCCCCCAGGCGATATTAGGTTTCCCCGGAACATATTCTTTGGCTTTTTCTATGGCCAATTTTGCGGAATGCTCCACAATCCAAGCGAAATTTTCTTCTCCTACAGAATTCCTGTCGGCATCCGGCGCAGGATTGCAGAAGTCGATGGCGTAAGGAATTCCGTCCCGAACGGCAAATTCCACCGTATTAAAATCATAGCCCAACGCTTCATTCATTTTAATGGTGTAATCATGAATGGTTTTTAATAATTTTTCCAATTCTTTTCCTTCTGTTTTGTGAGTTGTTTCATATCTCAGGTGAGGAGCATTTCTTGGCTCATAAGGCATAATATGAACATATTTTCGGCCTAAGCAATACACTCTGTAGTAATCATCAAAAATAATCTCTTCCTGTACCATCATCACAAGCTGCTCGGTTTCCGAATGTTTATCCCAGAGGTCTTGAGGGTTCTCGACACGGTACACATTTCTCCAGCCGCCACCGTCATGCGGTTTCATGTAGGCCGGAAATCCCACATAATCAAAAATATAATCCCAGTCGTGAGGGAATTTCAGATTTCTGAAAGACGTTTCTGAAGTATTGGTTGGTCTTTCGTATGAAGGCAGCAAAACTGTTTTCGGAAGAGGAATTCCGAGTTTGATCATTAAAGCATTGTTGAAAAATTTTTCATCTGCACTCCACCAAAACGGATTATTAATGACGTACGTTCCATTCAGTGCTGCATTTTTGAGGTACGCTCTGTAAAAAGGAACGTCCTGTGAAATTCTGTCAATAATAACGGCATAGTCATAATCTGCGCCCTGTTCAAGTTTGTCAATGCTTACAGGTTCTGCAACGATTTCACCTTTTCCAAGCTCGTTTACCTTATCAATAAATGCCCAGGGAAAAGTATCTTCCATTCCGAATAGTATTCCGACTTTTTTTACCATAGTTGTATTTTTTTATGTGTATTAATTTTTATTTAAATTAAAAGAAAAATGTCCCAATAAATGTTGGAAAAACCATTCTCCAAAGCGGCCAGTCATGACTGATCCACTTTCTTTCGTCATACCAGAAATCAATTCCTTTTAAACGTAAAATTTCTGCCATTTCAATATTTTTGTCTTTACAGATGTCCTGATCAGAAGTGCTTAAAACAATGTGCATATGCTTGTATTTCCATGCTTCATCATTTCTTACAAATTCCCTTGGGCAATTGAAATAAACGAGATCATCGGAATATCCGTCCATGAAATTCCTGATGCTGAAAGCTCCCGAAAGACAAAACAGGTGTGAAACAACATCCGGAAATCGGAAGGCGAAATTGGCAGCGTGATATCCGCCGAAGCTTGCTCCTGCTACCGCAACACGATGAGTTTTATGAATTTTCTGAATGTAGGGTACGAATTCCTGGATCAAAAACTGCACATACCGTTCATAATTTTTAATTCTTTGTTGAGGAGAGATCCCTTCATCATAAAAGCTCCAACTGTCAATCGTCTGGATATTATAAAGCTTGATTTTTCCCTGTTCAACGAACCAGTTAACGCTTTCATTCAGATGAAAATCATGATTTTGGGTATAAAGCCCCTGCGAAGTCGGAAACATTATGACCGGATGACCGTAATGTCCTGTAACTTCCACTTTGATGCTTGTACACAAAATATGTGAATAGTAATCTGTATGTTCTATATGTGGCATGTTTTAATAACTTATGAATGATAATAGATTAAGAGATATTTTTGCTAGATGCTAGATGCTAGATGCTAGATGCTAGATGCTAACTCGTGGGTTTGCTTTTCGGAGGAAGAATATTCAACATTTCAGCATTAATTTTTTCCGCTGCTTTGTCCAACCTTTCCTCAATAATAAGCGGATCGCTGGATTTATAAACAATGCCGACATGATAATCAATAGGTAAGAATTTTACTGTTTCTTCACTTTCAAATTTGCTGTAATCTGCTTTTTCATCTTTAATCAATGCGATGATCAGACCGGAATAATATCCTGTAGGCTTTGAAATTTGATAATCCTTTCCCCAAAGCAATGCATCTTCTATTTTTGCCCATTCTCTCCAGATATTAATACTGCTTGAAGCTTCCACAAGGTCCGGTATGTGCGCTCCTCCAACTCTTGAAGAAGTTTCCAGAAAGTAATATTTTCCGTTTTCTTTACTCCTGATAAATTCCGTATGAGTAGCTCCGTTTACCAGACCGAAACTGGATAAAACTTTAGCGTTGGCAATTTCAAGAGCTTGAAATTCATCGGAATACCGTCCTAATGTTTTCGTCCTGAACACTCCGCCTTCATGAGAAACCTGCATCGGAGGCGCCAGATATTTTGAAGCTGATGTAAAAACAATCTCTTTATTAAAAGTCAGGCTGTCAACATGATACACGTCGCCGGGTTTAAAACTTTCCAGTAAAAATAAATGACGTTCTTCCCCGAGACTATTGAGGGCTTCCCAAAGTTCTTCTTTGGATGTCAGTTTCCTGATTCCTGATGCAGAAGCTTCTGAACGTGGTTTTAAAACCCATGGTGCAGGAACTTTATCAATAAAGGAATTAATTTCATCATTGTTGAAAACAGCAGCAAATTCAGGAACATTAATCCCGGAATCTTTTGCTTTCTGTCTCATCGCAAGCTTATCCCTGAAATAGCGGTGCGTGGTCTGTCCCATTCCAGGTATACGGAAAGTCTCGCGTATCAGTGCTGCTTTTTCCACATCATAATCGTCGAGGGCGACAACGGCATCAATTTTTCGGGTCTGCATGAGGTAAGAAAATCCCTGGATAAGATGATCGAGATTCCAGACTGACGGTTTCAGTTCAGGCATGTAGAAGACTTCGTCGATAGCATGCCACGGCCAATTTTTCTCTTTCAGATTTTCTGAAGTTACCAAAATCACATTATTACCGAGGCTTTTCATCTCATCCATGAAATCATAGCCTTTGTAATAGCACGAAATGCATACTATTGTTTTCTTCTCCATACAATGTTTTTTAGTTTTTAGTGAAATTTCAAAAATAAAAGCAGTTTTTTATTATTTATTTAATATTAAATTAATAAATATAATAAGCTTTTGGAAATTCTGTTTCAATTATACAGAGAATTTTTGTAATAAACTAATTTTTAATGATAATTTTCGATTAAATCCGCCAGCAGCTGTACACCAAACCCGGTTGCCGCTTTTTCTTTGGCATATCCTACATTTCCAAATGCTACTCCCGCAATATCAAGATGCGCCCATTTTTGATGGTTTTCTATAAACTGTTCCAGAAACTTTGCTGCAACAATACAATCTCCAATGGTTTTCATTGATATATTTTTTATATCGGCTACATCTGAACGGATATCTTCTTTCCAGATGTCCCAAAGTGGCAGGTTCCAAAGCCTTTGATTGGTTTTGTCGCCGGTTTTAATCATAAGATTTTTAAGTTCTTCATTATTGGAAAATAGCGCTCCGCAGGTATCGCCGAACATTCTTACCGAGCTTCCTGTCAACGTGGCAATATCAATAAGAATATCGGTTTTGTAGTTTTTTGAGAGATAAGATAGTCCGTCGGCCAAGATCATTCTTCCTTCTGCGTCCGTATTGAGGACCTCTATCGTTTTGCCGTTGTAGGCCGTAATGACATCACTTGGGAGAAAAGCTTTTTCAGAAATGGCATTATCGGTAATCGGTAAAATAGCTATAATATTCACAGGAAGCTGCATTTCTGCGGCGTAAATTAAAGTACCCAAAACAGCGGTCGCACCTCCCATATCCGACTTCATATAATGCATATTGTCCGGGTTTTTTAAAGAAATTCCTCCTGTATCAAACAGTACACATTTGCCAACTAAGCCAAAGGTTTTTGCATTTTTAGCAGCAGTTTTATATTCAAGGATTGTGAATGCTGCGTCATAAGCACTTCCCTGGTTTACCGAAAGATATGCTCCAAGGCCAAGTTCTTCACACTTTTTTCTATTGAATGAAGTATATTTCAGATCATATTTTTTAGATAAATTTTTTAAATATGTACTGAAAGTATCTGGCTTCTTTAAATTGGCCGGTTTGTTCAGCCATTCCTGACAGGTGATTTGCCCGTTACTTATTGCTTCTGATTTTCGGCTGATAAAATCAAGCTTTTTCTGGCTTAAATTCTCGAAATGAAGCTCAAACTTTGTATTCCAGAACGGATGTGTCTTTTCGAAAGGATAATTATATGTACCGATAAACAATCCTTTCACAAACTCTTCGAATTGCCTTTCATTAATGAAGTCTCCGACAACTAATGTGGGTAATGGTAATATTTTCTCTTTATAAGTCTGCGAAAACTTTAAAGCAACCTGTTGAACTTCAAATAACGCCAAATCTTCTTTACCCAAACCAATGAAATAAGCAATTCCTTCTTCCTGAGCGTTGATGAAGACTTCGTGTTTTTTACCGGTGAAAAAAGCAGATATATTCTTATTGAAATTTTTAGATGTTTTTATCCATTCCTCTTCGGTGAAAAGGTGAAATATCTGCGTGTAATTTTTGATTTTTTTATTGACTAATTTCATAATTTAATGTTTACTTTTTTTGCTGAGGTTTTACTTCAACCGGATTTTCTGTATTGTTGTAGAAAAGCCATTCTATTGCCCTTGGGAATTCCTGAGACCAGTAGAATTCACTGTGATTACCTTCAGGATTAATACTGGTCCGGAATTCAAAGTCAAAAAGATTTTTCTTTTCCCAGCGTTTCAGATACTGCTCAAAAATATGAATTCTTTTTACCATTTTGGATCCTTCGCGTCCTCCGCCATATAAATAAATTTTCATGGTAAAAGGAACCCTGAAATTCATTATCGGAAAATTGTTATTGGGTTCAACCCAAAGAGATGGTGAAAAAATCAGCAGCTTGGAGTAGACTTCAGGATAAAGAAAACCACTGTAAATACTGATCAGCGCACCTAGCGAACTTCCTCCGATTCCGGTATTGTCACGGTCTTTTTTTGTCCGGTAATTATCGTCAACGAATGGTTTCAGAGTATCCGTTATAAATCGGATGTATTTCTTTCCTTCAGACCCGTTTGCAACATGGTCATTATCAAAAATATATTCTTTGATCCGGTCTTCACTTCCATGCTCGATCGCGATAATAATGATATCTCCGCGGCCATATTCGGTAAGTACAGAGAGTTTCTTGTCTATCTCCCAATTTCCGTAATCGCTTCCTTCATTGAAAAGATTCTGAGCATCCTGGAGATAAAGAACAGGATAGCTTTTATCAGAGATATAATAATCGTAGGGGAGAAGTGCCCATACTTTGCGGTGGCGGTCTAGCTGAGGAATGTAAAATTCTTCAGAGATCACTTCCACAATCGGGAAAAATTCTTTTTTAAATGGTCCCCAGTTCAGTCTCCATTTTTTTACCAGGTCGGCAGTTTTTCCTGTGGACTTGCTGACTTTTCTGTTTGGGGTGATATTTCCGTATCTATCCAACTCTACATTTTCCCAGCCGCCTTTCGTGAATTTGTATTCAATATTTTCAGGCAAAAGCTGATTGTCTATTTCGATATAGTAATTCTGGTTTTCGGATTTAGTGAGTTTATAATGTTCATCTCTAGGATTCCAGCTGTTGAAATTTCCTGTGATATAAATATTTCTTTCATCATTTTCTTCAGTAAAGAGTTCAAATCTCATTCGTGCGTTTTTACAATTCAGAATGATAAATTTATAATAAAATCTTTTTGTGACAAATTATTTTTAAAATCACCGGACGCTCCTGAAAAAAGCTCTATATTTGATAGAAACAAGTGACGATATGCATTTAACATAATAATTACTTCAATATTAATTAACAATCCTTTCTGATTTTTTTAGTATTTTCAGAAAAATAATAAAATTTAAATCAAACCGTGATGAATTCGGTTAAAACATACACTCTTTTTACGGATCACGACATTTATCTTTTTAAAGAAGGTAAACACTATAAGCTGTACGACAAATTTGGTGCGCACTCCGTAGAAAAGGATGGAGTGAAGGGTACCTATTTTTCAGTGTGGGCGCCCAACGCAAAAAAAGTTTCGGTGATCGGAAACTTCAACAGCTGGAATCATAAAGATCATATTCTGTTTCCAAGATGGGACGGATCGGGTATCTGGGAAGGCTTTATTGAAGGCCTTACCTGGGGAACATTATATAAATATGCGATAGAAACTGCAAAAGGTGAAATTCTGGAAAAGAGTGATCCTTATGCATTGAGCTGGGAGCAGAATATCCAGGCGGCATCACTGGTGTCTACCACGTGGTATGAATGGAATGACGAAGAATGGCTGAAAAACCGTTGGAAAAAAAACAGCCTCAAAGTTCCTTTGTCTGTATATGAGCTTCATATCGGTTCCTGGATGAGAAGTGATGAGGATTCTGAAAGATTTCTTAATTACCGAGATATAGCCGCAAGGCTTGTTCCTTACATCAAAGAGATGGAATTCACTCATGTGGAATTCATGCCCGTTATGGAATATCCTTATGATCCCAGCTGGGGTTATCAGATTACCGGTTTTTTTGCGGCAACTTCCCGTTTCGGTTCACCACAGGATCTGATGTTTCTGATTGATGAGCTTCATAAAAATGATATCGGTGTGATTCTGGACTGGGTTCCTTCCCATTTTCCTGGAGATGCCAATGGTTTACACAGATTTGATGGCTCTTATCTGTATGAGCATGAAGATCCCAGAAAAGGCTTTCATCCCGACTGGAAATCCTATATTTTTAATTACGGACGGAATGAAGTGAAATCTTTTTTAATTTCAAATGCGATGTTCTGGCTGGAAAGGTATCATGCAGACGGACTGCGTGTGGATGCTGTGACATCCATGCTTCATCTTGATTATTCCCGGAATGAAGGAGAATGGGAGCCAAATATTTATGGCGAAAACGTCAATCTTGAAGCAAAAACTTTTTTACAGGAATTTAATACTGCTGTTTATAAAGAATTCGGTGATAATATCCTTACAATTGCTGAAGAAAGCTCAGATTTTCCTCTGTTGACAAAACCTGTTCATGACGGAGGTGTCGGTTTTGGGATGAAGTGGATGATGGGCTGGATGCATGACACGTTAGATTATTTTAAGGTAGATCCTATCGCAAGAAAATTTCATCATCACAAGCTGACTTTCGCATCGATGTATATGTATAATGAAAATTATATGATGCCTTTATCACACGATGAAGTAGTCCATGGAAAATCAAGCCTCATTTACAAGATGTTTGGTGACGAATGGCAGAAATTTGCTAACCTCAGGGCTTTGTATGTGTATATGTTTACCCATCCGGGCGCCAAGCTTTTATTTATGGGCGATGAATTCGGGCAAACCAGTGAATGGAACTTCAAAAAAAGTCTGGACTGGCATTTGCTTGCATATCCTGTTCATAAAGGTTTGCAGCAATTGGTGAAAGAGCTTAATCACATATACAGACATGAAACTGCTTTTTACGAAAATCAGTTTAATCATTATGGATTTGAATGGGTGCAGGCTGATGATCTCGACAATTCGGTATATATTTATCTGAGAAAAGGAGAAAAAAAGGATGATGTATGCATGGTTATTCTCAATCTCACACCGAGAGTGATCGATTATAAGATCGGTGTAGCTGCGGGAAGCCACTGGGAAGTTATTTTTAATTCCGATGATGAGCAATATGCAGGGAGTGGGGTGAAAGCACATATTTTCAATGAAGAGTATGAGGATTATATGGATCATCAGAAGTCAATCAGCATCAACTTACCTCCGCTGGCAGGGATTATTTTAAAGAGGAAAGATAAAAAGTATAAACAGAACAGAATTAAACACCATAAAAGATAAGTTAGAAATGATAATTTACCATCTAAGTACGGAATGCTATCCCGTGGCAAAAGTAGGAGGTCTGGCGGATGTAGTAGGCGCTTTGCCGAAGTATCAGAACAAAATTAAAGATATTGATGCGAAGGTTGTTATGCCCTGGTATAACAAATCTTTTGTGTATGATCATGAGTTTGACATAGTTTTTGATGGCTTTATACACCAGGGTGGAAATATGCTTCAGGTACAGGTTTTGAAGGAAAAATCCAATGTTTTAGGATTTGAATTGTACATGGTAAAAATCCCGGGACTTTTAGACAGAGATAATCCTTACGGATATCAGGATGAAAATTTTCAGTTCATTGCTTTCCAGCATGGTGTGCTGCATTGGTTGAGTGCCATGGAAATCCGTCCGGACATTTTACACTGTCATGATTATCATACAGGACTGGTTCCTTTCATGATCGAACATTGTCCTGAATTTTCTTTCCTTAAAGGCGTAAAAACCGTAGGCACGATCCATAACGGAGAATATCAGGGAATGATGAGCTGGGAAATGGCCAGATATCTTCCTTCTTTTGATCAGTATAAATGGGGATTGCTTGACTGGAATGGGCTAATAAATCCACTTGCGAGTATGATCAAATGCGCCAGTGCATTTACAACAGTTTCGCAAGGATATCTTGAAGAGCTTTATGTAAGCTTCAGAGGCCTGGAAAGTCTTGTAAGAGATGAATTTGGAAAAGCATATGGCATTATCAACGGGATTGATACAGAGGTTTGGAACCCTGAAACCGATCCGATGCTGGATTTTAATTTTAATGTTAAAAATGCCGTTGAACAAAAAAGGAAAAGTAAAGAGAAACTTTGCAAAGAATATGGCTTAAAGGCTGAGCTTCCTTTTTTTGCATTTATAGGAAGATTTGCCACCGAAAAAGGTGCAGATTTACTGCCGGATATTGTATGGAGAAGTATTAAGCAAAGCTACGGAGCTCTTAATATCATGATTTTAGGATCCGGAAATACTTATATTGAAAATAAGCTGAAAGAATATGATTATACCTACACCAATTTTGCTTTGGATTTAGGATATAAAGAACATCTTTCACATAAAATATACGCTTCGGCGGATTTTTTGCTGATGCCTTCAAGGGTTGAACCTTGCGGACTTAATCAGATGTATTCTATGAGGTACGGAACAGTTCCGATTGTGCGTTACACCGGAGGCCTGCGGGATACTGTTGCTGATATTTCTACAGGGGGAGCAGGAATCAATTTTACGTATGCCGGAGTAGATGATGTCATCCATGCAATGAACAGGGCATTAATGTTATATAATCAGAAAGATGTGATGGAAAATCTTATCCATGCTAATATGAATTTTGATTTTGCATGGGAAAAGTCTGCAGAAAAATATATAGCTTTATATAAGAATTAATAATAAGCATAAAAACGCAATATAATTTATGAAACGCAATGTAATTTCCATTGTTTTAGGAGGAGGTAGGGGAACGAGGCTGTTCCCGCTCACATATACAAGATCTAAACCTGCCGTACCCATTGCAGGGAAATACAGATTGGTAGATATTCCTATTTCAAACTGTCTCAATTCGGGATTAAATAAAATTCTTGTCTTAACGCAGTTTAATTCAGCATCTTTAAATTCACACATCAAAAACTCTTATCACTTTGATATTTTCAGCAAAGGATTTGTAGATATTCTGGCTGCAGAACAGAACGTTGAAAATGAGAATTGGTATCAGGGAACGGCTGATGCAGTACGCCAGTCGATGAAGCACCTGGAAAAATATGATTATGATTATATCTTAATTCTTTCAGGAGACCAGCTTTACCAGATGGATTTCAGGGAAATGCTGGATTTCCACATTCAGAAAGGTGGTGATGTCACTATCGCAACGATTCCTGTAAATGCCAAAGATGCAACAGGTTTCGGAATTTTAAGCTCCGATGATGAAGGAAATATTACCTCTTTCGTTGAAAAGCCGGGATATGATATGCTGGACGGCTTACAGTCTGAAGTTTCTGAAGAAAATAAAAAAGCTGGTAAAGAATATCTTGCTTCAATGGGAATTTATATTTTTACCAAAAGCATCCTGAAAAAAATGTTTGATGAAGGCGCAGGAGATGACTTCGGAAAAGATATTATCCCCAATTCTATCGGAAAATATACAACACTCAGCTACCAGTATGAAGGTTACTGGACAGATATCGGTACTATTGAATCTTTTTATGAAGCAAATATTGACCTTTGTCAGGATTTTCCGCAGTTTAATCTTTTCTCTTCTTCCCCAATTTATACCCGAGCGAGAATGTTGCCACCATCAAAAATTAACGGTTCTTACGTGAGTAAAGCGGTTTTTGGAGACGGATGCATCATTATGGCTGATAAAATTGAAAATTCAGTAATCGGAAACAGAACAAGAATTGATAAAGGAAGTACCATTGTGAATTCTTATGTCATGGGATCGGATTTTTACCAGGATACGACGGAAATTGTTATGAATGATGAAAAAGGCCAGCCTAATATGGGAATCGGAAAATACTGCTATATCGAAAAAGCAATTTTAGATAAAAACTGCTACATCGGCGATAACGTACGGATCATCGGAGGAAAACATCTTAACGACGGTGACTACGGAACGTACTCAGTTCAGGATGGAATTATTGTGGTTAAAAAAGGAGCTGTTCTTGCACCGGGAACTCATATTGGGTAAATACCGAATGTCTAAAGCTGGAAGAAGTTGTTGAAGTTTATTAAGATATTTGAAAATGAACTTTATCACCAGTTTTTTGATCTTCCATTTTTAAAATAAAATCAAAACAGAGTGATCATCATATTGGTCACTTTTGTTATTTTCTATACATTTGTACGATGCGTTTTTTTAAGATCATAGCCGTATTTATCGTTTTGCTGATTGGAGCTTATGCAGCTTCTATGTATTATTTTGTGGATGAAAGCAAAGATTTTAAAATAGAAAAGGAAATTAATTATCCTGTAGAAAAAGTTTTCAGTCAATTTAATAACCTGCAGAATTTCACCCGTTGGAATAATTTCTTTACAAGCTCCAAATCTATTGATATCGATTATTATACGCCGTATGAAGGGCAGGGAAGTTCCATCAGTTATACAGATCCTAAGAAGGATACGGACGGCGAAATGTTTCTTCGCTATGAAAACCCGAATAAAACGCTCAGATATCAGCTTTTTGAGGATAGAAATGAAAGTCCTACTTTGGTTGATGTTAAATTTAAAGCTGTTGCACCCGAAAAAACAAAAATTACCTGGATTGTACATACCCCAAAATTATCCGTTTTAAGACGTGTTGAAAATTTCTGGACGGAAGACAGATTTGCAGAAAATATCGACAAAAGTATGGGTAATCTCAACAATGTCTTAGGAAATAAAGTAGAGAAAGACAATCAGATGGCTGCGATAAAATATGACAGTTTAATGGTTGAAAATGAAGAAGAAAAACTTTTATTAGGTATCAACGTGAGTACTTCGAACAAGAAGGATGCTCTTTACAAAAATATTGTGATGAATTATAATAAAATTTATAATTATACAACAATGGATTTAGGCAAAAAAGACGATGAATTCGGATTTCCGGTTCTGATTACGGATGCCGACAATTATAAAGATAAAGAAGTGTCTTATTTTCTTGGAATTCCATTGTCTAAAAAGTTTGGACTTACCGATAATAATTTCAGTTTCAGGACACAAAGCCCTACACAGAATTACGTCATGTATTACAAAGGAAATTATGCCGGAAGAATAAAAGCAATCCAGCAGCTTATTCAGAAAGCTAAAAAGGACGAGATGCGTTTCGGAGATATCAGACAGACCTTTATAGAGCGCCCTGCGGAAGATCAGGATGTCAATATGAAGCTCTCATTATCAGTATTTAAGTAAATTCAAAATAATTATTTCTTTTATAGTTTTTTTAATAGTTGCGGGCTGTTCCAAGTCGGTTTTTTTTATTAAATTTGGGGTTTAATTCTATAAACAAATTTTAATAACAGATAAACTGTAATAATGGACAGATTTTCATTCCTAAACGCAGCTCATTCTCAATTAATTGAGGATTTATACCAACAGTACTTAAAATTTCCCGACTCTTTAGAACCATCATGGAAAGCCTTTTTTCAGGGCTTTGATTTTGCTTTGGAGAACTACGGAGACGATGATAATATTCAATACGTTCAAAATCCGGCAGTTTCAGCTCCTGTAGTACAGCAGGCAGCACAGGCAGCTTCAAACGGAGAAGTTCCTGAACACATAAAGAAAGAATTTAAGGTGGTAAACCTTATCGAAGCGTATAGAACGAGAGGTCATCTGTTTACAAAAACCAATCCTGTAAGAGAAAGAAGACATTATACTCCGACTTTAGACATCGAAAATTTCGGTTTGGATAAATCTGATCTGAATACAAAATTCAACTGCGCGGTTGAAACCGGAATGAAAGGTCCTGCAACATTACAGGAACTGATCACGCATCTGGAAAACATCTACTGTGATTCTATCGGGGTAGAGTATATGCACATCAACAACGTTGAGGAAAAAGACTTTATCAAGCAATGGCTTCAGGTTAATGAAAACCATCCAAGCCTTTCAGCGAACGAAAAAACTGAAATTTTATTAAAACTAAATCAGGCGGTAGCGTTTGAAAATTATCTTCATACAAAATTTGTTGGCCAGAAAAGATTCTCTCTGGAAGGTGGTGAAACATTGATTCCTGCTTTGGATCAGTTGATTTCAAGATCTTCACAGCTGGGTGTAGATGAGGTTGTTTTAGGAATGGCACACAGAGGAAGACTGAATGTGCTGACCAATATTTTCGGGAAATCGTACAAGCAGATTTTCTCAGAATTTGAAGGAAAAGAATTTGAAGAAGATGTATTCTCCGGTGATGTTAAATACCATTTAGGTTCATCTAAAAAGATTAAAACAGCATCAGGAGAAGAAGTTGCCATCAATTTAACCCCCAACCCATCTCACCTTGAAACGGTTGCTGCCCTTGTAGAAGGGATTTGCCGTGCAAAAGTGGATGATAAATACAAAGGAGATTATTCTAAAATTTTGCCGATCGTTATCCACGGTGACGGCGCTATTGCAGGACAGGGGATTGCTTATGAAGTAGCTCAGATGATGACTTTGGAAGGATACAGAACTGGAGGAACAGTTCATATTGTGGTAAATAACCAGGTTTCTTTCACAACGAACTATATGGATGCGAGATCTTCCACCTATTGTACAGATATCGCAAAAGTTACGGAATCTCCTGTAATGCATGTAAATGCTGATGATGCGGAAGCGGTTGTACATGCCATTCATTTTGCAGCAGACTTCAGAGCTAAGTTCGGTAAAGATGTATATATCGATTTGTTGGGATACAGAAAATACGGTCACAACGAAGGGGATGAGCCAAGATTCACGCAGCCGAACCTTTATAAAATCATTTCAAAACATCCGAATCCAAGAGAAATTTATAAAGATCAGTTGTTAAAAGATAGTGTAACTTCAAATGATGTTATCGCTAAAATGGAAACTGAATTCAAAGCATTGTTGGATAAAGATTTCGACGCATCCAAAGAAATTGAAAAGAATATAATGGATGTGTTTATGGCAGACGATTGGACCAACTATCCGATTGCTAAAAGAGGAGCCGTTCAGGAACCGGTTGATACAAAATATGATCTGGAAAAGCTGAAGGAACTGGCTATAAAAATGTCTACTCTTCCTGCTGATAAAAAGTTTTTAAATAAAATTACAAGACTTTTCGAGAACAGAATTAAAGCGATTGAAGGAAACTCATTAGACTGGGCTCTTGGAGAATGGCTGGCTTACGCAACGCTTTTGGTTGAAGGCCACAATGTAAGAATTTCCGGTGAGGATGTAGAAAGGGGAACTTTCTCGCACCGACATGCCGTTGTGAAAACTGAAGATACGGAAGAAGAATATATCCCGCTAAGACACGTTTCAGAAAGCAGATTTGATGTTTACAATTCTCACCTTTCAGAATATGGTGTTCTTGGATTCGATTATGGATATGCTATGGCTTCTCCTAATACATTGACGATTTGGGAGGCTCAGTTCGGAGATTTCGTAAACGGAGCTCAAATTATTGTAGATCAATATCTGGCAGCTGCAGAAGAAAAATGGAAAATTCAGGACGGGCTAGTAATGTTATTACCTCACGGTTCAGAAGGACAAGGGGCAGAGCACTCTTCCGCAAGACTCGAGAGATTCTTAACACTTTGTGCTAATGAAAATATGGTCGTGGCAAACATCACCTCTCCGGCAAACTATTTCCATTTATTAAGAAGACAATTGAAGTGGTCATTCAGGAAACCTTTGATTGTTATGAGCCCGAAATCACTATTAAGACATCCAAGAGTCGTTTCTCCTTTAGAAGATTTTGCAACAGGAAGCTTCCAGCCGATCTTAGATGATACGACTGCAGATCCTAAGAAAATTGAAAAATTAGTTCTTTGCTCAGGTAAACTATATTTCGAATTATTGGCTAAAAAAGAAGAATTAAATGCTGATAACATTGCCTTGGTAAGATTTGAGCAGTTATATCCTCTTCAGACAGATGCGATCGAAGCAATCTTCAGTAAATATGAAAATAAAAAAGAGATTGTTTGGGCTCAGGAAGAACCTGAAAATATGGGTGCATGGTCTTACATCTTAAGAAACTTCAGAGATACAGGAATTCAGGTAATTGCTCCTGTTCCAAGTGGTGCTCCGGCTCCGGGGAGTCACAAAATGTTTGAGAAAAACCAAAACGCAGTAATCAACAGGGTATTCGACAGAGATGATGCTCCTGTAAAAAGACCGGTAACCGCTTAAATTTAAATAGAAGTTAGATATTAGAAGTTAGAAATGATTCTTTATTCTTTTATCCATTTTCTTAAGTCTTAAAAATAAAAATTAAAAAAATAAAAAATACGATATGTCAGTTTTAGAAATGAAAGTTCCTTCACCGGGCGAATCAATTACGGAAGTTGAAATTGCAACTTGGCTTGTAAAAGATGGTGATTATGTAGAAAAAGATCAACCAATCGCTGAAGTAGATTCAGATAAAGCGACTCTTGAATTGCCTGCTGAACAAAGTGGTGTGATCACTTTAAAAGCTGAAGAAGGTGATGTAGTACAGGTAGGACAAGTGGTTTGTTTAATCGATATGGATGCTGCAAAACCTTCAGGAAGCTCTGCTCCTGCTGCTGAAGCTCCAAAACAGGAAGAAGCTCCGAAAGCGGCTGAACCGGCTAAACAAGAGGCTCCAAAACCTGCCGCTCAGCCAGCTGCTGCGACTCAAACATATGCAACAGGTGCTCCTTCTCCTGCAGCGAAAAAGATCCTTGACGAAAAAGGTATTGATGCCGGACAGGTTTCAGGAAGCGGAAGGGATGGAAGAATCACAAAATCTGACGCAGAATTGGCGGCTGTTCCTGCACTAGGAGGAAACCCGGTTACTGCTACTGGTTCAAGATCTACGACAACAACAAAACTTTCAGTTCTTAGAAGAAAAATCGCACAAAGATTGGTTTCTGTAAAAAATGAAACAGCGATGCTAACGACTTTCAATGAGGTTGACATGTCTGAAATCTTTAGACTGAGAAAACAATATAAAGAAGAATTTGCTCAGAAACACGGTGTAGGGCTTGGTTTTATGTCTTTCTTCACAAAAGCGGTTACCAGAGCATTACAGATGTATCCGGATGTAAATGCATCGATCGACGGTGATTTTAAAGTAAACTATGATTTCTGTGATATTTCAATTGCGGTTTCAGGTCCTAAAGGATTAATGGTTCCTGTGTTGAGAAATGCTGAAAATATGTCTTTTGCAAGCGTTGAAGCAAATATTAAAGACTTAGCTACAAAAGTAAGAGACGGAAAAATTACTGTTGACGAAATGACAGGAGGTACGTTTACTATTACAAACGGTGGTACTTTCGGGTCTATGATGTCTACACCGATCATTAACCCTCCTCAATCTGCAATTTTAGGAATGCACAATATCATCCAGAGACCGGTAGCGGTTGACGGGCAGGTGGTAATTCGTCCGATGATGTATGTAGCGATGTCTTATGACCACAGAATTATCGACGGAAAAGAGTCTGTAGGGTTCTTGGTTGCGGTAAAAGAAGCCATCGACAACCCGGTAGGTATTCTAATGAATGGTGACGAAAGAAAAGGCTTAGGCTTATAATCTTAGAAAAGAATTATAGTATAAATTTTAATCTCGCCCCAAAAAGGCGAGATTTTTGTATATTTTTAGAAAATACCAAGATGATGTTTTCAAAAATGACCTCTAATATCAAAGTTTCAGTAATACCTGAATATGATAGCAAAAACAGTTATCCGTCTGAAAACAGGTACGTTTTCAAGTATAATATAACAATCGAAAATGACGGAAATTTCCCTATAAAAGTCCTTAAACGAAAATGGCTTATTTTCGATGTGGGATTTGGTTACACAGAAATTATAGGAGATGGTGTGATCGGGCTTACCCCTGAAATTTCCATTAATGAAAATTTTGCGTATTTTTCAAATGTGATGTTACGTTCCGGAGTAGGAAATATGAGTGGGAAATACCTAGTAAGAAACATGGAAACCCAGGAAAATTTTGAAATTGATATTCCTAAATTTAATTTATTATCGGAAGTTTTAAGCAACTAATTAAAGCTTTTTGATCTTAAGTTTCATATAGTCTGCAATTTCTTCATTTGTTGTAAGAAAGAGCTTTTCAAAAGCTAATAAAGATATTTTAGCACAAGCTTCTGCATCATCGCCTGCTCTGTGGTGATTAAAACTTAATTGATGGTATTCTGCCAAATGTTTTAATCCATATCTAGGTAAATAATTCCAAGATTTTTTTGCCAGTTGAATACTGCACAAATAATTAAGTTTCGGCGTAAACATTCCATAGTGATTAAGGCATCCTCGCAAAACTCCGGCATCAAAACCTGCATTGTGAGCAATCATTAAAGTGCCGTACATCATTTCTTCCACCTCATACCAGATTTCATCAAATGTTGGAGCATCTTTCACATCGTCAGGTAAAATTCCGTGAACATCAACATTAAAAGGACTGAAATAAGGAAAGCATGGCGGTTTGATAAGCCACGTCTTTGTTTCTACAATCTTAGAATCCTGTACAATACATACGCCCAGTTCACATGCGGAATTGCGCTCGTGAGTAGCCGTTTCAAAATCTATTGCACAAAAATCCATAATGCTACGTTGTTATTTTGAAAAATGTTGTATTCCTGTTGGTCGCCACTTTTGTTATATCGGTAATTACATCTTTAAATTTATCTTTTAAAGTATTAACATCAAAATGATCGTTATCAGTAATGGTAATAATGAAACTTTTAATGGCATTTTTCCTTTCAGGGGTATTAATCGTTTCTTTAAGGATACTGCCGTGTGTCACTTTTTCGCTGATATATTTATTAATATTTTCAACAGTATTTTTGTCAGCATTTTTATTTATTTCTATACGAAATCTTCCTCCATGAATTCCCTCCTGAAGTCTTACCAGGTAAACGGAACTTTTTTTAAAGCTTACTTTCCTCTTACGATCAATCTTTTCTGTAATATCCTTTAATGACATAACCTTTTTAGATACAGGCTTTTCTTTTTCCAGGTCAATATTATCTACAAGATCACGGAACGAATAAATTTCAATATTTACGACGTCCGAATCTTTTATATTTTCTGAACCTTTTTCTGTTATTGTACGGTAACTGTAGCTTTTATCAATTGTAGACCACACATTCTTTTGCGAAAATGAGTACTGGAAAATGAGCAAAAATAACAGCAGTGATATTGGAGTTGTTTTCATTTTAAAAAATGTTTAAAAATCAACCATTTAGATTGATAAAAGTTATGTTTTTGGTATTTCTGACGTCTTTTCCATGTCCCCGGAATTTGAGTGTAAAAAGCAAAATGTGCTTTTCCTACAGCCCAAAAATGTGATATTCCATATTTGTAGCCAAAATATACAGCTGCTAATCCGTCCAGGACAAGTCTGGCAAATATAACGGCAATCATATTCGGGAAGGGCATATTTTTTAAGAGCATAGAAAGATTATTCCGCATATTCAGAAAAGTCTTTTTTGCACTTTGCTTATTTAATGTTCCGCCACCCACATGATAAACTGTCGATTTTCCTGTATAAAAAATCTTTTTCCCGGAATTAATTAATCTCCAGCAAAGATCAATCTCTTCCTGATGGGCAAAAAATCGTTCATCAAAACCTTGTTGTTCCCAGAAATCTTTTGATCTGATAAACAGACAACATCCGGAGGCCCAGAAAATCTCCGTTTCATCATTGTATTGCCCATGATCTTCTTCTATATCATCAAAAATTCTCCCCCTGCAATACGGGTATCCTAAATTATCGATTAAACCACCGGCTGCACCCGCAAATTCAAAATAGTTTTTTTTGTCATAAGATAAAATTTTTGGCTGTACCGCAGATATTTCAGGATTTCTTTCAAATAGAGTCAGTACTGGTTCTACCCAATGTTCCGTAACTTCTACATCAGAATTGAGCAGACAATATATTTCACTTTGAATATGTTTTAATCCTTCATTATAACCACCCGCAAAACCGTAGTTTTTATCATTTTTAATGATCTTTACCTGAGGGAAATTGTTCTGTAAAAAATCAATGGAATTATCTGTAGAAAGATTATCAACCACGTAAATATCATATTGCTCAGAAAACCGAACCACGCCTGGAAGAAATTTTTCAAGCCAGGATTTTCCGTTCCAGTTTAATATAACGACAGCTAATTTTTTCGGCATTTGCTATTCAATTTTTTCAGAATCAAAGTTTTTGATGGAATCCTGATATTTCCATTTTCTGTGTGACCAAAGATAATTATCTGGACGTTTATGAATCGTGTTTTCCAATAATTTATGGAATTTTTTTACCACTTCATGCTCTACAAATTTTTCTCCGTCAGGATAGATTCTGTGATAATTAACCTGGTAAAAACCACGCTTTACTTTTTTCATTTCACAATAGATGAATGCAAGATCCATTTTTGTCGCCAATCGGTCGTAGCCGGTAAATACGGGCGTTCTCTGGTTCAGGAAATTTAATCCGTATGTGATATGAGCAAAATGTGGCGTCTGGTCCGCAACAAACATGTAGGCGGAACTTCCGTCATTTTTAGACCGTACGATATTCAAGATAACTTCTTTAGCTTCCAGAGCTTCATTACCGAACTTGTTGCGTACATTTTTCATCTGGTTTTCCCAAAAATCACTGTTTACCTTTCTGTATACAGGATGGCAGTGATCCTGAGGAATTATGGTTGCCAGTGCATTGATCCATTCCCAATTAAAAACATGTCCGGCGAGCAATATAATATTTTTCCCTTCCGCTTTTGCCTCATGAAAAACTTCTTGATTGATGTGCTGCATTCTTACCCTTGACTCTGTTTCTGAGATGCTGAAGGATTTGATGGTTTCGACCAGATAATCTGAAAAATTGCGGTAGAACTTCTTTCTTATTTTATCAATTTCCTCATCTGATTTTTCAGGAAATGAATTCTTTAAATTATTCGTAATAACATTTTTACGATAGCCCACAATATAGCAGTTCAGAAAAAACATAATATCCGAAAAGATATATAAGATTTTCAGCGGAAGCTTGGAAATTAAGTATAATATTTTGATTAAAAAATTCATAAAACAGGCAAATTTACGGATAATAAAAATATGGTTGTATTTTTGCTTGCAAATAGTATTATTTTTTTAATTTTATATTATGAAAAAGTTATCATTAATAGGTTTTCTGGGATTAAGCGTTTTTGCTTTTTCTCAAAATATAAAGCCGGACGACGATAAGGTGAATACTGATAAAACATTATTGGTACAAACGGATCATTCAGAGCTGGATGCTAAAAAGAAAGCAGCGGAAGAAAAGGCAAAATTACCGAAGCCATATGATCCGAAGGCTGATGCTGAAAAAGATATTCAGAATCTTATTGCTAAAGCAAAAAAAGAGAAAAAGAATATAATGATCCAGGCTGGTGGAAACTGGTGTATTTGGTGTCTGAGGTTCAACCAGTTTGTACAGACGACACCTGAGCTGAAGAAGCTCGTTGATGCAAATTACGAATATTACCACTTAAACTATTCACCTGACAATAAGAATGAAAAGATTTTTGCCAAATACGGTAATCCTGGAGACAAATTCGGGTATCCTGTGTTCATTATTCTGGATAAAAATGGTAAGATGATCCATGTTCAGCAAAGCGACGTATTGGAAGAAGGAAAGGGGTACAGTCTTGAGAAAACAAAAGAGTTTTTTAAACAATGGGCTCCAAAGTCATAAATTTGATTTGAAAATTTTCTTTATTAAGTAAAACAAAAACCACTTCAATTTGAAGTGGTTTATATTTTGTAAAAGTCTTGTAAATTAAGCTTCTTCAGATTTAGCTTCTTCCTTTTTAGCAGGAGCAGCTTCTACCGGAGCATCAGATACGATATCGAATTCGAAATTGTATTCTACATTTCTGTGTAATCTGATGTTAGCAGTTACTTTACCAGTTCTCTTGATTGTATTTCCTGGGATTTTGATGTATTTTTTCTCTACAGAAACACCAGCTTTTTCAAGAGCAGCAGAAAGATCTGCATTGTTGATAGATCCGAATAATTTATCACCAGAACCAACTTTTGCAGGAATAGTGATCGAAGTTTTCTTTAATTGATCAACGACAGCGTTTGCAGCAGCGATTAATTTAGCTTCTTCTTCTTTTCTAGCTTCTAAAGTAGCTTCAAGAGCCGCTTTGTTTTTTGGTGTAGCTAAAAGCGCATATCCCTGAGGGATAAGGAAGTTTCTTGCATAACCAGGCTTTACGCTTACTGTGTCGAATTCAAGACCTAAATTTTCTACGTCTTTTTTTAGGATAATGTCCATTGTTGTTGTCCTTTTTTTAGATGTTAGAAGTGAGATATTAGAAATTAGACTTAATGTCTTTTGTCTGAGATCTGAAATCTAAAATCAAGTTAGAATTAATTATTTATTCAGCAACAAAAAGCCAAAAGCTAACGCTAATGGCTAATTGCAATTTTTTTTATTTCAATAAATCAGCTACGTATGGTAGTAACGCAAGGTGTCTTGCTCTTTTGATCGCAGCAGAAACTTTTCTTTGATATTTTAAAGAAGTTCCAGTGTATCTTCTTGGTAAGATTTTACCTTGTTCGTTTACGAACTGTAATAAGAAATCAGCATCTTTATAGTCAACGTGCTTAATTCCGTATTTTTTGAATCTACAATATTTCTTTTCAGATTTTGTATTGATATCAAGCGGAGTAAGGAATTTTACTTCTGATTCTCCTCCAGCAGAGGCTTGTTTAGCCATTTCATCTATTGCCATGTCTTGTCTTTTTTAAAAAATAGGGTTAATAATTAAGCTTTAGCTGCTTTTACTTTTGCTCTTCTTGTTACAGCGTAGTCGACAGCGTGTTTGTCTAGTTTTGTAGTCAGGTAACGGATTACTCTTTCGTCACGCTTGAATGCTAATTCTAAATCAGCAACTACAGAACCTTCACCTTTAAATTCGATTAAAGTGTAGAATCCGTTCTTTTTCAATTGGATTGGGTAAGCTAATTTTTTTAATCCCCAGTTTTCTTTAGCAACGATTTCGCAGTTCTTGTCTTTAATAAGATCTTCGAATTTTTTCACTGCTTCCTCCACCTGTGCGTCAGATAGAACGGGAGTTAAAATGAAAACAGTTTCGTAATTGTTCATAATGTAAATAAATTTGTTAATTATTTCGAGGTGCAAAAGTATTTAAATTATTTGTAATATGCAAGAGATTATAAAAGTTAATGAATATTATTGATAAATACATAAAAGTATTGTTATAAGATATTTTATTTAAATAAAAACCTCCGGATTTCCGAAGGTTTTTGTATTGATGAGATGTTTCGACAAGCTCAACATGACAATTGCATTATAACTTATCTTTATTATTAACTGGTAGTAATTACTTATTACCCATTCTCATTACTTATATTTCAGTGTTCAGATCCCAGTTTTCAAGGTAGTCGTGAACATGTTTCAGCATCATTCCGCCTAAAGAACCATCAACAACTCTGTGGTCATACGAATGCGACATAAACATCAGGTTTCTGATCGCAATTACATCTCCATCAGGGGTTTCTAGAACGGCAGGCTTTTTAACGATGGCTCCAATAGCCAGAATTGCAACCTGAGGCTGAGGAATGATCGGCGTTCCCATAAGATTTCCGAAGCTTCCAACATTAGAGATCGTATATGTGGCGCCCTGCGTATCTTCAGGTCTTAATTTTTTATTTCTCGCTCTGTAGGCCAGGTCGTTGATCGCTTTCGCCAATCCTGAAAGAGACAGCTGGTCTGCATTTTTAATCACAGGAACAATAAGATTTCCGTCCGGAAGAGCAGTAGCCATACCGATGTTGATGTTTTTCTTTTTAATGATGTTTTCACCATTTATAGAAACATTGATCATTGGGAAGTCCTGAATTGCTTTTACCACAGCTCTTACGAAAATCGGCATGAAAGTAAGCTTTTCACCTTCACGTTTTTCGAAAACAGCTTTATTTTTATTTCTCCATTTTACAACGTTGGTAACGTCAGTTTCGATGAAAGAAGTAACGTGAGGAGCAATCTGCTTGGCTTTCACCATGTTTTCGGCGATGATTTTTCTCATTCTGTCCATCGGGATGATCTCGTCGCCTGCAGCAGCTGTAATGGTAGCAGCCGGAGCTGAACTTACAGATGATTGTGGAGCAGAAGGAGCCTGTTGTACAGGAGCGGCCTGTGGAGCCGGCTGGTTTCCTCTGTTTTTAACGTATGCTAAAATATCTTCTTTGGTAATTCTTCCTTCTAAACCGCTTCCTTTGATGGATTTCAGTTCGGCTTCAGAAATATTTTCCTGTTGTGCAATTGATTTTACAAGCGGAGAAAGATAAAGATCTCCCGAAAACTCTGTAGAAGCAGATACTTTTAACGGTTCTTCTATTGTTTGTAAAGTTTCCGCGTCCGGAACAGAAGCAGGAGTTTCTGTGGTTGTTTCTTCAGAAGCAGGAGCACTTCCTTCTCCCTCAATTTCTAAAATAGCAATAGCTTCGCCTACCTTTGCAACTTCGTCTTTCTGTTTTAAAATCTTTACGATTTTCCCCGAAACTGGTGTCGGAACGTCTGAATCTACTTTGTCAGTTGCAATCTCCACTACGGAATCATCTTCTTTCACATGATCTCCTTCACTGAATAACCAGGTGATAATGGTGGCTTCCATCACACCTTCTCCCATGGAAGGAAGCAATAATTTGTACTCTGCCATTTTTATTTTTTAGATTTTGACAAATATATAAAAAAAATCGATTTTTTTATGAAATATTAAATTTTAGAAAAATTCGATGTAAATATTCTCTCCGACATTAAGTCCAAACAAAGACTTGGCGCCGTTCTTCTTGCTTCCCTTGTAAATCGTTAATTCCAAAAGCTGGCTATCATTGAAAATTGCTGCAGATTGCCCGTGGAATTCGGTTTCCCTTTCCCAGTCCGAAACGACTTCCGTGTGGCTAAGGAATATGCGTGAAAGACTCAGATTTCTGAATTTTATCGTGAAATTTTCGTATCCTTTACCGGAACTTTCAAAAAAATCTTTACTGATATTTGATATTATATTTCCGAAATTATCAATATAGGTTACCTCGCCGATAATCATTTTTTCAGAATCATTAAAAACAGGTTTCGGGAATAAAAGCTGCTTGGCTGTATCAATTTTTCTTCCGATCACCTCGGGAAGCCCGCCATTGGCCAAATGTACTGCAGCCGGAACAAAAACGTCGGTTGAAGTAAAGTTGACGATGTCATCGAATCTGTTATTAAGCGTTATTTCGTAGATGGCTTCCGGTTTTATATCGAAAAATATAAGACTCAAAAGTCCGTTGTCGGCAGCAATAAAGTAATGGCCGTCGGCTTTACACACGATATTTTTTCTTGATTTGTTGTGAAAACTATCGACGGAAAGTATGTGGACAGAATTTTTCGGGAAATGTTTGTAGGCATTCCTGACAATATAGGAGGTCTGTACCAGATTAAAGGCCTGAATGTCGTGGGTAATATCAATAATATTAACTTTCTGATTCAGAGAAAGTATACTGCCTTTTACAGCGGCAACCCTGTAATCCAAATTTCCGAAATCTGAAGTAAGTGTAATAATTGACATTGATTGTTTATAGAATAGTAGAAATGCAAATTTATTTAAAATAAAAAGAATGCCCGAATGATTGTGGAAAAGAATTTGATATAAATTTCCAAAAAAAGCTTTACATTTAAATTCTAAAATTAATAAAGATACTGCATGTTTGAATTAACATATGATTTGGAGGATATCGATGCGAAAATCTTCTATGGAGTTAATAACCAATATTTCAATTTAATAAAGTCTACTTTTCCTACACTTAAAATCACGGGTAGAGATCATTATATTTTTGCAATGGGCAACCAGGAAGCGCTTGATATTTTTAAGCTAAAACTGGATGATATTGTAAAATATATCTCAAAAAATAATTCTATCGATCTTAAAGACGTTGAAAATATCCTGAATATTAAGGATGAAAATGAGAAACAGCTTGTTTTTGATCAGGATATCATTGTAAAAGGGGTAAATGGTAAAATTATTAAAGCTAAAACCACCAATCTTAAAAAATTAGTAAAGGAAACTGAGAAAAAGGACATGGTTTTTGCAATCGGACCTGCGGGAACAGGAAAAACATATACGAGTGTTGCTCTTGCTGCAAAAGCACTAAGGGATAAAACTGTAAAAAGAATAGTACTCACAAGACCTGCTGTGGAAGCAGGGGAGAGCCTTGGTTTCTTGCCTGGAGATCTTAAAGAAAAGCTGGATCCTTATTTACAGCCTCTATATGATGCACTCCGTGATATGATTCCCCACGAAAAGCTGGAAGGATTTATTGAGAAAAAAGTGATTGAAGTTGCGCCGCTTGCTTTTATGAGAGGAAGAACGCTGGATGATGCTTTTGTTATTCTGGATGAAGCTCAGAACACCACCCATTCACAGATGAAGATGTTTTTAACCAGGATGGGGATGAATGCAAAATTCATCATTACGGGTGATCCCAGCCAGGTCGATCTTCCGCCTAAACAGCAATCAGGGTTGAAAGAAGCTATGAGGATTCTGAAAGGGGTAAAGGAAATTGGTTTTGTACATCTTACGGAAGAAGATGTAGTAAGACATCCGGTGGTTAAAAAGATTATCCTGGCTTATAATGATGAAGAGAAAAGACAGCGAAACGATTAAGTTTTATATATTAATAAAAATCAGGATAGAATAATTCTGATTTTTATTAAAAATAAACAAATAAGGTTTGGTATTTAAAAAAAAATATTATTTTTGCCGTCAATAATTTTAAAAAAACTATTAACGAAATGAAGAAATTTCTACTATTGGCAGCAGTTGCTGTTATGGGAATGAGCGCTAACGCTCAGGAGTTCAGATTCGGACCTAAAGCAGGTTACTCATTATCAATGCTAAATGCAAAAGGAGATGGAGAATCTTATAAATTTGATTCAAAATCTACTTTCTATGCAGGAATATTAGCAGAATATAAAATCAGTGATAAATTTGCAGTACAGGGAGAAGTTTTATATTCTCCACTAGGAGGAAAGCAGGAAGAATCTGTATCTTATAACGAAATGGGTGTTACTGTTACAGGTACTGAAAAAACAGATTGGAAATTTGGAACTGTGCAGATCCCTGTTAGTGCCAAATATTACGCTACTGAAAATTTAGCTTTCGGTTTAGGTCTTAATGTAGGTATTGTTACTTCAGCGAAAGTAGAAGCTACCGCTACATTGTCGGGATCAGCTATGGGACAATCTTTTTCTGAGTCGACAAGTTCTACTGAAGATGTGAAAGATGATGTAAACACATTAAATTTAGCTCCGTTTATTGGTGCTGAATACACGTTGGAGAATGGTTTATTCTTTGATGCAAGATATAATCTTGGTGTTTCTAATCTCATTAAGAACCCGGAAGGAAATGAAACTTTAAAAAACAGCTTCTTCCAAATTGGAGTTGGTTTCAAATTCGGAGGAAACTAAGAATTATTTCACAAAAGAGATCAAAGCGGTACAAAATTTGTACCGCTTTTTTCGTGGTTTCAGAGATACCACATTTCTGTTGCAGATAATTCAACAATTAAATATTTAAACTTATTAAAAATGAAAAAATTATTATTACTGGGTGCTTTTGCACTTTTGGGTGGTGTTGCACAGGCGCAGGAAGGTTTCAGACTTGGTGGTCATATCGGAGCTCCGCTTGGTGACGCTGCAGACGCTGCAAGTGTAACGATCGGTATTGATGCCGGTTATATGTGGAATATTACTAAAGGCCTTGATATTGGTGCTACAACAGGATATTCTCACTTTTTCGGAAAAAATAATGTAGATGATTTTGGTTTTGTGCCTATTGCGGTGTCAGGAAAATATACCTTTAATAAAGTTCCGCTTTTTGTAGGATTAGACTTGGGAGCAGCAATTTCGACGAAAAATTATATTAACAGCGGATTATATGTAGCACCAAGAGTTGGATATCAGATGAAAAACGTAGAATTATACTTAGGATTCCAGAATATTGGCAGTAAGTATAAAGAGCGTTACTGGCATGGTGACGATCGTTTTAATTTCGGAGCCATTAATTTCGGAGCCAATTTCTTCCTGAAATAAAATTTTTAAAAATCAACCATATTTAACTCCAATTGAAAAGTTGGAGTTTTTTTATTCAAATAATTGTGAAAAAATCAAAATCTATCTATTAATACGGATTATTGTTGTAAAATGCCAATAATAATCAATGATATTAATCACATTAACAAATTTTAATATTCACTGGTACCACTGTAAATTTGCTGCCAGAAAGTATTAAATTTTTAAAAAATGAAAAAAGTATTATTAGCAGGTGCTATTGCACTTTTCGGTTTATCTAATGCTCAGATCGCTAAAGGGACTACATATTTATCAGGACAGGTAAATTACTCTTCAACTCAGAATAACAATACTGATGCTAAAGACGAAAGCTTTACAATTACTCCTACTGTTGGATATTTCGTTGCAAATAATGTTGCTGTTGGACTAGGTGTTGGTTATGAAAACGGTTCAAGAACCAGAGTCAATGCTATAAACAGTTTAGAAACTAAAACATCAACTGATGCATTTGTAGTAGCTCCATTCGTAAGAAAATACTGGACTGTAGGCGAGAAGTTCTACATCTTCGGACAATTGGAAGTTCCAATGGCATTCGGTAAAGATAAAGTTGAATACAGCGGTACTGCTGCTCAGTTCAATAATGAATCTAAATTCACTTCAATCGGGGTAAATATAAAACCAGGTTTAGATTATTTCTTAAACAAAAACTGGTCTATTGAAGCTACGATCGGAGAATTCGGATACAATAACTTCAAATACAAAGATCTTGATAAAAGCACTGATGACTTCAACTTTGGATTAAACTTATCTTCAGTTACTTTCGGTGTTAAATATGTTTTTGCTAAATAATAAACAAAATATAAACTCTTAAAGTCCTAAGTTTTTTGCTTAGGGCTTTTCCACTTTTTAAATATTATAATTAAAAACCATGAAAAAATTATTACTGCCGATTGCTGTTGCATTTTTCGGGCTTTCTAACGCCCAGATTAAAACAGGTACTGTTTATCTATCAGGACAGGCAAGCTATTCTCAGGAAAAAGATAACAATACAGATAATAAAGATCAGAACTTCAGTGTTGTACCAACTGTTGGTGTTTTCATTGCTCCTAATCTGGCTGTCGGTACAGGAATAGGCTATGCCGGAAGCAGAGCAGATCATACAGATATTACTAATTTCGGTTCCGGTATTGAAACCCTGCAAACAACCATTAAAACAAATGCTTTTACGGCAAAACCATTTATCAGGAAATACTGGACACTTTCAGATAAATTATATATTTTTGGACAGCTTGAAGTTCCTATTGAAATTGGAAAACGTACAGCAGATTTACAATTGGATTATGTTGATATGAACGGGTATACATATTTTCAGACTATGAATATCGAACAGAAATATACTTCTTTCGGCGTAAATGTGAAGCCGGGATTAGATTATTTTATCAGTAAAAACTGGACGATTGAAGCAACCATCGGAGAGTTTGGCTATAACAACACAAAAATTAAAGATCAGGATAACGGAACTGATACATTCAATTTCGGGCTGAACTTATCTTCGGTAATGTTCGGAGTAAAATATGTTTTTGCTAAATAATTAATAATAAACTTTTATAAATAAAAAATCATGAAAAAACTATTACTAGCAGGTGCTGTTGCACTTTTCGGATTATCAAATGCCCAAATGACCAAAGGAGATTGGGTGATCAGTGGAAACACAGGTTTCGGATTTAATAATGTCAACACAACCGTGAAGGTAGAAGGTCAATCTGCTGACGGACCAAAAGTAAGCACTTTCTCAGTAACTCCTTCTGTAGGATATTTTGTAATTGATAAGTTAGCTGTAGGAATCGATTTGGGGCTTACAAGCGCTACAACAAAGTATGAAGGAACAAAGGCTACTACAACGAGTTTTTCGGTAATGCCTACTGCTACTTATTATTTTGCTAATGACAGCAAATTCGTTCCTTTCCTTGGTGCAGGTATCGGGTATGCATCTGTGAAAAATAAGGGAGAAATGAATTTTATGGGTATTTCTGCTTCAGACGAGAATACAACGGATGGTCTTGCATGGAAAGTAAAAGGTGGAGTTACTTATATGGCTACTCAGTCTTTAGGGGTGAACCTTGGTGTTTCTTACGATCAGTTCTCAAATAAAGAAACGATCATGAATACCGATGTTAAAACAAACGTAAAAACTTTCGGTGTAAATGTTGGTTTCTCTTATTTCATCAAAGCTAAAGCTCAGAAATCTGATAAATAAAAAAACTTTGTCAAAGATCTAAACTTTGACAAAGTCTTAAAAAAATCCGGCTCAAATTTATTTGAGCCGGATTTTATATTGTATTTAAAAATTTAAAACCATTCTTTTTGATTCTGAACATACGTTCTATCAAATTCTTCATCTGATTTTGTCAGATAAATAATTCCTTCAATCAAACCGATAAGCCCTCCAATCGTACCACATGTTACAATGCTTAGGATCAATTGAATGATTCCCGCTTTAGTATATCCTAAATAAAATTTGTGAATGGCTAATCCACCTAAAAGAATAGCAAGGATACCAGCTGCTACTTTTTTCTCTGATCTATAAGGCTGGTTATAATTACCTTGATTATTTCCGTACACTTCCATAAGAATATTTTTTTTGTCGTTTGGTGTTTTTATTTTCCGAACATTCCGCCCATTCCAGGCATATTCGGCATTTTGCTCATCATCTGCATCATTTGCTTACCCTGAGGCCCCTGCATCATCTTCATCATTTTACCCATCTGGTCGAATTGCTTCATCAGTTGGTTTACATCTTCAATTTTTCTTCCGGCACCTTTGGCAATTCTGTTTTTTCTCTGCGTATTGATGATAGAAGGTTTTCTTCTTTCTTCAGGAGTCATGGAGTAGATAATCGCTTCGATATGTTTGAATGCATCATCACTGATTTCTACATCTTTGATTGCTTTTCCAACACCAGGAATCATCCCCATCAAATCCTTCATGTTACCCATCTTTTTGATCTGGTTGATTTGTTTAAGGAAATCATCAAAACCAAACTCATTCTTAGCGATTTTCTTGTGAAGCTTTTTCGCTTCTTCTTCATCAAACTGCTCCTGAGCTCTTTCTACTAAGGAAACAACGTCTCCCATTCCCAAGATTCTATCAGCCATCCTTTCCGGGTAGAAAAGGTCTAAAGCTTCCATTTTCTCACCAGTCGAAATGAATTTGATTGGTTTTTCAACCACAGAACGGATCGTTAATGCAGCTCCACCACGGGTATCACCGTCTAATTTCGTTAGAACAACTCCATCAAAATTTAAAGCATCATTAAACGCTTTTGCTGTATTTACAGCATCCTGACCCGTCATCGAATCTACTACGAAAAGCGTTTCGTTAGGTGTAATAACAGAGTGAACTGTTTTAATTTCCTTCATCATCTGCTCATCAATCGCCAGACGGCCCGCTGTATCCACAATCACAACATCATGACCGTTGGATTTAGCAAAATTAATGGCGTTCTGAGAGATGCTTGAAGGATCCATAGAACCTTCTTCCGTAAAAACAGGAACCCCGATCTGTCCACCTAAAACTTTTAGCTGGTCGATCGCAGCAGGACGGTAAACGTCACATGCTACTAAAAGAGGTTTTTTATTTCTTTTTGTTTTTAAATAATTGGCAAGCTTTCCTGAGAAAGTGGTCTTACCTGAACCCTGAAGTCCGGCAATTAAAATCACAGATGGTTTTCCTGAAAGATTAATTCCCTCCTGAGAACCTCCCATTAAATCTACAAGTTCGTCGTGAACGATCTTCGTCATCAGCTGTCCCGGAGTAAGCGAGGTAAGAACATCCTGTCCCAGGGCTTTGTCCTGAACTCTTTTCGTAAGATCCTTTGCAACTTTATAATTAACATCGGCATCCACCAACGCTCTACGAATTTCTTTTACGGTTTCCGCTACATTGATTTCCGTGATTTTTCCACGTCCTGAAATATTGTGCAGCGCCTTGTCTAATTTATCCTGTAAACTATTAAACATATGTATTGTAAATTATAGTGTGCAAAAATAAGGAATTTTTTAGTATATATAATATATAAGGTGCAGAGATTTGTAACGGATCAGAATTATAGTACTATTTTTGCAAAATGAATTTTATAGACAGTTTAATGATCATCCTGCTAATTTTAATCCTGAATATTACTGTGTTTATACTTTTTAAAAAACGTATTTATGGTAAAGCAGATGCTGCCATGAAGTTTTTGTCACTGAATATTTCCAAAGATATTATCTGGCTTGCCGTTTCTTTGATGATCATAGAGAAAACAAGAGAAAATTTTCTATTTATAGTGATATGTTTTATAATCGCATCACTCCTTATATATATACCTGTAATAAAACTCATTAATAAATCCTGATTTTTTTGATGATAAAAATCAATTTTTAGTATTGGTAAAGTTTAATAAAATCGATATATTTGCACACGATTAAAAAAGAGATATGAATAGAAAGATTTCTTCATTGTTTTTCGCATTTTTATTTGTGTTTGTGAGCAGTTTAGCTATTGCTCAGCATACTTCTGAAGGCGAAGAGCCGGCAGAAAAAATAGAGCAGAAAGAAGACTTTAATGCTACTAAAATGATCATGGAACACATCGGTGATTCAAATGAATGGCATTTATGGACTACAAAAGATGATAATGGTGAAGAGCATCATGTTTCTGTTCCGCTTCCGATAATTATTAAAGATAATGAAGGGTGGCACACTTTCCTTTCAGGCAGCATTGCTCACGGTCATGAACATGACGGTTATACTTTAGAAGACGGACAGGTTGTTTCAACTAAAGGTATTGAAAAAGCAACACTTTTTTCAATAATCAGCGGAAAGCAAAAATCAAACGATGTATTTTTTGATCTTTCAATTACAAAGAATACAGCATCCATGTTTCTTTCAGTAATTTTCATGGCGGTAATTTTCATGGGAATGGCAAGAAACTATAAAAAATCTCAGTTGCCAAAAGGTGCAGGGAAATTATTAGAGCCTGTAATTGTATTTATAAGAGATGAAGTAGCTATTCCGAATATCGGATCAGTTAAATATAAAAGATATATGCCTTATTTATTGACAGCATTTTTCTTTATCTGGTTCAATAACTTATTCGGATTAATTCCTTTCTTTCCTTTTGGGGCAAACCTTACAGGTAATATTGCAATCACTGCAGTTTTAGCAATCATTACTTTATTAATTACATTATTTAGCGCTAATAAAGATTACTGGAAACATATCTTTATGCCACCTGTGCCAATCCTCTTGTATCCTATCATGGTTCCAATTGAGATTATCGGGATCTTTACAAAGCCTTTTGCTTTAATGATGCGACTTTTCGCTAACGTTACAGCAGGACACATTATGATTTTGGCGATTATTTCATTGATCTTCATTTTCAAATCTCCTTTCTTAGGATTTGCATCTGTGCCATTAGCGTTATTTGTTTCTGTATTGGAATTATTAGTAGCAGCACTACAAGCATATATCTTTACTGTATTATCCGCTTTATTTATCGGTATTGCAGTAGCAGAGCACGAGCATGAGCACGGTCACGAAGAGCACGCTCATTAATTAAAAGAAAATATTTAAAATAATTTTTAACTAATATAATTTATTTATTATGGACATGTCAACAGGAGCAGGTTTAGTTTACGTAGGAATCGGTTTAGCAGTACTAGGAGTAGGTCTTGGTATCGGAAAAATCGGAGGTCACGCAATGGATGCTATCGCTAGACAGCCTGAGCAAGCTGGTAAGATTCAGGGAGCAATGCTTATTGCTGCAGGTCTTATCGAAGGTGCTGGTCTTATCGCGATTATCTTTGGTGCTTTCATCAAGTAATCTATCCTCAAAAAAACATTCTTAGCAGTGAAGCGGTTGGCTGCTGCTAAGAGTTTTTTAAAACACAATCCATAAAATAACACGTAAAAAAGAATCTACAGATATGGGAATTATAGAACCTGGAATTGGACTTTTGTTTTGGATGACCCTTACTTTTGTTATCCTATTATTTCTTCTAGCAAAATTCGCTTGGAAACCAATTGTTAATGCTATTAACGACAGAGAAACTTCTATCGTTGATGCTCTTAACCAAGCTACCCTGGCAAGAAAAGAAATGGAAACTTTAAAAGAGGATAACGAGAGAATCATTCGTGAAGCAAAAATCGAAAGAGATGCTATCCTTAAAGAAGCAAGAGAAATTAAAGATAGAATCGTAGGGGAAGCTAAAGATGTTGCTAAAGCTGAAGGTGATAAAATGATCGAAGCTGCTAAACAAACGATCACTTCAGAGAAAAATGCTGCAATGGCAGATATTAAATCTCAGATCGGTACTTTATCAGTAAACATCGCTGAGTCTATCCTTAAGCAAAAGCTTGACAATACTGAGGCTCAAAACGAATTAGTTCAGAATTATTTAAACAAATCAAACCTTAACTAATAATGCTTACATCTAAAGTAGCTAAAAGATACGCACAAGGTTTACTTGATTTTACCAATGAATCAGGTCAGACAGCTACTGTATTTTCTGAAATGAAAGATGTAGTGAAGATCATGACTGAGTCTCAGGATTTAAAGAAGTTCTTCCTTACACCTTACATTGATTCTAAAAAGAAAGTAGAGGTAGCAAGTGAGATTTTTAAGAGTTTATCGGCTTCTTCACAGAATTTGATTACCTTAGTGATCAGACATGGAAGAGAAAATCAGCTTAGAAATATTGCTCAGGAATTTATCAATAAAGTTGAAGATATCAACGGAGTACAGCGAGTAACACTTACAACAGCAACTCAGCTTTCAAAAGAAAATATCGATCAGATTTTAAAATCTACCAATATGGTAAATACTGACGCCAAATTCGACTTGGAAGTAAATGTTAAGCCTGAAATTTTAGGAGGTTACATTTTAAGGGTGGGTGATCAGCAGGTAGATGCATCTGTAAAGTCTAAACTTAATAAAGTTAAAAAAGATTTTCAATTAAATTAAAGAAAAAACAACCATACAATGGCAGAAATAAATCCGGCAGAAGTATCTGCGATCTTAAAACAGCAATTGGCCAACTTCGATACTCAATCAAATGTTGAGGAAGTAGGTACAGTTTTAACCATCGGTGATGGTATTGCTCGTGTATACGGGTTAGAAAACGTACAATACGGAGAGTTGGTGAAATTTTCTAGTGATGTAGAAGGTATTGTACTAAACCTTGAAGAAGACAACGTAGGTGTTGCGCTACTTGGTGAAAGTAAATTAGTAAAAGAAGGAGATACCGTAAGAAGAACAAACAGAATCTCTTCTATCAAAGTAGGAGAAGGGATGTTAGGAAGAGTAGTAGATACTCTTGGTAACCCTATCGATGGTAAAGGTCCTATTTCTGGTGAGTTATACGAAATGCCATTGGAAAGAAAAGCTCCTGGAGTTATCTACAGACAGCCGGTAACTGAACCTTTACAGTCAGGTATCGTTGCCATCGACTCTATGATCCCTGTAGGAAGAGGGCAAAGAGAGCTTATCATCGGTGACAGACAGACAGGTAAAACTACTGTTGCGATCGATACGATCATCAATCAAAAAGAATTTTTTGATGCAGGGAAACCTGTATATTGTATATATGTTGCTATCGGACAGAAAGCGTCTACTGTAGCACAAATCGTTAAAACATTATCAGATAAAGGAGCTTTAGCTTATACAGTAATCGTTGCTGCTAATGCATCTGATCCGGTTCCGATGCAGGTATATTCTGCAATGGCAGGAGCTGCGATTGGTGAGTTCTTCAGAGACACTGGTAGACCGGCTTTGATCGTTTATGATGATTTATCTAAACAAGCGGTTGCTTACCGTGAGCTTTCTCTACTTTTAAGAAGACCACCGGGCCGTGAAGCTTACCCTGGAGACGTTTTCTATCTTCACTCAAGATTATTGGAAAGAGCGGCAAAAGTGATCGCTGATGACCAGATCGCAAGCCAGATGAACGATTTACCTGAGTCTTTAAGACCAATCGTAAAAGGTGGAGGTTCATTGACAGCTCTTCCAATCATTGAAACGCAGGCAGGTGACGTTTCTGCGTATATTCCAACCAACGTAATCTCGATTACAGACGGACAGATCTTCCTTGAATCAGATCTATTCAACTCAGGGGTTCGTCCTGCAATCAACGTAGGGATCTCCGTATCAAGAGTAGGAGGTAATGCTCAGATCAAATCAATGAAAAAAGTATCTGGTACATTAAAATTAGACCAGGCACAATATAAAGAATTAGAAGCGTTTGCTAAGTTCGGTTCTGACCTTGATGCTGCTACATTAGCCGTAATCTCTAAAGGGGAAAGAAACGTGGAAATCCTTAAGCAGCCGGTAAACTCTCCACTTCCTGTAGACAGCCAGGTAGCAATGATCTACGCAGGAACAGAGAATTTATTGAGAAACGTTCCTATCAGAAAAGTAAAAGAATTCCAAATCGAATATATCGAGTTCCTTAGATCTAAGCACCCTGACACAATGGCTGCAATTAAAGCTGGGAAAATCGATGATTCAATTACGGGTGTTCTTAAGCAGGCAGCTAATGATTTAGCTTCCAAGTATAACTAAAAATTCAATGTTTAAGGTTTAGAATGAATGTTTTAGACCTTAAACTTCATACCTTAAACCTTGAACCAAAATAATGGCAAACTTAAAAGAAATACGAGGTAGAATTACGTCAATTTCATCTACGATGCAAATTACACGTGCTATGAAGATGGTTTCCGCAGCGAAACTTAAAAAAGCACAGGATGCTATCGTAATGTTAAGACCTTATTCTGAAAAACTGCAGGAGCTTATCCAGAATGTAAATTCCAGCTCAGATCCTGATCAGATTTCTGTGTATGCTCAAAAAAGAGAAGTAAGAAGAGTGCTTTTTATCGCTGTTACTTCAAACAGAGGTCTTGCGGGGGCTTTCAATTCTTCTATTGTTAAGGAGCTTAATGCACAGTTTCAGCATAATTCTCAGTATGAGATTGAAGTTCTTCCGGTAGGTAAAAAAGCTTTTGATGCTGTAAGAAGAAACCGTACGGTATATTCTAATGCAAGTTCAGTATATGACAATTTAAACTTCGATGCCGTGTCTAACGTTGCAGAAGGAGTGATGACCAGCTTTAGAGAAGGTAAATTTGACGAAGTTTATTTAATTTACAATAAATTCATCAATGCTGCTACACAGGAAGTGACAACGGAACAGCTTCTTCCGATCTCAATGCCTGAAACTACAGAGCCTCAGGTAGAAACAGATTATATTTTCGAACCAAACAGAACGGAAATTTTGGATAATTTGATTCCTAAATCTATTAAAACTCAGGTTTTCAAAGCAATCCTGGATTCGGTAGCATCTGAACACGGAGCGAGAATGACTGCGATGCATAAAGCGACAGATAACGCTCAGGCTTTGAAGAATGATCTGGTAATCTTCTACAACAAAGCAAGACAGGCTGCTATTACGAACGAAATTTTAGAGATTGTTTCAGGAGCAGAAGCTTTGAAAAACTCTTAAAAAGATATTTTCATACAATATTTATTAAAGCATCGTATACCACGATGCTTTTTTTGTTATTTTTATTTTGTATATATTTGTATCAAATTATATACAACTTCTAAATGGACTCGGACATAGTCAGGCTTTTGCTGGCCTTATTACTTGTTTTACTTAATGGCTTCTTTGTAGCCGCAGAATTTTCAATTGTTAAAGTTCGTTATTCACAAATCCAGTTAAAAGCCGCAGAAGGAAATTCTATGGCAAAACAGGCAGAACACATCATCAAGCATCTTGATGAATATCTTTCTGCAACACAGCTGGGCATTACGCTGGCATCCCTTGCCTTAGGTTGGGTGGGAGAAAGTGCCCTGCATCATATTGTTGAAGACATTTTCAGTTCACTCAATATTAACCTTACAGAGACAACAATTACCTCAATTTCCGTCATTACAAGTTTTGTTCTGATCACTATTATGCATATCGTTTTTGGTGAGCTTATCCCAAAATCAATTGCAATCAGGAAATCAGAATCGACTACGATGGCGACTGCAATTCCATTAAGGGTTTTCTATACTGTTTTTAAACCTTTTATTTGGTTGATGAATTTAATGTCTAACACATTTTTGAGATTAGTGAAAATCCATCCTGCTTCAGAACATGAGATTCACTCTACAGAAGAGCTTCAGCTTTTGGTAAAGCAAAGTGCTGACAGTGGAGAAATTGAGGAAGAAAACTACGAGATTATCAAAAATGCCTTTGACTTTACAGATCATTCGGCCAAACAGATCATGGTTCCCAGACAGAATATTACATCCATCGATTTTGAGGAAGACGTCAATGAAATTATCAACAAAATCATGGAAAGCGGATACTCCAGAATTCCGGTTTATATAAATTCTATTGACAATGTTATTGGTATTCTTTATACAAAAGAGATCATCAGGGAATTTGTAAAGAGAAAAGGTGAACTCAGCCATGAAGATCTTAAAGAACTGATGCGTGATGCATTTTTTGTGGTAGGAAGTAAAAAGATATCGGATCTTTTGAAAATTTTCCAGCAGAAAAAACAGCATCTTGCCATTGTTATTGACGAATTTGGTGGTACGGAGGGAATCATTACCCTTGAAGATATTCTTGAAGAATTGGTAGGTGAGATCCAGGATGAAGAAGATGATGAGGAAAAGATAGTTGATAAAATTGCGGAGAATACATTTTGGGTTCAGGCAACGCAGCCTCTTGACGAAATCAATGAATTTCTGCCTAAAAAATTACCTCTTTCGGAAGAAAGTGAATATAATACACTTGCCGGCTTTATCTTGCATGCTTTGCAAGACATTCCGGAAGAAAACCAGGAGTTTAAACTTGAGAATTATCATTTTAAAATTTTAAAAATGAATAACAAAAGTGTTGAGCTGGTTGAGCTTTTATATGAAGAACCAAATAATATAAATGATCTGGCTGAAAAAATCGGCGAGGTCTGATCTAATTCTAAAATAACGACGGATGAATTTTTATAACAGCATTAAAGATTACGACGATCCGAAACGTAAGTATGAAGAAGATGTTCTTGTGCTGGAAGATACGGATGAAGTCTATAAATTGGTTTTGCATAACGATGATGTTCATACTTTCGATTATGTAATTGACTGTCTGATAGAAATTTGCAAGCATACGCTGGAACAGGCCGAACAATGCACCATTTTGGTTCATTTTAAAGGTAAATGTACGGTCAAAACTGGATCAATGGATTTACTTAAACCCATGCATGAAAAATTGCTTTCAAGAGAATTGACGAGCGAAATAGTATAAAAAAAAGAGGCTGTCCTAAAGTTTGGACGGTCTCTTTTTTTGTTATTATATGCAGTTTTAATATAAGATAGAATTTAATTTTGAATATTTCATAATATTTTGATACTTTTAGCATCTTAAATAACATTTGTATGAAAATAAAATTAAATTCGCTAATTCTTGGTTGTCTAATGTCTGCTTCGGCATTAATGGGTCAGGAATCATCTTTTGAAGTTCCGGCAAGAAAATGGATAGTAGAAAATTCCAAAAACTTAGGTGTCCGTGGTTTCAGTCAGTTTAAACTAAGCTTTGTAAGAAAAGGAGGCACAGGTGAAACTCTGCGTTTTCAGCATATTATTAAAGACGTACCCGTCTTTCAATCTGAAATTGTAGTTCATTTTAATAAGCAGAACAATATAACTTATACTTCTACAGAAAGTTTTAAAAAGAATGTGCAAGAGATCAATACAATTCCTTCATTTTCTCCTGATGAAGCCATAAAAAAAGCACATATTGCCTCCCGTTCTAAAGGAGAGACTACTTTTGAAGAAAACAAGCTTTTTGTTTATGTTACAGAGCAAGGGCATACCAAACTGGTTTACCGTGTAATAACACATTCGTACGATAATCCTGGTGATTGGGAGACAATTATTGACGCTCAAAATGGTGACGTGATCAGTGTAAAAGATATTTCTTTTTATCATAAAGAAAAATCTGAAAATCCGCCGAAAAAAACAAGTAAACAAAGTTTAACGAAAAAAAATACATTAGTTACAGGTTCAGCTTATATCTTTAATCCGGATCCGCTCTCTAAGGCTCAGGTAGCTTATGGAGGTCAGTATGTTGATGGCAATGACGCTACAAATGCAAGCCTGGATGCTGCAAGAACTTTGGTTACTATTCCTGAACTTGAATTGAATTCAGGTATCTATAAGCTGAAAGGAACCTATGTAGAAATTGCAGATTTGGAAGCTCCGGCAACAGGCCTCTTTACACAGACCAATAACCAGTTTCTTTTTAATAGAAATGAACAGGGATTTGAAGCTGTCAACGCTTATTGGCATCTTGATAATAATTTAAGGTATATTAATTTGACTCTCGGAATTCTCTGTAAACCTACACAGAACGCAGGTGTATTAAAATTTGATCCACATGGGTTTAATGGCTCCGATAACTCACATTACGTGAGAACAACACAGATTTTAGCGTTCGGAGAGGGGGGAGTCGATGATGCAGAAGATGCAGACGTTATTCTTCATGAATTAGGTCACGGTATCCACGACTGGCTTACTAACGGGGGATTGTCGCAGGTAGATGGTTTGAGCGAAGGCTGCGGGGATTATTGGGCACAATCATACAGCAGAAGCTTAAATCAATGGCAACCTACTGATGCTGCTTACCACTGGATGTTCAATTGGGATGGACATAATTCTTTCTGGCCGGGAAGAATAACAAATTATACTGCAGCTTATCCTGGAGGACTGACCGGTTCCATACATACAGACGGACAAATATGGGCTTCTGCATTAATGCGAATTTATGATGCCATCGGGAAAGAAAAAACGGACAGGGCATTTCTTGAAGGGTTAGCAATGACAAGTTCCAGTACAAACCAGGAAAATGCCGCTATTGCTGTAAGACAGGCTGCTATTGATATGTTAGGGACATTTGGTTTTACCTGCAATGATATTATGCAAATGACTACAGAATTTACTGCTGCAGGATATACTATGCCGGCTTATTCCTGCCAGTTAAGTGTAAATGATGTATCTAAGAAAGAGATTATTGCAATTTATCCTAATCCGGTTTCGGATGTGCTAAATATTTCCGTGAAAATAAGTAAGGAAGAAAAAGTAGAAATCTTCAACATGGAAGGTAGAAAAATAATGGAAACAACCATCACAAATGCCAGAAACTCAATAAATGTCTCGCATCTGCAGGCAGGAGATTATATTTTACAAATAAAAGCATTAGAATTATCAACGAAATTCATTAAAAAATAAAAGCAGGTCCGGTGTTGTAATAGCATCGGATTTTTTTGTTTTAAAAGAATTTCAGATGGCATATTTATTTGCATTCAACTAAAATAGTATATTTGTAAAACGATAAAGAAATAAAAAGAATGCTTGTAATAGGAATTGCGGGAGGAACGGGATCCGGCAAAACTACAGTTGTTGATAAGATTATTCAGCAGCTTGATATTGAAGGAATGAACATCCTTTCACAGGATAATTATTATCATGATAATCATAATCTTACATTGGTTGAAAGGGAAGCTTTGAATTATGATCATCCGAAATCCATTGATTTTGATTTACTGATAAAACATGTGAAAGCTTTAAAGAATAATGAGCCTATCGAGCAGCCAATCTACAGCTTTGTAACTCACTCCAGAACCGGAGACCATGTTACGGTGGAGCCTAAAAATGTTCTGGTAGTAGAAGGAATTCTTGTTCTTACCAATAAGGAACTTTTAAAGGAATTCGACCTTAAAGTCTTTGTACATGCGGATTCCGATGAAAGACTGATCAGAAGAATACGACGAGATACCCAGGAAAGAGGAAGGGATTTAAATGAAGTTCTGCACCGTTATCAGACGACTCTGAAACCTATGCATCAGGAATTTATTGAGCCCTCAAAAAATGAAGCAGATCTTATTATTCCAAACATGAGGCAAAATTCCGTGGCGATTGATTTTTTAACAACTGTGATAAAAAACTCTCTGAGAAAACATTAAATACATGAAAGGGACCAAACTTATCAAAGATATTCAGCCAAAATCTGAGACTTTTAAATTTATTCAGAAGTATATTTTCAATAAATATACCATCACAATATGTCTGTTTCTGGTCTGGATGATTTTTTTTGATAAAACTTCATTCCTAGTAATCAATGAACTGAATGGTGAGATTAACAAATATGAAGAACAGCTTCAGTATTATAAAACCGAATATGAAAAAAATGATGCGTTTTATAAAAAGCTGATGAACAACAAATCTGAAAAGGAGAAGTACGCCAGAGAAAATTATTTTATGAAAAAACCGAATGAAGAAATTTTTATTCTGGTCGTAGACAGCACAAAAGTAGCAAAGAAATAATTAAAAAGTGAATGGTGAATTGTGAATTCGCTGCGCCTGTCAATATCACAAGGTAAAAAATAAGCCTGTTTGGTAAATTCACCATTCACAATTGACCATTCACAATTGACCACCACATATAACAATACGCCATGTCAAACACAGCTTGGGAAAATTTAGTCAGGAAACAGCTTAAAACCGAAGATATTTATCCAATTCTTACTAAAGAAAATTTAGAAGGAATTGTAGTAAAGCCATTTTATGATGAAGTGAATACGCCATTGGTAAATCTGCCGAAAGTAGAAGAAAATACGCACTTGGTGGCAAGATATCACGAAAGCCTGGAAGAGGATGTATTTGCTTTCCTTTTGGATCACAATGTCGAAAACCTTTCACAGAAAACGATTTTTATTGACGATACCGATCTTGCCGGACATATCAGTCCCAGAGAAGAGGATCAGTATTTTTCATTAATTGATGTTTTTGATGAAAAAGAAGCTGTAATAAATGATCAGCTGGTTAAAGAATTACTGGCGAAGCAATTCAGAAGAAATATTTGTATTGATATATCATTACACCAGAACGCCGGAGCCGCAATATATCAGCAATTAGGAATTGCGTTGGCAAAAACTAAAGAATTGATTGAAGTTTATGGCCCGGAAATTTTAAATAAATTAATTTTCAGAATAGCAGTCGGAGGAAATTATTTCTTCGAAATGGCAAAGTTAAGAGCTTTTAAACTTGTTTTTAACGAATTATCCAAGGAATATAATTTAGACGAAATTCCATATATTTTTGCAGAAACATCGCTTAGAAATAAAGCGGTATCGGATAATGAAAATAATCTGATCCGTTCAACTTTAGAGCTGGCTTCAGCAATGATTGGCGGAGCTGATGCTGTTTTCAGTAACAATTATCTTGTAGACAAAACTACGGAAAATTCGGAGGAAATTTCTTTTAAACAACAGATCGTCCTGGCTTATGAAAGTATTATTAATGTTTTTGAAGACGCTTCCAACGGAAGTTATTTTGTAGAAGATATTACCCGGCAGATCGCTGAAAAATCATGGGCTTATTTCCTTGAAATTGAAGAAGCAGGAGGTTATCTTGAATGCTTGAAAAATGGTGTGGTCCAGAAACAGATTTACGACCATGCCTTAGAAGAACAGAAGTGGGTGGAAGACGGAAAAATAAAGCTTATTGGCGTTAACTTATATCCCAAATTAGAGGCTAAAAAAGCTGCAGAAGATTTGTATAATAAAAGTGAAATAAAGCCTGTAAGATGGGCTCAGATGTTTGAATAATGAAAGAAAAACTAATTGATTTATTTGAATATACTTATCATTTTAACACTGAGATGATTAAAGTTATTTCCGAAAATTTGGAAAGAGTTGATGAGAAAACGATTAGCCTGATCAACCACACTTTAAATGCCCAGAAGATCTGGAACTCGAGAATTTTAAACGAAAAAATGTTTGAAGTATGGCAGATGAATCCTTTTGAAGTTTTAGAAGAAATTAATCAGAATAACTTTGAAAAAAGTATTGAAATCATTAGCAATTTTGATCCTGACCAAAAGATCACATACCAAAACTCAAGAGGAGCAGCTTTTGAAAATACTGTTTTCGAAATGCTTTTTCAGGCAATTAACCATTCAACCTATCATAGAGGACAGATCAATTCATTATTGAAGCAAAACGGAATAGAGCCGGTTTTAACGGATTATATTTTTTATAAAAGATAAATTTAATTGAATTTTTAAGTTCTGTTGCTAACTTATTTGTGGGAGATAAATTATTAAATCAACAAGTTCAGGAATATATCAATGCCAATCTGGATACAGATCTGCACGCCTTATTATTGAAAAAATCGCCATTTCCAGAGGTTTCCATGCAGGAAATTGTTCAGCAGATCAAAGGGAAAAAAGTTGCACAGAAAAAGTTTCCGTTTTTACTGAAAAAAGGGATCATTTTTCCTCCACAACTTAATTTAGAACAGTCTTCTTCCGATAAGGCCGCTCAGTACAAATCACAATTGATAAAAGGCGAATCGTTTATCGATCTTACGAGTGGTTTTGGGATTGATGCTTACTATCTGTCACAAAATTTTCAGGATGTTACCCTTATAGAGCAAAATAACGAACTTTTGAATATTGTTCGGCATAATTGGAATATTTTAGAAAAAAATGCAAAATTTATACATCAGAAGCTTGAAGATTTTCTCACAGAAACTAAAGAATTGTTTGATGTAATTTATCTTGATCCTGCACGAAGAGACCATAATAAAAATAAAGTTTTCCTCCTTGAAGATTTGTCGCCGAATATTCTTGAAATTCAGGAAAAACTGGTTTCTATTGGTGATAAAGTAGTAATAAAATTATCGCCGTTAATTGATATAAAATATTTACTTTCTGTACTGAAGGGTGTTTTCAGGGTTGAAATTATTGCCGTTAAAAATGATGTGAAAGAAATTGTAGTCTTTTTATCCAAAAAAAATCATGGAGAAATAATCTGCAATTGTATAAATCTTGAAACTGATGATCCTGCTTTTGAGTTTATAATCGGCGAAGAAGAAGAGGTCGCTGCAAATTACGGAGAACCGGAAAAATATATTTACATCCCCAATAATACCATCCTGAAAGCAGGTATTTTTAATCTTATCTCACAAAAAACAGGATTGAAAAAACTTCATCCGAATACTCACATCTATACCTCAGATTTAAGAATTAAAAATTTCCCGGGAAGAATATTTGAAATGGAAATCATTGATCCTAAGGAGATTAAAAAGAAAAGCCAATACAATATCATTTCAAAGAATTATCCTTTAAAACCGGAGGAAATAAAGAAAAAATACAATTTGAAAGATGGAGGCGATTATTATCTTATTTTTACACAGTCCAAAAAAGGTAAAATAATTTTAAAATCAGTATAAAAATGTTGCTGTAAAATGCAAGATTTCTTAATTTTGGGCAATTAAAAAAATTAGCCTGAAATCGCTCATTGCTAAAATCATATAAATGACCAAAGAATGCGGTTTTAGATGACTCATAAAAAATAAATTTTCCATATGAAAAAATTAGTTATATGTTTAGCCCTTGCTACTGTTGCGGTAAGCTGTAAAAAAATCCAGGCTGGCGGAAATAAGAATACTTTAAAACTTGAAGAAGGTGTAGAAAGATATTCTGATGACGAACAGACAAGCGGTGAGCAGGATAATCTTTCTGAATACAGAGGAGATGCGCATGATGGCCATGAAACTCCTGCTAAAACAGATACTGCCGGAGCTGTAAAGCATAAAGAAGAAGACAACAGACACTCTGATGCAACTCCAATCCCGGAAGGTTCTCAGACTCCAAAGGCTGAACACTAATTAATTAGGTAAAATATACTAATATCCTGCAGAAATGCGGGATATTTTTTTGGAGCTTGATCCGGCTCTCCGCTATTACTCCTCGCGCCGACCTTCGCCGATGCGCTCCAACACCAAACCCCTGTACTCTCCAATACTCCAGCCCCGCTGTGGGGTAACCGCTCAGATCCGGGCTAGGATTTTCGTCCTTATATAAATATTTCACATTTTCATCAGTGCAGTATATCGTAAAAACATGAAGAAAATTATATCTTTTTGTTTGTTCCGGCGTGGCAATTTTTTTACTTTTAGCAAAATAAATTTTACGATGCAAGAAACATTAAATTACATCAACGAAAACAAACAGCGCTTCGTGGATGAATTATTTGAGTTACTGAGAATTCCTTCAATTTCAGCAGATCCTGCTTATAAGGAAGACGTCCTGAAATGTGCGGATGTAGTAGCTGCACACCTGAAAAATGCAGGCGCAGACAATGTGGAAGTTTGTCAGACAAAAGGATATCCTATCGTTTTCGGAGAAAAGATTTTAAATAAAGAGCTGCCAACGGTTCTGGTATATGGTCATTATGACGTGCAGCCTGCCGACCCTTTGGAATTGTGGACAAAACCACCTTTCGAGCCGTATATCGAAAAAACGGAACTGCATCCTGAAGGAGCCATTTTTGCGAGAGGTTCGGCAGATGATAAAGGACAGTTTTTTATGCATCTTAAAGCTTTCGAAGCTATGATGAAAACCAATGCTCTTCCTTGTAATGTTAAATTTATCTTAGAAGGAGAAGAGGAAGTGGGTTCTGTGAGCCTTGGCGATTTTGTGAATGAAAATAAAGAAAAACTTTCTTGTGACTGTATTTTAATTTCAGATACTCATATTTACAGCAATGAGCAACCGACGGTTACTACAGGCTTGAGAGGTTTAAGTTATGTAGAAGTAGAGGTGGAAGGTCCTAACAGAGATCTGCATTCCGGATTATATGGCGGTGCCGTTCCGAATCCTATTCATGTGCTTTCGAGAATGATTACCAAGCTTATTGACGAGGATGGGCACATCACTATTGACGGTTTCTATGATAATGTAGAAACAGTTTCAGATACTGAAAGAGCAGAGATGAACAAATTGAAAGATAATCCTGAAGAATTTAAAAAATCCATCGGCCTGCATGGAGTGGAAGGAGAAAAAGGATATACTACCCTGGAAAGAACGTCAATCCGTCCTACATTAGATTGTAATGGGATATGGGGAGGTTACACAGGCGAAGGGGCAAAAACAGTAATTCCGTCCAAAGCGTTTGCTAAAATTTCGATGCGACTTGTTCCTTATCAGACCCCTGAAGAAATTACAGAGAAATTCACCAGATATTTTGAGAAAATAGCTCCTGGAAATGTAAAAGTAAAAGTTACCCCTCACCACGGAGGGATGCCTTATGTTTTGCCTACAGATACAAAAGAGTTTTTGGCTGCAAAAAAAGCCATGGAATCTACATTCGGAAAAGAAGTTCTTCCATACAGAGGAGGAGGAAGTATTCCTATTACATCAATGTTTGAGCAGGTTTTAGGAGCTAAATCTGTTTTAATGGGATTCGGCTTGGATTCGGATGCGATTCACTCGCCAAATGAACATTACGGATTATTCAATTTTTATAAAGGAATTAAAAGTATTCCGCTATTTTTTGAGAATTATGTGAAGTAACTTGACTCAGTGTTAACATTTACAGCTATAACATATTAATTTTTATTATGGTTTGTTTACTAATTGAATAAATTAACAATTATTTTTTTTAATATTTTGAAGATTAAAATATTGTTCTTATATTTATTACCTAATAATAATGATTAATAATATGAGAAAAATTTTACTATTAAATCTATTAATTTCGACATCGTTATCTTTATCAGCTCAATTATTAGAATCTGATAATTATAACTCTTATGTTATAGGAAATGTATCTACTAGTACATCAGGAACTGTAGCAGGTCAGGGTGGTATGTATCCGTATACTGGAGCAGTAACAGATTATCAAATTGTTGCAGGAACAGGGGGACACGGTAATTATTTACAGGTTACAACAGGTAATACTGCGACGGCAACGTCCTTGAGAGTTGTTTCTAAAGATGGTTTAGATACGGCTTGGGATGCAAGGACACCTGGAAATAATATTATAAAAGGATCTGTAGATATTTATACAGGTACATCTACAGGAAATCATAATTCTGGTGTTGCAATCTTTGGTGAAGATGAGGATGGGAATTCTGTGGGGATTGTTGGGATAAGATATAACTCATCTACTAAAACTATCAATGGCTTGGCTTACCTTACTAACGGTTTAGAAGGTAATTTTTATAATATCACAGGATTAACTACTAGTACTTACCCTGCAAACACATGGATAACAGTAGCTTACAGTTATAACACTGCTAACGGGCAAATTACATATACAATTAATGGAGGCACTCCTTTAGTTTTAAATGTTTCAGGATATACAACGCCTTCTGGTCTTATTCCAACTGAATTTAATGTTTACAGCTCAGCAGGAACAGGAAATAATACAGCAACAACTTTTGGTATTGATAACTATCAGGTATTTGCAAGTAATACTACTACATTGGCTACTAATGAAATTTTTAAAGCTGCGGCGGATGATGTATTAGTTTATCCAAATCCTGTTAGTGATCATTTGACTATTAAATCAAATACAAAAGTCAATAAGATTGAAATTTATGACATGTCTGGAAAAAATGTAAAAAGTGAATTAAATGGCGATAAAGTAAATGTTACTAATCTTAATCCCGGAAATTATATCATAAATATTGAAACTAAAGAAGGCAGAACTTCAAAAAAATTCATCAAAAAATAATATACTTATAAATATTTAACCATATAAAAACGCTCTATTTAGGGCGTTTTTCTTATTTTTAAGAACTAAATCAAAAAACATGATAAAGGATAAAGTAGCTTATATCACAGGAGGAACCAAAGGAATTGGTTTTGGAATCGCTAAAATTTTGCTTGGACATGGTGTTTCTGTAGCTTTTTCAGGACGGAAAAGAGATGATGTTGAAAAAGCTGAAAATGAGTTAAAAAAATATTCCAAAAATGTATTGGGAATAGTTTCAGATGTAAGGAACTTTGAAAGTGAGGAAGAAGCAATAAAATACACGATAGAAAAATTTGGACAGCTGGATTTTGTAATTGCTAATGCCGGGCTGGGTGTTTTTAAGCCGGTAGATCAGCTTTCTGTTGAAGATTGGGACGACATGATCGAAACAAATTTAACAGGCGCATTCTACACGTTAAAAGCTTCTGTAGAAGAACTGAAAAAAACTCAGGGATATTATATCACAATTGCAAGCCTGGCCGGAGCCAATTTTTTTGAAAATGGATCGGGTTACAACGCTTCAAAGTTTGGGGTTGTAGGCTTTACACAAGCTGCTATGATTGATCTGAGAAAATACAATATCAAGTGTACAGTCATTATGCCTGGTTCGGTGGCAACACATTTTAACGGTAATATCCCTTCCGAAAAAGATGTGTGGAAGATTCAGCCGGAGGATATGGGAAATCTTGTTTTGGATATTTTAAAAATGAATCCTAGAGTTTTACCGAGCAAGATAGAATTTAGGGCAACAAAACCAGCCAATTAAATACATCTAATGCGCTGAATAATAATTTACTAAGTATTATGCATGCATAATATATTTTTTAATTATATTAGCGAATGAAACTTTAAGGCTTTTTAAAGCAAAAAATTAAAACAACATATGAAAATATTAGTTTGTATTAGTAGTGTTCCCGATACTACTTCAAAAATTAACTTTACTGCGGATAAATCCGCATTCGACAAAAACGGAATTCAGTGGGTAATCAATCCTTTGGATGAATTTGCCTTAACAAAAGCAATTAAACTGCAAGAGTCACAGGGAGCTACCGTAACGGTAATCAATGTGGGGGATGCAGCCACAGAGCCCGTTATAAGAAAAGCATTGGCTATTGGTGCTAATGATGCTGTAAGAGTAAATCTTGATCCTAAAGACAGCTTTTCAACAGCAAAAGAAATTGCTGCTGTAGCACAAAACGGAGGTTATGATTTAATTCTTTGTGGTAAAGAATCCATCGATTACAACGGAGGTTCTGTTCCGGGAATGGTTGCCCAGTTATTGAATCAGCCATTCGTAAATGCATCTGTAGGTTTAGATGTGAACGGAAGTGAAGCAACTGCCGTAAGAGAAATCGAAGGAGGTAAGGAAACAATTTCTGTAAAGTTACCGGCCGTCATTGCCGGTCAGAAAGGATTGGTTGATGAAAAAGATCTGATTATCCCGAATATGAGAGGAATCATGTCTGCAAGAACAAAACCTTTGCAGGTAGTAGAGCCGTCTTCTTCTGAAGTGAAAGTTCAGGGTGTTTCTTATGACAGCGTACCTCCAAGAGCTGCCGTAAAAATGATTTCTCCTGATAATCTGGATGAATTGGTAAGATTACTTCACGAAGAAGCGAAAGTGATCTAATTATTATGGCTAAGGCTGAGTTTGAGGTTTAATTTTATAAATCTTAGCCTAAACCTAAACCTTTAATTTTTAAAATTCAAAAAAATGGCAGTATTCGTATACGCAGAAAATATAAACGGAGTTTACAAAAAAGCAGCTTTTGAAGCAGTTTCTTATGCTAAAGCTGTAGCAGATCAGACTGGAGATACCGTAACAGCAATCTCTGTAAACCCAACCGATGCTTCAGATGTATTGTATAAATACGGAGCATCCAATGTAATCAACATCAAAGACGAAGGTCTTAAAAGTTTCTCGGCTAAAGCTTATGCGCAGGCAATCAGTGAAGTGGCAAACGGAAATATCATCATTTTTCCACACACCACAGATGCTTCTTCAATTGCGCCTATGTTGGCTGTGATGAACGGACATTCTTTAATTACCAATGCTCTGGATGCTCCGGAAAGTCTTTCTCCGTTCCAGGTGAAAAGAAGAGCTTTCTCAGGAAAAGGCTTCATGCATGCAAAAGCCGAATCGGCAGGTGTGATCATTACTGTTTCACAAAATGCTTTTGGAGTAAAGGAAAATCCTGTTTCAGGATCAGAAGAAGTGAAAAATCTTTCTGTTGCCAATGAAGATACCAAAGTAATCTCTCACGAGCAAAGCTCAGGAAAACTTGACCTTAAAGAAGCGGAAATCGTAGTTTCTGCTGGAAGAGGTATGAAAGGGCCTGAAAACTGGGGAATGATCGAAGATTTAGCTAATGTATTAGGCGCCGCTACAGCATGCTCCAAACCGGTTTCCGATATCGGATGGAGACCTCATACGGAGCACGTTGGGCAGACCGGTAAAGCGATTTCTCCGAATTTATATATTGCAGTAGGTATTTCAGGAGCTATTCAGCACCTTGCAGGAGTAAACTCTTCAAAAACTATTGTTGTTATTAACAGTGATGCGGAAGCTCCGTTCTTCAAATCAGCCGATTATGGTGTGGTAGGAGATGCTTTCCAGATTATTCCTGCATTAACAGAGAAAATTAAGGCATTAAAAGGATAAGAGAAGTCAATTGTGAATGGTCAATTCGCTAAGCTTGTCAATTTTAATTATTATTTAAATTAAAAATTCACTTGCAAAGCAAAATTGACTCATAAAAAATAAATTCACAATTCACCAATTATAATAACTCACCTATAAAAGCCCCTTCCGGGCTTTTATTTTTGTCTAAAAAGTAAAAAAAACTTTCAAAAATTAATCTATATTTGTACTTATGGATTATAAACAGCTAATTATTCGCGGAATATCGTACAGCCAGACCCAATCAGGAGCGTACGCATTGTTATTGGAACATGAAGAAACACATATAAAATTACCTGTTGTTATAGGAAATTTCGAGGCACAATCCATTTCTCTTGGTCTGGAGAAAGATATACATCCGCCTCGTCCGCTTACACACGATTTATTTACAAAATTTATAGTTTCTGCCAATTATGAGCTGGTTTCTGTTATCATTTACCAGATCGTAGACGGCGTTTTCTTCTCAAATATTAATTTTAAAAATAAAACCAACGAAGAAGAACTGATTCTGGATGCAAGAACGTCTGATGCGGTGGCGATGGCCGTAAGGTTTGATGCGCCAATCTTTACCACTCAACAGGTATTGAACGAAGCAGGAATTCTTCTGGAGCTGGAAGATGTAGCCAAAGAAGAAGAGTCATTTTCAGAAACAGTAAATACTGAAGACAGTCTCAGATCGGTTTCAATGGAAGAACTTCAGAAATTACTGGATGAAGCCGTAAAGGAAGAAGATTACGATACGGCCCTGGAAATTCAGGAAGAAATCAAAAGGAGGAAAAAGAAAATTGACTAGTGATATAATATAAAAGATGAATTTAAAATTACGATTGATCATCCTCAGCTTTCTGCAGTTTGGAGTTTGGGGTGCCTACCTTACCTCCATGGGTAATTATCTGGGCTCAGTAGGGCTGGGTTCTAAAATAGGACTTTTCTATGCGATGCAGGGGATTGTGTCGATTTTTATGCCTGCTATCATGGGTATCATTGCAGACCGGTGGATTCAGGCTCAGAAACTTCTCGGTATTTCGCATCTTCTGGCCGCTGTCTTTTTGATTTGGGCAGGATATTACGGGATGTCAGCGGGTGAAAATGTAGAATTTTCAAAGCTGTTTATTCTTTACAGTTTAAGTGTGACTTTCTATATGCCGACGATCGCCCTTTCCAATTCTGTGGCATACACGGTTTTAGTTAATAATAATTTTGATACAATTAAATCGTTTCCGCCAATTCGTACACTGGGAACAGTAGGATTTATTTGTGCTATGTTATTCGTAAATTTTGCCGGAATTCAGAATGGAAGCCTGAAGTTCAACTTTTCGAACGATACAGACTTTCCAAGTTTTCAACACAGCTACAGCCAATTTTTCGTTTCCGGTATATTAGGTATAATACTATTCTTTTATTCATTTACCTTACCAAATTGTGAAGTAAATAAAAGCAACGAAAAAAGAACTTTATCTGATGCACTTGGCCTCAAAGCTTTTGCTTTATTCAAAGAGAAAAAAATGGCAATTTTCTTTATATTTTCAATGTTTCTCGGTGTTTCATTACAAATCACGAATGGATATGCAAATCCTTTTATAACCAGCTTTAAGGCAATTCCTGAATATGCAGATACCTGGGGATCCAACAATGCGAATGCTCTTATTTCCCTTTCACAGGTATCTGAAACACTTTGTATATTACTGATTCCATTTTTCCTGAAAAGATATGGGATTAAAAAGGTAATGCTGATGGCAATGTTTGCATGGTTCTTAAGATTCGGATTATTCGGTCTTGGAAATCCTGGCGGAGGTGTCTGGATGTTTATCCTTTCCATGATTGTATATGGTATTGCATTCGATTTCTTCAATGTGTCAGGTTCATTATTTGTTGACAAAGAAACTGATAGAAGCATACGATCAAGCGCGCAAGGTGTATTCATGATGATGACCAACGGTTTTGGAGCGACAATAGGAATGTTAGCTGCACAGGAGGTTGTCAACCATTATGTTTTCTCACAGACAGATCCTTCCTTACAGCTTGCAGGATGGCAAACTTCCTGGTATATTTTTGCCGGATATGCATTAATTGTAACTATTGCCTTTGCGATTGTTTTTAAACACAAGCACAATCCTGAAGAAATTTCGCAGATAAAACATTAACTTTTATTATTGATAATTAATATATTAGATTGCACTTTCAAAAAAAGTGCAATTTTTTATTTTTTGAGGCAACTATTTAATCAAAGTTCCGTCTTATAGATAGAAACAGATACATGAAGCATTTAGAAGAGAATTTTAAACTGGCAAAAAAGCAGGATCGAAAAGGGCAGAAAGCACTTTACGAAATGTTTTCGGCGAAAATGCTGGCCATTGCAAACTCTTATATGAATAATATTCATGATTCCGAAGATATTGTAATGAATTCTTTTTTTACCTGTTTTTCAAAAATTGATGAATGCAGAGAGTGGAAAAGTTTTCCGTACTGGCTGAGGAAAATTGTTGTTAATAATTCCATAAATCTGATCAGGAAAAATAAAAATATTCTTTACTCCGATATAGAAATACAGAACCTTGAATACCCGGAGGACCATTGGGATGAAGATATGGAAACTGTGGATCTCAACGAAATTTTTTCCAAAATGCCCGATGGTTACAGAATCATTTTCAATCTTTATGTTTTTGAGGAAAAAAAGCATCATGAAATTGCAGAAATACTGAATATTTCTGAAGGTACAAGCAAAAGCCAGCTAAGCAAATCCAAAAAATGGATCACTGATTTTTTAAAGAAAAAAAAGGATGAAAAACAATACATTAAATAAATTAAAATCAGACTACGAAGAGCTTGAAAGAATGCCTTCTTCCGATTTGTGGAGCAGACTGGAAATTAAGTTAGGAGAAGAATCTGCAAAAGCCACAGAAAAGCCTTTTCATTGGTGGAAATATGCAGCGGTTATATTGTTTTTTATTTCTTTGGGCAGTATATTATATTTCAATTCGCGGAAAAATGAGTTCAGTTACAAAAACACCGACTACGCTGTTAAGAAAGTTTTAAACCCAAAAGTTAATCCAATAAATCCTGAATTTCAAAACCCCAAAGGCATATCACAAACCAATCCTGTTGAAGATCATACTATAAAAATTGCCACTGAACCCCAGAAAAAACCTTCTGAACCGGTTCCGGTTTCTAAAAATGAAAGCAAAATAACCATTGCAAAACTTTCGGACATTAGGACACAAAACGTAGAAATAACTCCAGATGAAAAAATTAATATAAAACCTCCGAAAATTGAAAGCGGTGTCCCGGTAATTGCTGAAGTTAAAAAGACGAAGCCTACTTATATCAACTCAAATGAGCTCCTTTTAGGAAGAGAATTTGATAAGTCAACGGAAAATCCTTATAAAAAAGATATAAAAATTGGAATTTTTAATTTCGATAAACCGCGGCCCAATGTTGAGAATGTAACCGTACTCGGAGTAACCGTCTATGTAGATTCCAAATAAACAAATATTATTTTTTAATTAAAAAGATTGTTCAAAAGATGATCAGTACTAAAATATTGTCTAAAAATTAATATACATGAAAACTAAAATTGCCCTAATGAGTGCTTTCATGGCCTTTTCATATTCATTTGCACAAGAAACTCCGAATATGAATGCTTCCATGAAGAATTATTCAAAAATGATTGACAGCATCGTAGTTTCTGAAAAAATAAAAATGAATAAGGAGCTCGATGGTGTTGATCATGATTTTAAGCAAAACAAAATTACCAGCGATGAAAAACAAAAGTTGAGAGCAGATATTGCCTCAAAATATGAAGAGACAATCAATGAAAAAATAGATGCTCATAAAACCGAATTTGAGGAATTTACCAGACAGGCTGTGAAAGACGCCGTTTTAAAGCCTTTGGATTCACTGCATAAAGATAAAAATCAGATTGTTTTCGGTCTGGGCGGTGTATCAATACGTATGGATGGAGATAAAAATAAACCATCGGACTATCTTCGTACGTGGCAATACGTGGTAGCATTGGTGGGAACCAGCTACACCACTAAAAATAAACCTTTTGCATTTTTAAATAATAATTCGGAATTTAAAAATACAGTATTCAATTCCGGAATATATATGGTGAGATATGAAGGTCAGCTCGGAAGCTTTACAAGCCCTTTTTTTTACCGGTTAGGACTTGGCTACCGTTGGGATCAGTCGAAGGCTAAATACGGAAAAACGTTTACCCAGGAAAATCTGACGCTGGATACCAAAGAATTTACAAAAGGAAATCTGAAAGATACTTATATTAACAATCATTATCTTTTTGTTCCTGTCGATTTTAAATTTGTTCTTAACCCCAAATATATTGAACATAACGGTACAAAATACTTAAACAACAGAGTAAGCCAGTTTTCTATTGTCGCTGGTGTTTACGGCGGTGTAAGAATCGCCAGCAACATTTATAACAGATATTCTAACGATTACAGTAAAAGGATCGTTGAAAGAGAGTCTATCAATCATGGAGTGAATGACATTATTTTTGGAGGAAAATTAGGAATAGGATATGCAGGATTTAATGTGTTTATTCAAAAAGATTTTACGCCAACATTTAACAATAATGCAAATCTCAGAAGCAAATATGGACTTCAGATCGGAATAGAGTTATTAAATGCAAGTTTTTAATTATATAATGATTTTCATTTTATATTACATAATAATTAAATTTTTATTAATTGTTTTATCATTCATGAATGATAGCTGAATAAAATTTACTTTTTAAACACACTGATTATAAGTGTGTTTTTTTTTGTATTTTGGCATTTTAAGAATTATGAAAAATATTCAGTTATTAGGTGTACTATTGGTGGTTGCAGGAAGTTTTCTGCCGCTGGTTCATGTTCCCATAATTGGAAATTGGAACTACTGGAAACTTGATCATTTTCTTGCCATTGCATGCTGGATTCTTGCCGCCGGATCTCTTTTTGGGGTAGTAAATAACAGTATAAAAACGGCAAAGATTTTCGGCGTTTTGCTGGTTATTTTATTTGTCTTTACCTTATTTGCAATAAAGCTTCAGGCTTCTGAATATTTCAGTTTTATGCCTTTTAAATCATGGCAGGATAAGCTTGCGGGCATAGTAAAATTAAGATGGGGCTGGATTGTAGAGTTCCTGGGAGCTTTTATCATTCTTCTTGCTCCAATAAGAAAAAAGTAATCGATTCTTGAAATAATAAAGATTAATAGAAACACATAAATATTTTGTGAAATTAATAATCTGAAAGGTATATTTAAATTAAAAATAGAATTATAAAAAAAATAGAATTATAAAAATGAAAGAAGTATTCATCGTTTCCGCAGTAAGAACTCCGATGGGAAGTTTTTTAGGAAGTTTAGCAGCTGTACCGGCTACGAAGCTGGGCGCTGTTGCCGTAAAAGGGGCATTAGACAAAATCAGTCTTGATCCGAAGCAGGTTCAGGAAATCTATATGGGAAATGTTTTGCAGGCCGGCGAAGGACAGGCTCCTGCACGTCAGGTAGCATTGGGAGCGGGACTTTCAAATGAAACACCTTCTACAACCGTGAATAAAGTTTGTGCTTCAGGAATGAAGGCCGTTACGATGGCTGCACAGGCCATAAAAGCAGGCGATGCCGATGTAATCGTGGCCGGAGGTATGGAAAATATGTCTTCCGTTCCTCACTATTATAATGCCAGAAATGCAACAAAACTGGGCGATGTAAAAATGCAGGACGGAATGGTCTTAGATGGCCTTACAGACGTTTACAACAAAGTACACATGGGTGTTTGCGCTGAGAAATGTGCTACTGATTACAGTATTTCCAGAGAAGAGCAGGACAATTTCGCAATTGAGTCTTATAAAAGAGCTGCCAAGGCTTGGAGTGAAGGAAAGTTTGCTGATGAGGTTGTACCGGTAGAAATTCCTCAGAGAAAAGGAGAACCGATTGTTTTTGCTGAAGATGAAGAATTTAAAGCAGTAAATTTCGACAGAATTCCAACGCTTCCTACTGTTTTCAAAAAGGAAGAAGGAACAGTAACCGCAGCAAATGCGTCTACGCTTAATGACGGAGCATCTGCATTAATTCTTGTTTCTAAAGAAAAAATGGAAGAATTAGGTCTTAAGCCGCTGGCAAGAATCGTTTCTTATGCCGATGCTGCCCAGGCTCCTGAAGATTTTACCACAGCGCCTTCAAAAGCACTCCCTATAGCTCTTAAAAAAGCAGGCTTGTCACTTACGGATATCGATTTCTTTGAATTCAATGAAGCGTTTTCTGTTGTTGGTCTGGCTAATAATAAGATTTTAGGATTGGATGCTTCTAAAGTGAATGTAAATGGTGGAGCAGTAGCTATTGGACACCCGCTTGGAAGTTCAGGTTCAAGAATTATCGTTACATTGATCAATGTATTAAAACAAAATAACGGTAAGTATGGAGCTGCTGCGATCTGTAACGGTGGTGGTGGTGCTTCGGCAATCGTTATAGAGAATATGCAATAAAATTTAGCATTAAAATATTTTTTAAATCCAGAAGTTATGCTTCTGGATTTTTGTTTAATTGATCAGGACCTCAATTCCAATTTTAACAAAACAATAAAATTTCTCCCAAGCGAAATAAAATCTCTGAATATTCATTCGTTTTCCTATTTTTGTGCTACTAATATTATTTGAAATGTCTGAAATTGAGAATCTGCAAACTCAAAATATAAAAAATAACCCGAAGATCATGAAAGCCTGGGCGGTGTACGATTGGGCCAATTCGGTGTATTCTTTAGTGATTACTTCTACTATTTTCCCAATATATTATTCTATTCTTACCACTGCGTATGAAAAGAAAGAATATGTACAGGAAACAAAATCCTATATTGATGTCCCTGTGAGGCACATGATCACGATTTTCGGAAAAGAATATCAGCCTGATGCTGTCTATGGGTATTCGCTCACAATCTCTTTCTTTATCGTTGTTTTATTATCACCATTTCTGTCTTCATTAGCAGATACGATCGGGAATAAGAAATCATTCTTACAGTTTTTCTGTTATCTGGGGGCAACTTCATGTATGGGATTAGCAATGTTTACAGGAATGCACAATGTCTTTCTGGGTTTACTTTTCAGCATTACGGCAAGTGTTGGGTTCTGGGGAAGTCTTGTATTTTATAATTCATTCCTTCCGGATATTGCTACCCGGGATAAGCAGGATGCACTTTCCGCGAAAGGCTATGTTTACGGATATATTGGTTCTGTCGTTTTGGTTATTATTTGTCTGGTGTTAATTCAGGTGGTAGCCAAAGGAAATCCTGAAAAACAGTTATTGTTTACCAGAGTAAGTTTCTTATTAACAGGAGCTTGGTGGTTTGGTTTTTCACAATATACTTTCAAGCATTTACCCCAGTTTGGAGACGTGAAGGAAAAGCTTCCAAAAGATCTGGTATTGTTAAATTATAAAAACATATTTAAAAAACACGAAGAGCAGGGTGGTTTTTTTGAGGTTTTAAAGGACAATCTTTGTTTCTATAAAGATATTGGTAAAGAAAGTTTTAATGAACTTTTTAAAGTAGGAAAAGAACTTTTTAAACACAGAAACCTGAAGTTTTTCTTGTCAAGTTTTTTCTTTTACAGTGTAGGAATGCAGACGATCTTCCTGATGGCTACTTTATTTGGTAAAAGCGAAATCAACCTTCCTCAGGATAAATTAATCGGAACTTTATTGGTAATTCAGATTGAAGCGATTATCGGGGCGGTAATTTTTTCCAGATTATCAAGGAAAATAGGGAATAAAAATGTGATCTCCATTGCTGTTATATTATGGATTGTTGCATGTATCTGGGCATATTTCCTTAATAAGGAAAATCCTACGGTAGAATATCAGTTTTATGGTGTGGCAGCTGTAGTAGGTTTGGTGATGGGAGGTCTTCAGGCTATGTCGAGATCTACCTATTCCAAGCTTTTACCGGAAAACTCTATGGAAAATACTACATTTTTCAGTTTTTATGATGTACTCGAGAAAATAGCGATTATTGTTGGAACATTTGTTTTTGCATTATTTATCGATAAATATGATTCCCTAAAAGAGATTTTCGCTAAAATAGATATCATACTGCCATCTGCTTCGGGAATGAGGTTTGCAGCATTTTCAATGGCAATTTTCTTCTTCGTAGGTTTAATTCTTATAAGATTTTTAAAGCTTACTCCACCGAAAAATAATTAGACAAAATATTCACGATAATAAGACGCTCATGGAAGCGTCTTTTTTTATACTGCTTTTTATTGCTTTTAATGTTTTTAGTTATAATTAAATAATGATTATTTCAGGCTTTTTTATTAACTTTAACATAAAATAACAACTTTTTACAATATTTTAAAAGAGACAGTTTGCTTAATGTTAAAATATCTTAGAATTCGGCGCGGGTTTTGCTCATATTCAACAGAATAATTTTACATTTGCAAAAAATTTATTTACATTAAATGACAAACCCACTATTTTACGCGAAAATTCTTTTGTTCGGAGAATATGGAATCATTGAAGATTCCCAAGGTTTGACATTACCTTATAGTTTTTATAAAGGTACCCTCAAGTTTTCATCATTAGATTCCGAATTTGAAAAAAAATCTAATGAACACCTTCAAAAATATGCCGGCTATCTGGAAAAACTGGAGCTTCCGGAAACTTTTGAATTAAATGTTTCAAAGTTTAAAGAAGAAATTTCTTCAGGGCTATTTTTTGACAGTAATATTCCGCAGGGATATGGAGTGGGCAGTTCAGGTGCACTCGTAGCAGCTATTTTTGAGCGATATTCTATTTCAAAACATGAGCCGGAAAATATTTCAAAGGACGAATTAAAAAATCTGAGACATGTTTTTGGTTTAATGGAAAGCTATTTCCATGGTAAAAGTTCTGGAATAGATCCGTTAATCTGCTATATGAATCTCCCGATTCTTATTGAAAGTAAAGAAAGTGTTGATAAAGTTGCAATTCCTGCAAGTGAAGCTGGGAAAGGTGCTATTTTCCTTATTGATTCCGGCATGACTGGCGAAACAGGACCAATGGTACAGATTTTCTTCGAAAAAATGAAAACTGAAGGTTTCAGAAAAACGTTGAAAGAAGAATTCATACGCTATAATAATGCTTGTATTGATGCATTTTTGAAAAAAGATATGAACCCTTTCTTCAGAAATCTAAAAAAACTTTCACACTGGGCATATGAACATTTTCGTCCGATGATTCCGGAAAGTCTTTTTAATGTATGGAAAAAAGGACTGGATTCTAATGCTTATTATTTAAAGCTCTGCGGAAGCGGTGGCGGTGGTTATATTTTAGGTTTTACCAAAGATTACGAGAAAGCAGAAAAAATGCTTGATGGCTTCAATAAAGAAGTGATTTACAGATTCTAAACTGTTGGAAATGAATTCTGAAAAAGAAAATTTCCAGGAGAAAAAATATATTAAAAAATCTTTTATTTACAGATTATCACAATTTGTGGGCTTTCTTCTGGGAGCTCGTTTTTTTGTTGCTGCACTTCTTACTTTTGCGCTGTATGTGTCTACTTTTTTCCTTTTTAATCAGGATGAGAGCTTCAGAAAGTTTGTCTTTGATTTTAAGGTTCACGGAATCATTTTCTGTACAGTACTTACGATTTTAGCCGGAGGAATCATCAATCAGTTCTACGATTTTGAAAAGGATCATATTGTAAAGCCCTTCAGAACAAGAATCCAAAGCTTTATTAACCAGAAATATTTCCTTTATGCCTACCTTGTTCTGAGTGTAATTTCTTTGAGTGTAGCATGGATGATCTCACACAAAGTTTTCGTATTTTTTATTGTCTACCAATTTTTTATGTGGTTTTACAGTCATAAGCTGAGCCGTATTTTAATTCTCAATAATCTCACTTTTGTAAGCCTTACCTTATACCCTTTCTTCGGAATGATGGTATATTACGAAACATTTTCAAAGAAAGTTCTTTTAATGGCGGTTTTTCTTTTTCTGGTATTGCTATGTATTGATATCGTGAAAGATACTTTAACAAAAAGCGTAGATAAAGCATTTAGTTATACGACCATTCCCAATTATTTTGACAGTAAAACGGTTAACGGAATTATTGTTTCGTTACTTATAACAACGATGATTGTATCAATGAAGCTGATTCTCCGCACAGGAATTTCAGGATTTATGGCTTATTATTTTGCTGTTGGACTTTTTGTCTTTATTCTTTGTATTTATCTCATTATGAACCATTTTAGGAAGAACAAATTCCTCACAATTAATATTCTTAGATTCTGGGTTTTTCTAGGAATTATTTCTATGCTTTTAAGTGGCTTGGAAGGCAAATTATAGAGAATTTTCTTTAAAAAAACTAAGGTTATTCTTACCTTTGCAGAACCTTAAATTTAAATAAGTAATGCCCATTTTTAACGATACTAAAATCGCATTTGCAGATAAATCTGATGCACAGTTAAGAAAAGCGTATTGGATGTTCAAGATGATCGAGCAGCCTTCACTCACCAAAGTTGGAACTTCCGTTCTTAATTTTTCCGTTCATAATAACTTTCCTTTCGTAACCGGAATTGTAAAAAACACTTTATTTGAGCAGTTTTGCGGCGGTGAAACTCGTGAAGAAAGCATGAAAGTGGTAAAACAGTTATTCAAAAGAGGGGTCGGGAGTATTTTCGATTATTCCATTGAAGGTAAGGAAGATGAGAAAACATTTGATGCTGTCTGCAGAGAGATTAAAGATATCGTAAAATTTTCTGTTGGAAACCCGGCGATTCCTTTTATTGTTTTTAAACCTACTGCTTTCGGAAGAATTGATCTTTATGAAGCTGTTGGCAATAATAGAGAATTGACTTCAAGCCAGAAAGAAGAATGGCAAAGAGTTATTAAAAGATTTGATGAGGTTTGTCAACTATGCCACGAAAATGACAAAAAAGTAATGGTGGATGCTGAAGAAACCTGGATGCAGGATGCTGCAGATTATCTTTGCGAAGAGATGATGGAAAAATACAATCAGGAAAAGCCGATCGTTTGGAATACCATCCAGATGTACCGCACCGGAAGATTGGAATATATGGAAGAACATCTTCAGAGAGCAAGGGAGAAAGGATATTTTATTGGTTATAAGATCGTTCGTGGTGCTTATATGGAAAAAGAGAGGGCACGAGCAGCAGAAAAAGGTTATCCTGACCCGATACAGCCGAATAAGGAAGCTTCCGATAAAAATTATAACTCAGGAATTGATTTTGTGATGAATCATCTGGATAAGGTTTCTGCTTTTTTTGGAACGCATAATGAAATTTCTTCCGAGCTTGTCATGGATAAGATGAAGAGTAAAAGCCTTGAAAATGGCAATTCTCATGTCTATTTCGGACAGCTTTACGGGATGAGTGACAATATTACATTTTACCTTTCAGATAAAGGATATAATGTGGCAAAATACCTTCCGTACGGACCTGTAAAAGATGTTGTTCCGTACCTGACAAGAAGGGCTCAGGAAAATACTTCTGTTGCCGGTCAGACCGGAAGAGAGCTTGGTCTTATTAAGAAAGAACTTGAAAGGAGAAAAAATAGCAGATAATTTTCTGTTTTAAAAATATTGATAGAACCTTGCAGATTGCAAGGTTTTTTTTATATGCTATATTTCTGGAACACCTTTTATGGCTCAAAACTTTCGAATTTCCCATTTTCGTAGAAAATTACAATACGTTTTATTGTACTTCCTTGATTTTCAGAAGTTTGTTTTAAATTTGCAGGATTATAATTTTCTAATCGCTGAGAATCGTTTATTTTCTCCTGTCCTTTACTTTGGGACGATATATACGATTCTCCGGGAGTTTCTTTAAACGGCATAATTTCATTTTCATCTGCTCCAAAATCATCATCTTCATTCATCATTGTAAAAAGATCGGGAAGAGATGTTGGTTTAGACTTTTCCTCATCTGCGAACTCCGGCGATTTATCTTCTGTTACTTTAATCTCAGGTAAATCCGATTTGAGCATTTGACCTTCACCTGTCACGAGCCAGTCCCAGAGAATCTCCGGAAAGCGTGATTTTATTTTAATGATAAATTCCAGAGATGGTTTATTCCTTCCAGAGGTAACATGAGAAATAGAAGATCGCTGCACATCAATCTCATCAGCAAACTCAGAAGGGGTAAGTCCTGAATAGTCGATAACCTTGGAAATTCTTTCATTTAAACTCATAAACTATGCTTTATAATCACTTTACAAATGTAAAAATAAAATTTACAATTGAAAAATACAAAAGTAAACGACATTAAATTTTGTTTGTATACAAATGTTAATTAATAACTCTCTTATTTTCAAAATATTATACTAAAAACAATATGACGCAAGATTTTTTATTTAACAAACTTTCAACATCTTTCAATAAAACTCTTTAAGCTTCAAGTAATACATGAAGTAGACTAATTAATAATTAATTAATCATATTTTACAACTGTTTTACCTGTATTCATAGGCAATAACAGTCTTTTAAAAGACAAAATAGGGTAGGGTTGTTGCAAATATCTGATAAACTGATAAATCACTTAGAAATGGCCTGATTTTAAAAATTGAAATGTGTGTAAGGTACCATTAATAGGGAACCTTAGAAATACTATTTAATATTAAATCAAAAAAGTTTTTCATTTATTAAATAGAAGTTACATTTTTAATAATGGGTAAAATATTATTCAAAAAACGAATTTAAACTTCTAAATTATCAACAATTCACATTTGTATATTATATTATTTTTCAAATTTTCCACAGCTAAACTTGTTTAACATAATTACAAGCAAATGTCAAAAACTATTGTTTTATGGTATTAAAGTAATATTCAAATTAATATTTAGATAAAACTTTCAACTTATTCATTTTTAATTATATAAATATATGACATTAAATTATTATTAATCCACAATTTTATCCACAGACATTTTGACAATTTACATTGTTTAATATTGTTACAAATGTTAATTTTATTATTTGTTGAAAAATTGATTAAATTTGACTCTTGTAAATTACTACACAATGAATTTTGAACAGATTTATCAGTCGAATCCTAATTTCCCATATCGTTATATTTCCCCGGAAAAATTATTTTCTTACTTACAGACGAATTACAGCGATTATATTCAAGAGATTGGAACATCATATTTGGAAAAGCCTATTTACCAATTCTCAATAGGAAATGGGAATATTAATGTACTTGCATGGTCACAGATGCACGGAAACGAATCAAATGCTACCCATGCAATGCTTGATCTGTTATTTACATTGGATAAAGCTCCTGAACTAAAAGCCGAACTGCTTGATAAAATAAAGCTCGATTTTATTTTTATGCTAAACCCTGACGGGTCTGAAAAATGGACAAGACTAAATGCCTCCGAGATCGATCTCAACAGAGACTTTCACAATGAAGCGAGCAAAGAAATCATCATTTTAAAAGAAGCTGTTTTAAAGAAAAGCTATGACTATGCTCTGAACCTTCATGAGCAGAGAACGATTTTTACAACAGATGGAATTCATCCTGCTACATTATCATTTTTAGCACCTTCAGAAAACGTTGAACGTACCGTTACTGAAAACAGAAAGAAATGTATGGCTGTAATTGCCAATGTATACAATCATCTTAAAGAAATAATCCCTCACCAGATCGGGAGATATTCTGATGAATTTTACCCTACATCTACGGGTGATAATTTCATCAGGGCCGGAATGCCAACGATTCTTTTCGAGGGCGGACATTTTATTGATGATTATGCGAGAAAAGAAACCAGGAAATACTACACCATTGCTTTATATTTTGCACTGAAAGCGATAGGCGAACTTAATTCCAGTACAGAGAACTGGGAAGCATATCTGGAAATTCCTGAGAATAAAGAGACTCATTATGATATTATTTACCGAAATGTAAAGCTGAATACCGATCATGAATGTGTATTGGATATTGCGGTACAATATGCTGAAATAAAAGAAGAAGGAAAAGACGATATCTCGTTTATCCCTTTTGTTATGGAAGTGGGAGATGTTAAGAAACGAAAAGGATGGCAGGAAATAGACTGCACGGGCAAAAGATTTGTTTCTCCTACCAAATATCCCAAGCTGGATACAGAGGTAAATTTTACAATAGAAGACTAAAAAAGCGGAGCACCGGTTCCGCTTTAGTTTTTATGCTGATAGCTCTTAATTTTTTTAAATCAAAAGCTATAAGTGTTTTAAATAACAGTTTTTAGTTAACCACCTTAATTCCGTTGGCTACAAATCTGATCTCTTCTTTCGGAGTGGTAATAGCATCAATTTCAGACTGAGGTTTTTTGGCATCTTCCGCATAATGCTTTTGTTCATCTACAGAAGTTACTTTTCTTTCTGCAGTACCTTCTAATACTACATTTTTACCTTTCAAAGCAGTTGGAACGAAGAAAGCGTAATCTTTCATTTTAACAAAGAACTGAGAATTGTCTTCCGTCTGAATTGTCAGCCAGCATCCTTTTTTATCACAAACATCTGTTACCTTTCCTTTTACGGCAACATTTTCGACTTTCTTATTGTCTTTTTTCAGCTTTTTGCTTAGCTTATCTACAGAGATGGCTTTCGATTCTGCCTTTGAGGCAACTCCGCTGCCATAAGTATCACCTACAAGAGCATTTCCAGCCGGTGGACCGAATTTTTTTGATTCCTGTGCAAGAGCTACAGTGGAAAAACTTACTGCAACTGCCAATAATAATGATTTGAATTTCATTTTTAATATTTTTTCCAAAAATACTAATAAAATCTGAATGATAAATCACTGAAAACTTGATAAAAAGCAGGTTGTTTTTCGGACGGTAGATTTCTGATTTTTAACGCAACGCGCGCAAGGAATAGGCAATCATCCTTCATAGTTCGTTCGCAAAGGCGTTTCACTTAACGAAGACATTACGCATAATACACTGCTATCATTTGCTGAACAGAGTGCCTTCGCGCTCAAAGAATATCCTCATTGTTATTCAATAACCCTTGCGCTCCTTGTGTTAAAAATCCGCGCGTCCCAATTTTTAGCGCAAAGTTCGCTAAGAAATGGATAATCATCCTGCATAATTCGTTCGCAAGGGCGTTTCACTCAGCAAATGATAGCAGCATATTATACTTAAGGCCTTTGCTGAATAGAATGCCTTAGCACTCAAAATATGCTCCCTCGTTATTCAAAAAAACTTGGGAACTCAGCGTTAAAAATATTCATAATGCATAATTTTTAACGCAAGACCCACAAAGAAAATTAATCAATGATCCCGCAGAAATCCGTTCGCAAAGGCGTTCCACTCAGCAAAGGCGTTACGGATAATACACTGCTATCATTTGCTAAATGAAATGCCGTTGCGCTCAAAAAATAGTCACAAAATTATTCAACAAATCCCAGCGTCCTTCGCGTAAAAATACTCATGAGGCATAATTTTTAACGCAACGTGCGCAAGGAAATAGGCAATCATCCTGCATATTTTCCGTTCGCAAGGGCGTTGCACTCAGCAAATGATAGCAATGTATTATACTTAAGCATTTGTTGAGTAGAATGCCTTAGCACTCAAAAATATACTCCCTCGTTATTCAAAAAAACTTGCGAACTCAGCGTAAAAAAATACTCATAATACATAATTTTAACGCAACGTCCACAAAGAAAAATAATCAATGATCCCGCAGAAACCCGTTCGCAAAGGCGTTCCACTCAGCAAAAACGTTATGCATACTACACCTATCATTTGCTGAATGAAATGCCGTTGCGCTCAAAAAATATCCTCATCGTTATTCAATAACCCTTGCGCTCCTTGTGTTAAAAATCCGCGCGCCCCAATTTTTAGCGCAAAGTTCGCAAAGAAATGGATAATCATCCTGCATAATTCGTTCGCAAGGGCGTTTCACTCAGCAAATGATAGCAGCATATTATACTTAAAGCCTTTGCTGAGTAGAACGCCTTCGCTAACGGAAAATATGCTCCTTTTTATTCAATAAACCTTTGCGCACGTTGCATTAAAAACAATTAAGACAACTCCGTCATAATTTTAAAACAAACTAATCCTATAATTATTTATATTTGAAGCCTATACTTCACTATGCAGAAAAAACTAAAACTTTGGGATGCCATTATGCTGGTAATGGGTTCAATGATCGGAAGCGGAATATTCATTGTAAGCGCTGATATGATGCGCAACCTCGGATCGGGCTTTTGGCTGATTGTTGTCTGGGTCATAACAGGAATCATGACAGTTGCTGCAGCGATAAGCTACGGTGAGCTTTCAGCTTTATTTCCTAAAGCAGGCGGACAATACACTTATCTCAAAGAAATCTTCGGCAGAAGAATGGGATTTTTGTACGGATGGGGACTTTTTACAGTAATCCAGACCGGAACGATTGCTGCTGTGGCTATGGCTTTCGGTAAATTTACCGCCTATCTGGTTCCGGCATTAAATGATGCGGCCCCGATATTTCAAAGTGGTGAATTTAAAATCACATGGATCCAGATACTGGCCATTGCGATCATCCTCTTGCTTACATACATCAATACAAGAGGAGTGGAAAGTGGTAAATTGCTTCAGAACGTTTTTACGGGATCAAAGATTATTGCATTGTTGGGACTTATTGCTGCAGGATTTATTCTGGTAGACATTTCTCATCTTGCTGAAAATTTCAGCTTCGGATACGAATCTTTTAATAATCTTAAAAAAGATATTTTTGGTAATTTCCTGAAAGAAGGTTGGGAGCCTATCGGCGGAATGACCCTTTTAGGTGGAATTGCCGCAGCGATGGTAGGCTCGGTATTCAGTTCCGTAGCATGGGAAAGCGTAACGTTTGTATCGGGAGAAATCGAAAATCCGAAAAAGAATGTGGTGAAATCAATGATCTACGGAACAACAGCCGTGATGATTCTTTATATTGCCGTTAATTATGTATATCTGAATGCGCTCGACAGAGACTCCATTGCCTTCGCCGAAAATGACAGGGTAGCCGTTGCCGCTTCACATTTCATTTTTGGAAGCGCCGGAACCGTTATCATTGCTATTCTTGTGATGGTTTCCACGTTTGGATGTAATAACGGACTGATTCTGGCGGGAGCAAGGGTTTTTCAGACCATGGCAAAAGACGGAATGTTCTTCAGGCAGGCCGAAAAGAACAATAAAAATGAGGTTCCGGAAAATGCACTCTGGATGCAGGGAATCTGGGCTTCATTATTATGCCTTAGCGGGCAGTACGGAAACCTTCTCGATATGATTTCCTTTGTCATTGTTTTATTCTATATGATTACCGTTTTCGGGGTTATTTATTTAAGATTTAAAAAACCTGATCTGGAAAGACCTTACAAAACATGGCTGTATCCTGTGACGCCTGTTATCTATTTGTTAATAGGAACGGTCTTCTGTATTTTATTGCTCATCTACAAGCAGCAGTATACATGGCCGGGCTTCGTGTTGGTGCTACTTGGGCTTCCGGTGTACTATTTTATCAACAGGAAAAATCCGCAGCCGTAATCCCGTCACGATTCCAAATGTGGATTAAATCATCCTTTATTAAGTGTTTTTTAACCCATTGTTTTAGAAGGCAATACGTAAAGTTTATATTCAAAAAACAACATTTTACTGACAAGTCTTTCAACTCCTGCGCAAGAGTTGACAAAAACCTAAGCAAGAGTTGCCTAACTCTTAAGCACAAGTTGCTCAACTCTTAAGCAAGAGTTGGTAAACTCTTAAGCAGGAGTTTGACGGATCATAAGCAGGGGTTTAAAAATGAAGGGTAAATCTGGAATTTCTGTAGTAAAGAATTTATTTTTTCAGGAGCTTAATCTTGCTTTCCGCTGTATCTTTTGGGTTACGGCCTCCGCTTGGCTCCGGCCGCAACCCAAAAGGATGCCGCTGCAATCAAGGCTAGGGTATTGGTGGGTACTATGAATAGCAGACATAAAATATTGATAGCAAATAAAATTGATATAAGCAGATTTACCAATACTTATTATCTATAAGTCCATCGCCTTATATTTTTTGTTTATAAGTAATTATGCTTATATTTGCAGAATGATAGCGGTCATTACCGGAGATATTATAAATTCACAACAAGCGGATACGGAAGTTTGGATCACCAAACTTAAAAATCTTCTCGAAAACTGGGGAAGTGCTCCCCATACATGGGAAATCTACAGAGGAGATGAGTTTCAGTTTAAATGCAATATCGACGAAGTATTCTGGCGTTTCTTAGCCATAAAATCATTAATCAAAAGCCAGGAAAATCTGGATGTAAGAATGGGCATCGGTATCGGTGAAGAAAATTTCTCTTCCGATAAGATCACGGAATCCAACGGAACGGCGTATGTTCATTCCGGAAGACTTCTCAACGATCTTAAAAATGACGGCCATACGGTATCTGTAAAAACCTCAAATGATTCTGTAGACCGGGATCTTAACATTTTACTGAAATGGTCATCTAAAGATTTTGACAACTGGACGATGGCGACGGCAGAGATCATTCACGAAATGATTATGAATAAGGAAATCACGCAGGAAGACCTTGCGAAAAAGTTTGCGATCTCACAGTCCTCGGTAAGCCAGAGACTGAAGCGTGCCAACTACGAATTAATAGTGGAAACCAATCAGTACTTCAAAAAGAAAATTTCAGAACTCTAAGCATGATTTTTATTAAACTCATATTGGCACATTTACTTGGAGATTTTATTCTTCAGCCAGATTCATGGGTTGCAGACAAAGAAAGCAAAAAACTGAAAAGCGTGTATCTGTACATTCACGTACTGATCCATACCGTTCTAAGTCTCATCTTTCTTTGGGATATTCAGCTTTGGTGGGTAGCCGTTTTAGTAGGTGTGTCCCATTTTATTATTGATGCCGCAAAATTGAGTTTTCAAACCATTCAGAATAAGAAAAGCTGGTTTTTTGTTGATCAGGCTTTGCATGTATTGGTTATTACAGGAATCTCTTTTTATTATAATGAGTTCAACTTTAATTTTCTGAAAGATATTAATATATTAAAAATAGTAGGAGCAGCTTTGTTTTTAACGACGCCTGCTTCTTTAATCATAAGGATATTGCTGTCATCATGGACACCCGCTCCGGAAACAGTTGGTAATATCCAAACCGACTCTTTATCAAATGCTGGAAAATATATAGGAATTCTGGAACGTCTTCTTGTATTTACTTTTATTATGGTAGGACATTGGGAAGGAGTAGGTTTTATGGTTGCCGCAAAATCGGTGTTCAGATTCAGCGATCTTGCACAGGCCAAGCAAAGAAAGCTCACGGAATATGTACTCATCGGTACGCTTCTCAGCTTCGGAATGGCAGTTTTAACAGGAATAGTAATCAAATAAATATAAATCTAATAAAGACAATTTAGAAATGGAAAAGAAAGAAATGTTGTACGAAGGTAAGGCAAAACAAGTATTTGCAACCGACAATCCTGATCAGGTAATCGTGCGTTTCAAAGACGATGCTACTGCATTTAATGCTCAGAAAAGAGGATCTGTAGATCTTAAAGGAGAAATGAACAACGCGATCACGACTCTTATTTTTGAATATTTAAATGAAAAAGGGATCAAAACTCATTTCATTAAACAATTGAACGAAAGAGAGCAGCTGGTAAGAAAAGTATCAATCATTCCTTTGGAAATGGTGGTAAGAAACTATTCTGCCGGGAGTATGGCTCAGAGATTAGGAGTAGAAGAAGGAATCAAATCTCCGGTTACTATCTTCGATATCTGCTATAAGAAAGATGAGTTGGGAGATCCGCTTATCAACGATCACCACGCAGTTTTCTTAGGTGCGGCTACATATGAAGAGCTTGATGAAATGTATGAGCTGACTTCAGACATCAACGAAATCCTGATTGATCTTTTCGACAAAATGAATATCATCTTGGTTGATTTTAAAATAGAATTAGGAAAAACTTCAGACGGCGAAATCATCTTAGCAGATGAGATCTCTCCAGACACTTGCAGACTTTGGGACAAAGATACGATGAAGAAGCTGGACAAAGACAGATTCAGAAGAGATCTTGGCGAAGTTACTGAAGCGTATGTGGAGATCTACAACAGATTGAAACAAGCTTTAGGTAAATAATTATTAGGCTAGAAGCCAGAAGTTCGATGCTGGAAGTTTATCGGCAAAAAAAGGAGTTTAGTTGTAAACTTCAGACTTCAAGCTCCCAGCTTCCATCATCAAAATTTAGAAAAAATAGAAATGAAAAGTTTAGACATTCATAAAAGTGAATATTTAAAACAATTTGAAACACAGACCTACGGAAGAAATCTTTTCAGAACGCAGGAAGAAGAAAGACTGGACGCCCCGAATGAGGAGTGCGGTATCTTCGGAATGTATTCTGATAATGATCTTGATACGTTTTCACTTTCACAGTTCGGGCTTTTTGCATTACAGCACAGAGGCCAGGAAGCATGTGGTATTTCTGTTTTGAAAAACGGAAAAATTACCAATATGAAAGATGAGGGTCTCGTTTTGGATGTTTATAAAGAGATCCCGGATCCTGAAACTTTTATGGGAAATTCTGCCATCGGGCATACCCGCTACACGACTGCAGGAGATAAGAAGAAATATAACTTCCAGCCTTTCTTTGCGAAGAATGAATATGATCAGATTATTCTTTCGATAGCGCACAACGGTAACCTCACCAATGCAAAAGAGCTGAAGGCAGAACTGGAAGCGGAAGGAGTAGTATTCAGGGCAACATCCGATTCTGAGGTGATCTTAAGACTCATCCAGAAAAATCTTGATTTGGGTCTTCGTGGCGCTATCAAGATGACCATGGAGAAGATCAAGGGAGCGTATTCGGTTGTAGGAATGACGAGAAATAAATTCTTTGCTTTCAGAGATTTCAACGGGATCAGACCTCTTGTGTTGGGAGCAATAGATGAAAAATCTTATGTTGTTGCATCGGAGTCTGTGGCGTTGGATGCTGTAGGCGCTCAGTATGTTCGTGATATCTTGCCGGGGGAAATCGTTTATACCAACGAAAATGAGCCGGGAAAACTTCATTCATACATGGCTGATGAAGAAAAAGGAAAGCAAAGAATCTGTTCATTCGAATATATTTACTTTGCAAGACCCGATTCTTCGCTTGAAAATATCAATGTCTACGAAATCAGAGAAAAATCAGGTGAGAAGATCTGGCATCAGGCTCCGGTAGAAGCAGATGTAGTTATTGGAGTTCCGGACTCAGGAGTTCCTGCTGCAATTGGTTTTGCCAAGGCTTCGGGGATACCTTTCCGTCCTGTTTTGATTAAGAACCGGTATATCGGAAGAAGCTTTATTGTTCCTACTCAGGAAATGAGAGAAAGAGTAGTAAATCTTAAGCTGAATCCTATTATTTCAGAGATTAAGGACAAAAGAGTTGTTATCATCGATGATTCTATTGTTCGTGGTACTACTTCCAAGAGACTGGTTAAGATCTTAAAGGATGCCGGTGTTAAAGAAATACATTTCAGAAGTGTTTCTCCACCAATCATTGCGCCTTGTTATCTTGGAATTGATACGCCTTCCAAAGACGATCTTATTTCTGCCAATATGACGACAGCAGAACTCAGAGATTATTTGGGTGTAGATTCATTAGAGTTTTTAAGTGTTGAAAACTTAAAAGAGATTTTAGGCTCTGCCAATCACTGTTTCGGATGTTTCACAGAACAATATCCTGTAGGAAAAGGAGAAGAGATTGAGTTATTTAATTAATAATAACTTTTAAATAAGTCAAAAGGTCAGGTTTCATTATAAAACCTGACCTTTTTCGTATTGAAATCAAAATTGTTTAATTCCTAGAATTTAAATGCTAAACCAACCTGGAAAAGGTTGTTTCTGATAGCGTCAGAGTTACTTGGTCTGTCTTTAGCAATATCAGTAAGACCTGCAACGTATCTAGCTGTAATACCGATATTATCTGTAAAGTAATATCCTGCACCAAGACCGATACCAAAGTTAAATTTGTTTAAGCTGTCTTTGTAGTCTCCAGATTCATTAATTGTATTGTTATCTGTTTCATTCTTTAATTTATTCTTTGCATTAACCATGAAACCGAATTCAGGACCTGCCTCTACATAAAGATTTGGAATGATGTTATATTGTAACATTACCGGAACAGTAATATAATCTAAATGTCTTGCGCTAGAATAACGTGTTCCTGCGATAGTTTGGTCATATTTATCTCCATATTGAGAGTATAAAACCTCCGGCTGAACACTGAAAGAAGTAGCTACCGGAATGTTTGCAAATACACCTGCGTTAAAACCAATTTTAGATCCCTGATCATCTAATCCGCTTTCATTTGTTAGGGAAGATACGTTCATACCTGCTTTAATACCAAATGCTACAGGTGAAGCAGATGAGGTAGAAGTGGTTGTTGTAGTCTGAGCAAATGCTAATGAACCAGCTGTAAGAGCGATTCCTAAGATTAACTTTTTCATAACTTTAATTTTAATAATTTACTTTTTCTAATTTTAAATTTTACTACTGTCAAACTTATTTGACGGGGAGTATCTTTCAAATTGCTTGCCAAAAAAATAAAGCATGATAAAAGTCAGTATAAAAAGCCCTTCTTTATAGAATACTTAATTTTTTATTTATCTGATAATTAAATATTTATGGAATAATTTGAACAAGCGTTTAGAAATAATCTAAATTGACAATTTTGTCAAAAAAGTGAATTTTAAAGTAAATTTTTAATTAAAATTAGAGTTGAGCATCATTTAATTTTCTATAATATTCTATCGATAAAGCGATTTTTTTTCTGCTGCATTGGTAATCATACGTACATGAACCAATTCCTGAAATCAATGAAAAATTGATCTTACTGTCTGTATTCTTTTTATCATTGATGAGCAGCTCAAAAATATCTTCATCTTTAAAATCACTGATATCCAGATAAGGATAATATTTCTGAATGTTTTCAATAATGGTAGTGCAGTTTTCTTCAGAAATCAGCCCTTCCGAATAAGAAAGATAGGTTTCCGTAATCATTCCCATAGCGACAGCTTCCCCGTGAAGAATTGGATTTCCCTGGTGCAGGCACAAACTTTCGATCGCATGCCCGATCGTATGTCCGAAATTTAAAGTTTTGCGGATGTTTTTCTCCTGAAAATCCTGCTGAACAATATCCTGTTTGATTTCCATGGATGTAGAAATATGAGGAATGACCGCCTCAAAATCAAGTTTAGAAATATGAATAAGGTTTTCCCAATGTTTTTCATCTGCAATTAATCCATGCTTCAACATTTCAGCAAAGCCGCTTCTCAGTTCTTTATAAGGAAGTGTCTCCAGGAATTTCGGATATACAAAGATCTGTTCCGGGAAAGTAAATGTTCCTACCATATTCTTATAATGCATCAGATCAATTCCGGTTTTCCCGCCGATGGAAGCATCACACATCGATAAAAGAGTAGTAGGGATATTGATAAACTGTACCCCTCTTTTATAGGTAGAAGCCACAAAACCTCCCATATCAGTAATTACGCCACCTCCAAGATTGATTACTAACGCTTTACGGTCTGCCTGCATTTCTGTAAGAATCTCCCAAAGCTGGTTGGCCGTCTGGATATTTTTCATTTCTTCGCCCGGTTCAATCTCAAGAATTTCAAATTCGAGATCCGTTTCAAGGTTTCCCAGAAGTATCGGAAGACAGTATTCATGGGTGTTTTCATCAACCAGAATAAAGATTTTGCTGAAGGATTTGGTATGTAAGAAATCGTTTAGCTGCGAAAAATTGTCGTTTAATATTGTTATCATTTTCAGATTTTCTGTTGTGTTAATCGTAAGACGATATGCAAAGTTATGATTCTTAATTTTTAACTCGTTATTAAATATACTATCTTTGCAGAAATTTTTAGAATGAGCAGAGATAATAATAATTCAGAACGACCAAAGAGACCAAGAATTTCAACCAAGAAAAATTCTGATAATTCTCGTGCTTCCAGATCTGGAAATTCTTCAGAATCAAAACCTTTTAAAAAATCATTTCCAAAAGCAGGAGAGAGAAATTCGGAATCGAGAAGAAGCGGTGACACCAGTTACCAGGCTCGAATGGATAAGAAATATGGTAAAACTGAACAGGAACCTTTTATAACCAGTGCGGGGGAAGGCAAAAAAACTTTCGGGAAATCTGCACCGAAAAGAGGAGGAAGCAGACCCAACAATTTCGATACCAGAAATAAATACGAAAGAGGCAGCCTGAAATACGGAAAAAGACCCGGGACCGAAAACCGCGAAGATAAAAACAAATCTTTCGTACAGAAAAGAAGACTGAGCAAAATTGAAAAGGATGTACACAAAGACACGATCCGTCTGAATAAATACATCGCCAATTCCGGAATATGCAGCCGAAGAGAAGCCGATGAGCTGATCACACAGGGACTTGTTGAGGTAAACGGAAAAGTGGTAACCGAAATGGGATATCAGGTTCAGAAAACCGATAAAGTGGTATTTGACGGACAAAATATTACTCCTGAAAAACCGGTGTATGTTCTTCTGAATAAACCAAAAGGTTATATTTCTACCACCAAAGACGATAAAGCGAGAAAAACAGTAATGGATCTTGTAGCAAATGCTTCACCTTACCGTTTATTTCCGGTAGGAAGACTAGATCGTTCTACAACAGGAGTTATCCTTTTAACGAATGACGGTCATATGACGAAAAAGCTTACCCATCCGTCTTTTGATGCAAAAAAGATTTATCACGTGACTTTAGATAAAAAACTGACCCACGAAGACATGAAGCTTATTGCTGAAGGAATTCGTCTGGATGAAGGTGTGGCAGTGGTAGATCAGATTTCTTTTATCGAAGGAAAACCTAAAAATGAAGTCGGAATAGAAATCCATATTGGCTGGAACCGTGTGATCAGAAGAATTTTCCAGAGATTAGGATATGAAGTGGAAGCGCTTGACAGGGTGATGTTTGCAGGACTTACGAAGAAAAATATCAAAAGAGGACATTGGAGGATTCTTACAGAACAGGAAGTCAACAATCTTAAAATGCTTTAATGATAAGCATTTACAAATAATCAAGGCGCTGGATAAGCGTCTTTTTTTATGGCTAAAAATTAAGTTTTAAATAATTTCGTTTTAATTTTGTTTGATGTTTAATCATAAAATTGAATTTGCTTAATTTTTATTATTAAAACTAAATTTTTCCAGGCATTATCATTAGAAATCAATGTTAAAATTCTGTGCAATTCCGTATCTTTGGGAAAAATTTTTACAACAATGATCGAGTGGAAAACCGCCAAAGAATACGAAGATATTACCTATAAAAAATGTAATGGTGTCGCAAGAATCGCTTTCAACAGACCGGAAGTTCGTAACGCTTTCAGACCTAAAACTACTTCAGAATTGTACGATGCTTTTTATGATGCCTACGAAGATCCTTCGATAGGTGTTGTACTTCTTTCGGGAGAAGGACCAAGTCCGAAAGATGGTGGCTGGGCTTTCTGCAGTGGAGGTGATCAAAAAGCAAGAGGACATCAGGGATACGTGGGTGAAGATGGCAGACACCGATTGAATATTCTGGAAGTTCAGCGACTGATCCGTTTTATGCCGAAAGTTGTGATTGCGGTAGTTCCGGGATGGGCTGTTGGCGGAGGACACTCTCTTCATGTAGTTTGTGATTTAACATTAGCGAGCGAAGAACATGCTATTTTCAAACAAACTGATGCTGACGTAACAAGCTTCGACGGCGGTTACGGTTCTGCCTATTTAGCAAAAATGGTAGGACAGAAAAAAGCTCGCGAAATTTTCTTTTTAGGGAGAAATTATTCCGCTCAGGAGGCTTTCGAAATGGGAATGGTAAATAAAGTTGTTCCTCACGCTGAGCTGGAAGATACGGCTTACGAATGGGCGCAGGAAATTTTAGCTAAATCACCAACGTCGATCAGAATGCTGAAATTTGCAATGAATCTTACCGACGACGGAATGGTTGGGCAGCAGGTTTTCGCAGGGGAAGCAACACGCCTAGCTTATATGACGGAAGAAGCTAAGGAAGGAAGAAATGCATTCCTTGAAAAAAGAAAACCGAATTTCGGTGAAGATCAATGGATATCTTAAACATAGGCAATTGGTAATAAGTAATCAGCAATAACGGCATTACTTATTACCAATTACTCATTACTATAAACTATGACTGATTGGATAAAAGCTGCAAGGCTTAGAACACTACCGCTTTCTTTAAGTGGAATTATCATGGGCGCTTTCATTGCCAAATGGAGATTATATGGCGAAGGCGGAACATGGGACTGGAGAATTTTTGCATTGGCACTTTTGGTGACTTTGTTGTACCAGATTTTATCAAATTATGCCAATGATTACGGGGACGGGGTAAAAGGAACAGATGCTAAGAGAGTAACGGAAGCAGAATCCAGAGCTGTCGCTTCAGGAAAGATTACGGCTAAACAGATGAAAAATGCGGTAATTATTTTTTCAATATTATCTTTTGTAGCCACCGTTGCGCTTTTATATGTTGCCTTTATCCCTGACTATATGAATGAATTTTACATTTTTATAGGTCTTGGTGTTGCAAGTATTTTAGCAGCCATCGGATATACGGTTGGTAAAAAACCGTACGGGTATATGGGACTGGGAGATGTTTTCGTGTTTATTTTCTTCGGATTGGTTTCTGTATGCGGAAGTTATTTCTTGTTTACGAAATCTTTCAGCTGGGATATTTTATTGCCGGGGACGGCGATCGGAATGATGAGTATGGCGGTTTTAAACCTGAACAACATGAGGGATATTGAAAGTGATAAATTATCCGGAAAAAACAGTTTTGCCTTAAGAATCGGATTTAAAAATGCGATGATTTATGAAATGATTTTGTTAAATCTTCCGTTAATTTTAATTCTACTGTTTTTGGGAGTAAATGGCTTTTTCCAGACTCAGAATTATTATGTGTTCATCGTTATGATTCTGATGTTTCCCTTGATGAAGATCAGAAGAAAAATAATGACCGTAAAAAATCCCAGAGAACTTGATCCATTCTTAAAACAAGTGGGAATCATGACTTTTATGATGGCGGTTCTTACTGCTTTAGGACTTAACTTTTTTCATTAGGATAAAGTAGCAAGTATTGGTGTCATGTAGAGCTTGTCGAAGCGTCTCAATTAAAATAATATTCAAAATAAATTAAAAATGAAAATAAGATTCTTAGGACAAAACTGTTTTTTGTTCACCTATAAAGATAAAACGATTCTATCAGATCCTTTTTACAACTATAAAAAAGCAGAATCAGGGTTTGATATTTCTGCCCAAAAAATCGATTACATTTTACTGACTCACGCGCACGGAGATCACATTGCAGATGTTGAAGAAGTTTTGCAGCATTATCCTGAGGCAACGATTATTGCAGTGCCTGAAATCTGTGGATATTTTAAAAGCGCTAAAAATACAGACGATGTGAACTTAGGAGGATCGGCAAAAATTGATGATCTTAAAATTTCAATGGTTCCTGCGCATCATACAAGTTCATTTCCGGACGGAAGTTATGGAGGTGTTCCTGTAGGATATATTTTCAGACTTCCTGAGGGTAAAAACTTATATATGGCGGGAGATACCGGCGTAATGGCTGATATGGAGTTATTTCCAAGATTGTATGGAAATTTAGACCTTTCTATTCTTCCGATCGGTAGCCATTACACAATGTGTCCAAGAAAAGCGGCTTTTGCAGCGGCAGAATTATTGAAAACACCAAAAGTAATCGGATGCCATTTCGATACATTCCCAGCAATTGAAATTAACCACGAAAGCGCATTAAAGCATTTTGCAGACAAAAATGTTGAACTTGTTTTACCAAAACTGGGAGAGGAGTTCGAATTTTAAATAAATGTTGAAAGGTAATTTGAAAATCAGAATGGAAAAAGTGCTGAATGCTTTAAAAACAAAAAAAGATAATTTTCAAATTACCTCTCTTCAATTTAAGCCAATAAAAAATGGCAAGCTACCTAAATCACACCGCTACGACCGATTACCTTTGCTGCGTTCCCACCCTGGAGGATTCTCAGGAGCTGGTTGTTTAGGACTTGCCGTTGCAAAGATAGGAATATTTTATAAAATTAAAAGTGTTATTAAAGAAAATTAATCGAAAAAAGCCTTTAATGATGCTAAATTGCTGAGATTAAGAGCAATAATTTTTCAGAAATTTTCTAAAAATTTGAATATGACAAAAAGCCCTTCCACCTTAGGAATTTTATTATTTGGAGCTACGATGATCGTCTTTTTCGTAGTGTATTACTTCTTTTCAGGAGTTGAATATTTTGATATTTCTCTGAAAGCCAATGCTTTCATATTACCGATCATTTATGCCGGAGCAGCTTTCTGGTCTGTGAAATCATATTGGAGCAGTCATAAAGTGGTAAGTTTTAAAGATGCGTTTATGAGAGCTTTCGTTCCGATGTTTATCGGTGGAATTTTATCGATCTTAAGTATATATGCTTTCCTGAATTTTGTGGATACCGACGCAAAAAAACTGCTCAATTATCAATATGTAACAAGACAAAAATCGGAACTTGATAAAGAATATACTTCTGCCAGAAAGATTTTAAAGCATCAGAAAGATATTGATGAGCTCGATCAGAAATACAAAGAAAGACTTCAAAGTTTTACGCCGGAGGCAGTTAAAGGAAAAGATATGCTTACCGCAAGTCATTTTTCAGGATATTTTGCGGCAATACTTATATTTTACGTAGTTTTGTCGTTGTTTTTCGGAGCGTTTTTCAGAACAAAAACAATCTATCAGGAAACAGAAATTAAAGAATAATTTTTTATCAGAATTAAATGAATTTATCTATAGTTATTCCGTTATTAAACGAAGAAGCTTCTCTGGAAGAGCTTTTTTCACGAATTGATAATGTTTGCAGATCCAACAGTTTATCCTATGAGATCTGGTTTGTAGATGACGGAAGCACAGACTTGTCATGGAGTATTATTGAAAATCTTAAAGTTCAGAATCCACAGATCCATGCCATTAAATTTTCTAAAAATTACGGTAAATCTCAGGCTCTTCATGCTGCTTTTGAAAGAACAAACGGTGATGTTATTATTACTATGGATGCTGATCTCCAGGACTTTCCGGAAGAAATACCGGAATTATATTCAATGGTTGTAAATGAAAATTACGATATCGTTTCCGGATGGAAAAAGAAGCGTTTTGACAATGTCATGACGAAAAATGTACCGTCGAAACTCTTCAATGCAGCAGCCAGAAAAGTTTCAGGCGTTTATCTTCACGATTTCAACTGCGGCTTAAAAGCATACAAAAAACAAGTAGTAAAAACCATCGACGTGTATGGAGATATGCACCGTTATATTCCGGTATTGGCTGCCAATGCGGGTTTCAGGAGAATTACGGAAAAAGAGGTTCAGCATCAGGCAAGACCTTACGGAGTTTCTAAATTTGGAACCGAAAGATTTATCAGAGGTTTCCTGGATTTGGTAACCCTTTGGTTTGTAAGTCGTTTTGGCGGAAGGCCGATGCATTTCTTCGGAGCTGTAGGAACATTGATGTTTATTGTAGGTTTTCTTTCAGCGCTTTGGCTGGGAATTTCAAAGCTGATTGATGTTGCCAGAGGAATTTACGGACATTTAATTACAGACAATCCGTGGTTTTTTATTGCTCTCACTATGATGCTTATGGGAACTTTGCTTTTCGTGGCAGGGTTTTTAGGCGAAATGATTATCAGAACCAATAGAGAACATAAAAATTATAATATTGACGAGGTAATTTAGTATGGAAGATAATTTACCCAAAATTTATTCCAAGCAATCTATTTTAGGTTTTTCTATGTTTTTCTCAACACTTTTTGGTGGAGTTATGTTATACAAAAACTTAATAGAAACTAAGAAGAAAACCGAAGCATATATTGTTTTAGGATTTTCTGTTGTATTGACAGTGATCCAGTTGGTTGTAAGAATGATGCTGGAAAACCCAAAAAGTTCTTATGCTTATCTGTGGGGTTTTGCAGGAGGCTATATTTTGGCGTATTATTTTTTTCCAAAATATTTTCCTAATGAAGAACAATATCATAAAAAGTCAATCTGGATTCCTCTTATTATCGGAATATTAATATCGGCAGTTTTTATTGCTTTATTATTTATGGAGGATCAATAGAAAATGAATAAATGTTAAATATGTAGTTAAAATGAAAAATACATTCTATGCATTATTATTGCTTGCGGTAGTTTCCTGTGGAAAGGTTTCTCCGAAAGGAAATATTGAAAGGAAGGACGTAGATGTTTCAGAATTTGTAAACCTTGATCTTGAAGGTAAGTTCAGGGTTTTCTATGCAAGAGGAGCAAAAAATTTCGTTGAGATTGAAACGTATCCGAATGTAGCTGATAATCTTGATGTTGATGTAAAAGACAAAACACTGTCTATCAAAGAAAAGCGCGGAACTAAGGGCGTAGATTTTTATAATATTACCATTTATTCAAAATACAATCTGGAAAAAATTGCTATTTCAGATTCGGTAGAAATGAACATTTCAAGTGAAATTAAGACCGACAATTTTAGGCTTAATTTAAAAAATTACGCTACATTTATGGGTTCTGTAAACACAAGAAGGGCAGAAATTGAGATGCAAAACCGGAGCAGGGCTAATTTTTTGGGACAAACTAAAGATGCAGTAATAAAAATCTCTGATACAGCAAGTTTGATTGCACCTTACTGGAAAATTGAAAATTTGAATATTGACTCCAAAAACGGAAATTATGCAGAAGTGAATGTGGAAGATTCGTTAAAAGGACATATTAAGAATACGGCGAAATTTACGTATTATAATGATCCGATCCGCGCATTTAAAATTGATAAAGGTACAAAAGTGGAGAATAAAAAACTGGATTAAATGTAGGGTGATGGATGTTGGGAGCTGGAAGTTTTCATCACTCAAAATTTAATTTGCTTCAGAATTTTTCAAAATAATGAAATTTTAATTTAACTTCATAAAATCCAAAATATTATAATATTTAAAAATTAAAAATTTAATAATAAGGTTAGAAGTAGTGAATTTGAAGGTAAAATATTTTCGTCCTTCATTCCTCTAAATTCAAATCAAAAATACACACGAAATACACATATGACAACACTAGAAAAAGCAAAACTTTGGTTACACGACTCATTTGATGAAGAAACAAGAAATGCGGTACAATTATTAATTGACGGCAACTCGCCTGACCTTGAAGATTCTTTTTACAGAGAATTAGAATTCGGGACAGGAGGAATGAGAGGAATTATGGGTGTTGGAACCAATCGTTTAAATAAATACACGTTAGGTCAAGCAACACAAGGGCTTGCGAATTATATGTTAAAGCAATTTCCTGACGAAGAAATCAAAGTGGCAATTGCTTATGATGTAAGAAATAATTCAAAAGAGTTTGGAAAACTGGTAGCTGATGTACTGACTGCAAACGGAATTAAAGTGCTGCTTTTCAAAGATCACAGACCGACTCCGGAATTGTCTTTTACCGTTAGAAACAGAAAATGCCATGGAGGAATTGTATTGACAGCTTCTCACAATCCACCGGAATATAACGGCTATAAAGTATATTGGAATGACGGAGCACAAATAGTTCCGCCACATGATGAAGCAATTATTAATGAAGTTTATTCTGTAAAATTTGAAGAAATCAAATTTAATGGAAATGACGATTTAATCGAATGGATCGGGGAGGAGCAGGATGATGTTTATATCGATGCATGCATCGAAAACTCTACGTATCAAAATGTTGGAAAAGAAAATTTAAATATCGTTTTTACTTCGATTCACGGGACAACGTATACGACAGTTCCTAAAGCTCTGGAAAAAGCGGGTTTTAAGAAGATCGATCTGGTGAAGGAGCAAATGATCCCTAGCGGAAATTTCCCGACTGTTGATTCTCCGAATCCTGAAGAACCGGCAGCGCTGGAAATGGCAATGGATCTCGCAAAAATTACCAATGCTGATATCGTAATCGGAACAGATCCGGATGGAGACCGTCTTGGAATTGCCGTAAGAAATCTTGATGGGGAAATCGAATTATTAAATGGAAATCAGACCAATACAATCCTGACTTATTATATTTTAAATGAATGGAGAAAGCAGGGCAGAATTACCGGAAAAGAATTCATCGGTTCTACCATCGTAACTTCGGATATTTTCTTTGACATTGCTCAAAAATTCGGGGTTCAGTGTAAAGTTGGATTAACAGGCTTCAAATGGATCGGAAAAATGATCCGCGATGTGGAAGGAAAAGAAAAGTTCATTTGCGGTGGTGAAGAAAGCTTCGGATTTATGACAGGAGATTTCGTGCGTGATAAAGATTCTTGCGGAAGTATTGTTTTAGCTTGTGAAATCGCAGCATGGTGCAAAGCGAACGGAAGAACGATGTATCAATATCTTATTGAAATTTATCAGGAAACCGGGATGTATTATGAAGGTTTGGTGAATCTGGTAAGAAAAGGAAGAGACGGTGCGGAAGAGATCCAGAACATGATGAAAAATTTCCGCGAAAATCCGCCGAAATCATTGGCAGGATCGCAGGTTGAAGAAGTGAAGGACTTTAAAGAGCAAACGAATTTCATCGTTTCCAAAAATGAAAAACAGGTAATGAATGACATTCCAAAATCGAATGTACTCATTTATTATACCCAGGACGGCACAAAAGTTTGTGTAAGACCTTCGGGGACAGAACCAAAAATTAAATTTTATATCTCTGTAAAAGATTCAATTACCTCTGAAGCAGATTTCAGAGAAAAACTGAAATCTCTGGAAGAAAAAATTCAGGAGGTAAGGAAAGATTTACAACTCAGTTAAATGTAACAATGTATTAATCTAACAGTTTACCGATTATTGTTGCATTGTTAAATTGATACATTGCCAGACTATTATACATTAAAATAAATTTAAATAAAAATAAAGTGAAAGTTTCAAAATTAGCGGCGAACCTGATCGGTTCTGAAATTGTAAAAATTGGTAATGAAGTAAATGATTTAAAGGCAAAAGGAGCGGAGATTGCTAACCTTACGATTGGTGATCTTAATTCTAATATTTATCCGATTCCTGCAAAACTGAAGGAGGAAATTCAGAAAGCTTATCAGAATAATCTGACAAATTATCCGCCTGCTAACGGACTTTTATCTTTGAGAAAAGAAGTTTCCAAAGACCTTAAAACAAGATGGAATCTGGATTATTCTCCAAATGATATTTTGATCACAGCTGGTTCAAGACCATTAATATATGCGGTTTATAAAACAATCGTTGACGAAGGAGATAAAGTAGTTTATCCAATTCCTTCATGGAATAATAATCACTATGCATATCTTACTTCAGCAGACGCTATAGAAGTGAAAACAACTCCTGAAAACAATTTTCTTCCTACTGCAGACGATTTAAGACCACATCTTGATGGTGCTGTTTTATTGGCACTTTGTTCGCCATTAAACCCGACAGGAACGATGTTCACTAAAGAACAGCTTTCAGAAATTTGCGAATTGGTTTTAGCTGAAAATAAAAAAAGAGGTGAAGATGAAAAGCCGCTTTACTTAATGTATGATCAGATTTATTCTAACCTTACTTTTGGTGCAAAACACGTAGATCCTGTTTCTCTTTTCCCTGAAATGAAAGAATACACGGTTTACATCGACGGTATTTCCAAATGTCTTGCTGCGACTGGAGTTCGTGTAGGCTGGGGATTCGGTCCGGCTCATATTATGGATAAAATGAAGGCCCTTTTAACACACGTTGGGGCATGGGCACCAAAACCAGAACAGGAAGCCACCGCAAAATATTATGAAAATCCAGAAGAAGTAAATACTTTCGTTGAAGATTTTAAAGGAAAACTGGAAGAAAGCTTAAAAGTTCTTCATGCCGGAATCCAGGATCTGAAAGGAAAAGGTCTTACAGTTGATAGTATCGAACCAATGGGAGCGCTTTATCTTACCATTAAATTAGATTATATCGGAAAAACAAAACCTGACGGAACAGTGATTGAAAATTCTTCAGATTTGGTATTTTATCTAATCAATGAAGCAGGAGTTGCCCTGGTTCCTTTCTCTGCTTTCGGAGAAGAGAAATCTGAGCCTTGGTTCAGAGCTTCGGTAGGAGGTTTGGCTACTGAAGAAATATCTGTTATGATGCCGAAGCTGGAAGATGCTTTGAACAATCTTAAATAAATTTATCAATGTAGCAGTTTAACAATGTACAATTAGTTATTGTTAGGCTGTTACATTATTACATTGATACACTTTTTTATGAAAATCATCGCAGTCATACCCGCACGATACGAGGCAAGCCGCTTTCCTGCTAAGCTGATGCAAATGCTAGGAGAGAAGACTGTTATCACTACAACGTATCAGAATGTTGTGGAAACAGGATTATTTGATGAAGTATTTGTGGCTACCGATTCGGAAATTATCTTTAATGAAATTACAAAAAACGGCGGAAAAGCAGTCATGACCGGGCAGCACGAAACAGGAAGTGACCGTATTGCAGAAGCCGTACAAAATATTGACTGTGATATTGTGATTAATGTTCAGGGAGATGAGCCATTTTTGAAATTAGAGCCTTTACAACAATTAATTGAAGTTTTTCATCACGATGAAAACCAGGAAATTTCTTTAGCTTCTTTAAAAATAAAACTTCACGATAAGGAAGAAATTGAAAATCCGAATAATGTAAAAGTTATTACGGATAATAATGGTTTTGCTCTGTATTTCAGCCGTTCTGTAATTCCTTTTCACCGCGAAATTTCCTATAATGTTGAATATTTTAAACATATCGGCGTTTATGCTTTCAGAAAGCATGCATTGATACAGTTCTCAAAACTGGAAATGAAACCTCTGGAGATTGCTGAGAAAATCGAATGCATCCGCTATCTTGAATATGGTATGAAAATCAAGATGATAGAAACCAATTTCATAGGAGTAGGAATCGATACGCCGGAAGATCTGGAGAAAGCAAGGAATTTATTATCGAATTGATTGGTAAATTGTTAAACTGATACACTGGTAAATTAATAAATCTTATATTTGAATTTATAAATAAAATTAATGAAGAAGTTACTTTTAGTTTTCGTCCTGGTATTTTCACAATCATTTTTTGCGCAGACTGCAAAAGAAATTATTGATAAAAACATCGAATTGTCCGGAGGATTAACCAATTGGAAACTTTTAAATTCTGTATTGCTTCAGGGGAAAGTGATTCTGGGAATTAAAGATGAATATCCCATAAAGATTTATCAGCAACGCCCGAACCTTACAAAGACAGTGATCACCATAGGAGGGAAAGACACTGCCATTGAAGGATACGACGGAACTAAAGGGTATGCCATGAATTATGCTGCCAATAAAGTTCAGGAATATCCCGATTATGCCCCGGAAAGTTTTGATAATGATTTTATCGACTGGGAAAGCAAAGGTTTTGAAGCCAAATATCTCGGAAAAGAAAAAATAGGAAATGTTTACTGTCATAAAGTAGAATTAACAAAAAACGTTAATAAGAACATCTATTATTTCGATACAAAAGACTATATGCTTTTAAAAGAAATTAAAAAAGATGAAACTTTAATATATTCTGACTATAAAAAGGTAGGAAATTTGTTTATGCCTTTCAGAATTGAATCATCAAGCGCCAAAAAGGACGGAGATTACGTAATGCTTATCAATAGGGTTGATATCAATAAAGTTTTTCCGGCTAACACATTCAAGTTTAAATAAAATAAAATTTAGTTATGAAAAAAATATTTTTATTGCTCCTTTCTTTTGTAGCATTCTTCAACAGTTGTGCTCAGAAAAAAAGTGATGTATCAAAAGCCAAAACCAAAGAACTTATGGGAAAATCAATCTATGATTTTAAAGTTGATGCCCTGGAAGAAGGAAAGCAAATCAACTTTGCAGATTTTAAAGGAAAAAAAATACTGATTGTCAATACAGCTTCAGAATGTGGTTTCACCCCACAATATGCTGATCTTGAAAAAGTTTCGGAGGAATATAAAGACAAGCTGGTTGTAGTAGGATTTCCTGCCAACAATTTCGGAGGACAGGAACCGGGAACCAATAAAGAAATCGGTGCTTTCTGCCAGAAAAATTACGGAGTAACTTTCCCTATGGCCGCTAAAGTTTCTGTAAAAGGCGATGATACAGCTCCGATCTTTAAATATTTAACAGAAAAAGATTTAAACGGAGTAAAAAATACAACCATTCTTTGGAATTTCACCAAATTCTTAATTGACGAAAACGGAAAATTAATCGATTCTTTTGTAAGTACTACAAAACCTACTGACGAGGCAATTACAAAATATCTGAAATAACTGTAATTATTTAATCTAACAATATAACAGTGTGACAATTTACCAATTTGGAATTGTTACACTGTTACATTTGTACATTGTTCCATTATTGAGTTATTTTTCTGCAAAACAAAAAATATTTCCCAGTTTTATACTCGAATACCCATTACTTTTTATTTTAGATGAATTAATCATAGCTTTCGCTAAAACATCTGTTGGTAATGGTTTCTGACTTTCCAAAAGTCCCAGTTTATTGGCAAATTTTATAATCCGGCTTCCCAGGACTTCACCTGTTCTGTCAGAATCTTTTCTTTCCAGCATACCCGGTTTGAAAATAGTTATTTTCTCAAAATGAAGTTTTTTAACAGCTTCTTCTAATTCTCCTTTCATTTTAGAATAGAAAATTTTAGATTTCGGATTAGCACCATAGGCTGAAACAAGAATATAGTCGGTAACGTTGTTTTCTTTTGCTGCTTTGGCAAATTCGTATTGATAATCGAAATCAACCTTTCTTTGAGCTTCTTTGCTTCCTGCGGCTTTTAATGTTGTTCCCAGGCATGAAAAAGCTACATCACCTTGTACTTTGCTTTTCCATTCTTCAGGATTTTCAAAGTTTACGACATGTACTTTCAGCTTTTCATTCTGAATATCAACAGGTTTTCTTATAAAAATACTAACCTCTTCAAAATCTTTATCCTGTAGCAGCTGATTGACCAAGTCCTTTCCTGTAGCGCCCGTAGCACCGATGACTAAAGCTTTCATAATAATCTGGTTTGCGAAGTTGTTGTTTGCTTCTTAAATTTACTAAATTTGGAGCAATAAAAGATAAAAGATAAAAGATAAAAGATAAAAGATAACTTTTAAATAAGCTCATTTATCAATCATCATTAATCTTTAATAAAAAAATTACTCATTACCAATTATTTATTGCTCATAAACCAAACCATGGATGCCAACGAAATTTTAGATTATTGTCTTGCTAAGAAAGGAGTAACGGAGGGTTTTCCTTTTGATAATGAAACCCTTGTCCTGAAAGTAGGAAACAAAATGTTTTTACTAATGGCATTGGAAAAGCAACCATTGGGAATCAACGTAAAAACAGATCCGGAATGGAGTGCCGAACTTCGTGAGCAATATCCGCAAATTACAGGCGCCTACCATATGAACAAAATACATTGGAATTCTGTTTTGGTTGATGGTTTAAAGCGGGAACTCGTTTTAAAGATGATCGATCAGTCTTATGATTTGGTATTCAGTTCTTTGACAAAAAAGGGAAAAGAAGAGATTCTTAATTCTTAAAATTTAAACTCCTCCGTCAACCTTTTGTCTTCGTCTAATTTTTCAATCAGTTTTTCCAACCCTTCGAATTTAATTTCATCGTGTAAAAAATCCCTAAATTTCACAGTAATTTGTTCACCATAAATATCTCCTTCAAAATCAAGAATATAGACTTCAACAGTTAGCTTTCCTCCATTTACGGTAGGGTTTGTCCCGATGCTCAACATTCCTTTGTACTGCTGATTTTTAACAAAAACTTCAACAATATAGGCTCCTTTTTTAGGCAAAAGTTTTATAGAATCGGTCTCGATGTTCGCGGTAGGATATCCTATTGTTCTTCCGATTTTCTTTCCGTGGACTACGGTTCCTGAAACAGAGTAGGAGTAACCCAGCATTTCATTAGCTTCTTTAACATTTCCAGTTAAAAGAGCATTTCGGACTTTGGTAGAGCTGATGTTATTTTCATGAATATTAATGGCCTCCATTTGTTCTACCTCAAAATCAAGTTCTTTTGAAAGCTTTTGAAGCAACTCGAAGTTTCCGCTCTTATTTTTGCCGAAAGAATGGTCGTAACCAATGATGAGATATTTAATATTAAGTTTATCAACCAGGATCTTGCTTACGAATTCTTCGCCGGTAAGATTTCTGAACTCTTCATCAAATTCTTTTAAAAATAAAGTATCAATACTATATTTTTCCATTAAGAATTTTTTTTCTTCTAAAGTATTGAGAAGCTTCAAATCTTCATTGGGGTTGAAAACAAATCTCGGATGCGGCCAGAAAGTAAGAATGGCGGTTTCAAGATGGTTTTCAGAACCTACTTTTAGCAATTCATCAATAATACTTTTATGCCCGAGATGAACCCCGTCAAACATGCCCAAAGATAATGCTAAAGGCTTTTGAGAAGTATAATCATTAAAATTCTTGAAAACTTTCAAACTGGAAAAATTTTGACTGCAAATATAAGCAAACTAATGTAACAATATAATAATGTACTAATTTAACAATATATAAATGCTGTTCTTTCTATCACCAGTGATTTAATTGGTAAACTGTTAAATTGATATATTGCTACATTGAGTAAAAGTATGATAAAAATCTGTTTTTTACCAATTGCGGGTTAAGCAAGAATCATTATATTTGCACCAAGAAAAAATTTAGCAATGGCAAACCAAATTAAAGGTAAAATTTCTCAAATTATTGGTCCGGTAATCGACGTTGTCTTTACTGATGTGGAAGCAGTTCCAAGCATTTATGACGCGTTAGAAATTACAAAAGATAACGGTGAAAAAGTAGTTTTAGAGGTAGAACAGCATATTGGAGAAGATACAGTAAGATGTATCGCAATGGACGCTACTGATGGTCTTAAAAGAGGACAGGATGTAATCGGATACGGAAATCCTATTACAATGCCTATCGGAGAGGCTGTAAACGGAAGACTTTTTAACGTTGTTGGTGATGCTATCGACGGGCTTCAGAATATTTCTAAGGAGGGAGGTCTTCCTATCCACAGAGAAGCTCCAAAATTTGATCAACTTTCAACTTCTGCTGAAGTTTTATTTACAGGTATCAAAGTAATCGACCTTATTGAGCCTTATGCAAAAGGAGGTAAAATCGGTTTGTTCGGTGGTGCTGGTGTAGGTAAAACCGTATTGATTCAGGAGTTGATTAACAATATTGCAAAAGGACACGGAGGTCTTTCAGTTTTCGCCGGAGTAGGTGAAAGAACGAGAGAAGGAAATGACCTTTTAAGAGAGATGTTGGAATCAGGAATCATCAAGTATGGTGAAGATTTTATACACTCTATGGAAAACGGAGGTTGGGATCTTTCTAAAGTAGATTTGGAAGCGATGAAAGATTCTAAAGCAGCATTCGTTTTCGGACAGATGAATGAGCCACCTGGTGCAAGAGCGAGGGTAGCACTTTCTGGTCTTACATTAGCTGAATATTATAGAGATGGTGGTGAAAGCGGACAAGGTAGAGACGTACTTTTCTTCGTAGACAACATCTTCAGATTTACACAGGCTGGTTCTGAAGTATCTGCACTTCTTGGACGTATGCCATCTGCGGTAGGTTACCAACCGACCCTAGCTTCTGAAATGGGTGCGATGCAGGAAAGAATTACTTCTACTAAAAACGGTTCAATTACTTCAGTACAGGCGGTTTACGTACCTGCGGATGACTTAACTGACCCGGCTCCGGCAACAACATTTGCCCACTTGGATGCAACAACGGTACTTGACAGAAAAATTGCTTCTTTAGGTATTTATCCTGCGGTAGATCCGTTGGCTTCTACTTCAAGAATCCTTGCTCCTGAAGTAATCGGTGAAGAGCATTACAACTGTGCTCAGAGAGTAAAAGAAATTCTTCAGAGATATAAAGCACTTCAGGATATCATCGCCATCCTTGGTATGGAAGAACTTTCTGAAGAAGATAAATCAGTTGTTTACCGTGCAAGAAAAGTTCAGAGATTCTTATCTCAGCCTTTCCACGTGGCAGAGCAGTTTACAGGGATTCCAGGATCTTTAGTTGATATCAAAGATACAATCAAAGGTTTCAACATGATCATCGATGGTGAATTGGATCATTTACCGGAAGCTGCTTTCAACCTGAAAGGAACTATCGAAGAAGCGATCGAAGCCGGACAAAAAATGTTAGCTGATAACGCATAAATAATTAACAATTTGAGATCTGAAATTTGAGATTCTATCATGATTTCAAATTTCAAACATCAAATTTCAAATTTGTTTCTATGAATATAAAAATTTTAACACCAGAATACGTAGTTTTTGAAGGAGAAGTAGACTCAGTATTATTGCCTGGAAAGAATGGTGAATTTCACATCATGAAAAATCACGCAGGAATTGTTTCTTCTTTGATTGGTGGTAAAGTAAAATTGTACACAAAGTCTGTTGATGAAGCGTATAATAAATATTTTACCAAAGAAAATGAGAAAGATTCTGTTTTTTCTTATCCTATCAAAAGCGGTGTTGTAGAATTTAATCATAATAAAGGAATCATCCTTTGTGAATAATTAAATGAAAAGCTAAATATATTTTCAAGAAAGTGTAACTTTGTTACACTTTTTTTATGTTATGTAAAAGTCTGGTTTTATGAAGAAGAGTTTAATTATTGTATTTGCAATTCTGGGGTTTTTGTTTCATGCTCAAACGGTTAAAATCAAAAGAGGAATTGTTACTCTTGAAGGAGTACATGTTGCAAAAATTTCAAATAAATCCAATGTATATACTTTCATGGATCTTAAAGAGACTCCAATATATACCGTAGAATTTATTGATAAAAGTATTGTCGATTCTGTAAGAGATAGTTATATAAAATTAAACAGGATTTATAATAAAGATAAAACACTTGAGTTGGATTATATTTCACCATCAGCATTTTCTGGTGAAGAAAAGTCTGCAGCTTACACTTGCGTAAAAAGTCTGAAGATTATTGATGAAAGAGGAATCAATATAAAAAATTTAGATGAGCTTTTTAAAAGTTCTCCTAAAAGAAAGCTTGATACTAAAACAAAAGATGCTTACACAATTAGAAGTAAAATAGACCGATTAAATATCACGGTCAACAATGTAGGAGAAATTCTAAGTAATGGGAAACCAGTAGGTTATTTTACAAATTTACCCGTAAGCTTCGGATCTGAAGATACCATCACTGATAAAACTTTTGTGGATATTGAAATTTATGATGCCAACAGTAAATATATTGGTAAATACATAACAACTACGAAACAGATTAAAACAGCGGGCGGAAAAACTTTCACTTTATATAGGGAAATGTCTGGCCGGGCGTCAATTCTAAAGTTTCCGACTTACAAAGCTATTGCAGAAAGAATGGCAATTCTGGATCCTAACTTTATTAAATTTCAGGAAAAGGTAATTGTAGGTGAAGTCACAAAAGACGGAGTTCAAAAATAAATTATTAATAGAAACGGGCTTTAGCCCGTTTTAGTTTTATAAAATATTCAGTTGGCTTTAGCCAAAAAACATAAAATCTCCTGGGAATTTATTTCAGGAGATTTTACATTATTTAAATTTAATTTAATCAAGATTTTATTTCGGAGAAATCTCGATATCATTTTTACTATAATTGGTATCTAAATTCTTGTAGAATGAGAAATTCGATAAATATGAATTTTTGAAAACAAGATCTACAAACTCAAAATCACACCATTTTCTTTCAGTTGCTGTATCGGTTTTGAAAACCAGAACAATTCAAAATCATCAAAATTTTCTTCAAATTGAGCCTTAAGTTGTTGAAGCGTAGGCTTTTTCGGATTTTGAACAGGGTATTGATTAAACATTGACATTAGCCATTTTGCATGTGAGGAATCAAGATCAATGCTGATAATATTGGTTTTTAAGTGAACTGTAATTCTTGTATACGGGTATTGGTATTTCTTTTTTGTTTTTATGCGATTCTCAGCGATTACATTTTTAGCTAAAAACACAATTTTTGAATTTCCTTTGAAAGTAAAAATATCATCTTCAAGTAAAGCATCATGAATGTAGTCAGGGTGAATTGTCGTTCTTGGAATCTTAAAATCAAACCACTCTTGGAGAGGAAGTTCAAAATTGATTCCGTGCATATAATTGAACAATGATTTTTTCAAACCAAAGCTAAATTTCCCATGATCGATTCCCGTCTTGTCTGTAAAATCAACATCGTTGTTTGCAAAAAGAATTTCCTGTTTAATCGGAGTAACTCCAAATTCTTCAGGATTTAATCCCACAGGAGAATGAGCGGTCATAGCAAACTGATGCCAGAATCCACTTTGCAAAATTCCCATTTCGAATAACTGGCGAACCATTTCCAGAGAATCCACCGTTTCCTGAACAGTTTGTGTCGGGTAGCCATACATTAGATAAGCATGAATCATGATCCCGGCTTCAGTGAAATTTCTTGTAACCTTTGCCACTTGTTCAACAGAAATTCCTTTATCAATCAATTTCAGTAAACGGTCACTCGCTACTTCAAGTCCGCCCGAAACGGCAACACATCCGGAAAGTTTTAACAAAAAACATAAATCACGAGTGAAGCTTTTCTCAAAACGGATATTGGTCCACCAGGTTACCACCAGGTCTCTCCGCAAAATCTCTAAAGCAACTTCTCTCATTAAGGCTGGCGGGGCAGCTTCATCTACAAAATGGAATCCTGTTTCTCCGGTAGCCCGGATCAATTCTTCCATCCGGTCAACTAAAATTTTTGCCGAGATCGGTTCATAAATTTTTATATAATCTAAAGAAATATCGCAGAATGTACATTTTCCCCAGTAGCATCCATGGGCCATGGTTAGCTTGTTCCATCTTCCATCACTCCATAAGCTGTGCATCGGATTGGCAATCTCAATAACCGAAATGTATTTATCTAATTGTAAATCAGAATAATCGGGAGTTCCGATTTCTGCCTGTTTATAATCATTTCTTGCAGAATTATTTTTATAAGTAACGGTGCTGTTCTCGATCAAAAAAGTTCTTTTGAACTGAGATTCTTCACTTTGTTCAGAATGACAAATATTTTCATAAAGTAGTTCTATGGGAAGTTCTCCGTCATCCAGTGTAATGAAATCAAAAAATTCAAAGACTCTTTTATCTTTTACTTCCCGCAATTCGGTATTGGGAAAACCGCCGCCCATTGCCGTTTTGATATGAGGAAAATTTTCTTTGATAAACTTTGCACAGCGAAAAGCAGAATATAAATTTCCAGGAAAAGGAACCGAAAAACAAACCAGTTTAGGCTGTGTTATTTCTATTTTTTTCTGAAGAATTTTTAAAGTAAAATAATCAATAAAAGTTTGATTTCCAGATAATTTTGAGTATAAGTCATCAAATGAATTAGCACTTTTGCCTAATCGTTCTGCATATCTGCTGAAACCAAAATCAGAGTCAATATTTTCTATGATATAATCTGACAAATCTTCTAAATACAACGTAGCCAAATGCTTGGCCTTATCTTGTAATCCCATATTCCCAAAGGCAAATTCCATATCATCAAGCTGATTGAATCTTGAGGCTTCCGGAAGAAAATTCATAGAACAAATCTGCCTGGCCAATGTAGGAGTTTTACCCTGCAGAAAAGAAATAACCTGATCAATCGTCTTTATATATTCATCCCTTAATGTATAAATCCGTTGTGAATTTTCCGAAACAAGTTGAATATCAATTTCTTTGTCAAAAATTTTCTGAATTCCAGTTTTGGAAAATAATTCCAAAATCACTTCAATACCCAAATCCACCTGATAACTTGAAATATTTCTTGTATTCAAAAAACCTTTAATATAAGCCGTTGCAGGATAAGGGGTATTAAGTTGCGTAAATGGGGGAGTGATAAGAAGCAGATCTTTCAACAATTAAATTTTTAGCAAAGTTAGGTAAACTTCATGACTTTAAAACTCACAAACATTTCATGAGTATCAATTATTAGAAAAAACCACTGATGGGTTTTCAGTGGTTTTATATTTTACGATTTAAATTTCTTTAAAACTTAAGCCTTGCTCAGCCAGCAACTTTTGCTCCTGATCTTTATAATGTCCACTGACAAGTTTATCATGAATTGCTTCAAAAGCTGCCAGGGTTTCATTGATTTCCGAGTCCGTATGAGATGCCGTTGGGATAAGTCTTAGTAAAATCATTCCTTTAGGTATCACAGGATAAACTACTACAGATGTGAAGATTCCGTAGTTTTCTCTCAAGTCTTTCACTAAGAGTGTTGCCTCTACCGGAGTTCCCTGCATCATTACCGGAGTTACACAAGTATTGGTATCACCGATATTAAATCCTCTTTCCTTTAAACCGTTCTGTAGCTTATGTGTATTTTCCCAAAGCTTGGCTTTGATTTCAGGTCTTGTTCTTAAAAGCTCCAGTCTTTTCAAGCCTCCGATTACCATTGGCATAGTCAGAGATTTTGCAAAAATCTGAGATCGTAAATTAAATTTCAGATATCTGATGATTTCTTTATCACCTGCAATGAAGGCTCCGAATCCCGCCATTGACTTCGCGAAAGTAGAGAAGTATACATCTATCTGATCCTGGCAGCCTTGCTCTTCGCCGGCTCCAGCTCCGGTTGCTCCCAGAGTTCCAAACCCGTGTGCATCATCCACCAGAAGTCTGAATTTATATTTTGATTTTAATTCACAGATTTCTTTCAGCTTACCTTGTTGTCCTCTCATCCCGAAAACACCTTCTGTAATAACAAGAATACCGCCACCTGTTTCTTCAGCTACTTTGGTTGCTCTTTCGAGATTTTTTTCAAGACTTGCAATATCATTATGTCTGTAAGTAAATCTTTTTCCTGCGTGAAGTCTTACACCATCAACGATACAAGCATGTGAATCAACATCATAAACAATCACATCGTTTCTTCCAACCAGTGCATCAATGGTAGAAACCATTCCCTGGTATCCGAAATTTAATAAATATGCAGATTCTTTTTGTACAAAATCAGCCAGTTCTCTTTCCAGTTGCAGGTGCTGCTCGGTTTCTCCGGACATTGCTCTGGCGCCCATTGGATAAAACATCCCGAATTCTGCGGCAGCTTTCGCATCAGCTTCCAAAACTTCCGGGTGATTACACATTCCCAAATAATCATTAGCACTCCAGAAAATAACTTCTCTTCCCTGAAATCTCATTCTTGGTCCGATAGGTCCTTCTAATCTCGGGAAAATAAAATACCCTTCACCATAATCTGCAAATTGTCCAAGAGGTCCTGGATTTTCTTTTATTCTGTCAAAAATATCCAACATTTTTATTAATATTTTTAAGTAAAAAAGCCTTTTCTGATTTCAAAAGGCTTGATTTGTATAAATTGTTTATTTATTATTTTATGAATTCTGTTTTGAAAACTTCATCATAATTATGAACACAATTGTTGATGAATCCCTGTTCTTCCATCCATTTATCACTGTATACTTTTGTGATATATCTTGAGCCGTGATCAGGATAAATCAGAACAACTACATCATTTTCTGAAAATTCATGAGATTGTGCATACTGAATTAAAGCCTGGGTAACTGCTCCTGTTGTATATCCTCCCATGATGGCCTCTTTTAAAGCGATTTCACGCGTTCTGTAGGCAGACATTTCGTCATTTACTCTTACAAATTCATCCACTTTATCAAAAAGAAGGGCAGAAGGGATTAGATTTTTACCCATTCCTTCAATCTGGTAAGGGTGAACATCTTCTTTATGGATTTCTCCTGTTTCGTGATAACTTTTAAGAATAGATCCATCAGCATCTACTCCTATAATTTTAATATCAGGATTTTTTTCTTTTAGGAATTTTGCGGAGCCGGATAATGTTCCGCCAGTTCCCGTGCATGCGAAAAGATGAGTAATTTTTCCTTGTGTCTGTTCCCAGATCTCAGGACCGGTGGTCTGATAATGGGCATCAACATTTAACTCATTAAAATACTGGTTGATGTAGATCGAGTTGGGAGTTTCAAGGGCAATTCTTTTAGCCACTTCATAATATGATCTCGGATCGTTCGCGGGCACATTCGCAGGGCAAATATAAACGGTTGCGCCAAGGGCTTTCAGATAGGCAATTTTCTCAGGCTTTGTTTTGTCACTTACGGCAAGAATACATTTATATCCTTTAATAATACAAACCATTGCGATTGAAAATCCTGTGTTTCCCGAAGTAGTTTCTACAACTACTGAATCTTCTCTTAATAAACCTTTTTTCTCAGCGTTTTCTATAATATGAAGTGCGATTCTGTCTTTAGTGGAATGTCCAGGATTATATGATTCTAACTTGGCATAAACGGTTGCAGGAATATCTTTCGTCACAGTGTTAAGCTTCACCATAGGAGTATTTCCTATTAGGCCAAGTATATTATCGTAAACATTACTCATTATTTGTTATTTTTCAATAAAAATCTGTCGGCAAAAATACAAAAAAATAAATTTATTTCTAAACTTTTGTTTTGATTTCTAACCTCTAAAATAGATAAAAATTATTTTTCTATCACTATCCAAAGAGGAAAGTTTTCAAAAAGTGAGCCAAAACCTTTAAATTTTGTTAAAAACCCTCTAAAATCATATAAAAGCCTTATTTTCGCGTAATTGATTTAATACTATGAAAAATTGGACTTTCAGGCAATGGAACACCGTTCTCGGATGGGTGATTTTCGCCATTGCATTTATTACATACTTGTCCACCATAGAACCGAATTTCAGTTTTTGGGATTGTGGCGAGTATATTTCCTCGGCGGTAAAACTTGAAGTAACGCATGCTCCGGGAGCAGCTTTATTCCAGATTGTGGGTGCTGTGGCAGCCATTTTTGCTTTAGGGAAAGGCGAAAATTATTCTATCGTGATCAACGCGATGTCCGCATTGTTCAGTGCGTTTACGATTTTGTTTTTGTTTTGGACGATTACCCATTTCGTAAGAAGACTTTTAAACAAAGATTTTGATGAAATTACAAAACATCAGGAAATTTCTATTCTTTTTGCAGGAATTGTAGGCGCTTTATGCTTTACATTCTCAGATACATTCTGGTTTTCTGCGGTAGAAGGAGAGGTATATTCCATGGCGTCTATGTTTATTGCACTTTTAGTCTGGTTAATTACCAAATGGGAAAATGAATATTTGGCGGCAGACAATGAAAGATGGATTATATTGATTTTCTTTATTCTGGGACTTTCTGTAGGTGTTCACATGATGTGTATGCTCGCAATTCCGGCGGTTTGCTTTGTATATTATGCAAGAAAATATAAATTTACCTGGAAAAATTTTATCTGGGCAAATGTTATCACATTAGTTATTCTGGCTATTGTTTTTAAAGGAATCTTCCCGTTGATCATGACCATGTTCGGAAAACTTGAGATTTTCTTTGTTAATGGATTAGGTCTTCCTTTCCATTCAGGGACGATTGCAGCATTTATCCTGATGATTGCGATTTGCTACTTCCTGATTTCTTACACCAGAAAAATGAAGAGAAATGTTTATCAGACGATTGCTTTATCTGTCGTTTTCATGATGATTGGTTTCTCCTGCTGGATGGTAATTCCTATCAGGGCCAATGCCAATCCTCCGATGAACCTTAATGATCCGGACAATGCGATCGGAATGCTTGATTATTATAACCGAGAGCAATATGGCGACTGGCCAACAATCTATGGTCAGAATTATACGGCTTATCTTGATGCCAACGGAATTGAGAAAAATGAAGACGGAAGTTTTAAAACTCAAAAAACCGGCGAGATTTACGAAAAAGACGAAAAAACCGGAACATACAGAAAGACCGGCGACAGATTCAATTACGTCTTTAATAAAGCGCACGTAGGCTTCATGCCGAGAATGTTTAATGAAGATAAGGATGTAATGTCCAACTATATTTCGATGTATGGGGCACCTGATTTCAGCTTTAATTATTCAAATGAAGATGTTGCAGACAGCCCTGAAGCCAAGCAGATTTTTGATGAGCTGAGAAAAAAATATGAGGATGGAACCATTACCGCTTCAGATTATTTAAAAGTAAGACCTTACAATCTTCTGAATGTTCAGAGACCTTCGTTGGGACAGAATTTAGATTATTTCATCACGTTCCAGAACGGATATTATTTTGTGAGATATTTGATGTGGAACTTTGTAGGACGTCAGAATGATCTTGAAGGAAACATGGAAATCACGAGAGGAAACTGGATCTCAGGAATTCCTTTCATCGATAATACACTTTGGGGAAATCAGGATAAGATGCCAGCCAAGTTTAAAAATGAAAGTACAGTAAAATTCTTCTTTTTACCGTTAATTTTAGGGCTTATCGGATTCTTTTTCCAGTTAAACAGAGACTTCGGAAGATTTTATGCCATGCTTTCCATTTTTGTGTTGATGAGCGTGGGAATTATTTTCTATACGGGAGTAAAACCTTTTGAGCCAAGAGAAAGAGACTATGCAATGGTGGGCTCGTTCTACGTTTTTGCCATATGGATTGGCCTTGGTGCGGGCGCTATTTTATGGTTCCTACAGTCTAAAATAAAATCTAATGCTGCGAATATTGTTGCAGGAGTTGTTTTATTGGGAGTACCTTTTATGATGGGATTCCAGAATTACAATGTACACAACAGACACGACCGATATACTTCTTATGATTATGGATATTCTGTTTTAAAATCATTGCCTAAAAACGATATCTTATTTGTTTATGGGGATAATGATACGTATCCGGTTTGGGCTATCCAGGAGACAGAACAGTTCAGGGATGATGTAAAAGTGGTGAACTTTACACTGGCATCAACTCCATGGAATATCGATCAGATCAAAAGAAGAACATATAATGCGGCACCGGTGCCGGGTGTATTGACTCATGATGACTACAGAGATGGTGTAAACGACCAGATCTACATGATGAAAAAATCAGACTGGGAAGGGCTTTTCTCTATGTTGAAAGAACAAGGGGCACCTGAAACAGAGTTTGCAGAATTCAGAAAGTATCTTACACAGGATTCAATGACGATGAAACAGGCGATAAGCTTCCTTAAATATACTTCTCCCGCTAAAAATGAACTTCTTAAAATGTATTTCGGGGAAGAAAAATTTGAAAAATATAATATTCTTCCTGTTAATAAATTCATTCTTCCTGTAAATAAAGAAAATGCAGTAAAAGCAGGAATCATCAATGCTGCGGATCTTCCGAATACCGTAAACCAGATCATGATTACTTACAAAGCAAATACTTTGTATAAAAATAATCTGATCATGCTTGATATTCTTGCGAATTTCGACTGGAAAAAGCCAATCAGTTTCTCTTCAGGAGGAATCTATGACAGCGAAAATATTTTCTATCTTGATGAATATCTTCAGTTTGATGGATTCAGCTATCGACTGATCCCGATCCATACGCCTCAAACGCCGGACGGAGAGATGGGTAGAGTAGATCCTAATTCATTATATAACGTTGTAAAAAATTTCAGATGGGGTAATTTTAAAAATCTGAATACTCATTTTGACGAAACAGCGACTTCCAACATTATGAGCTACAGAGCTTCAGCAAGCAGAGCAGCGGCAGCTTTAGCAACAATGGGACAAAAAGGAAAAGCTTTGGAATTACTGGATCTTGCGTCGAAAGAAATTCCTGCAGAAAAATATAATGATCCGCGTTCATTAAGTTCAATGGTGTATGGATACATTGTTTCAGGACAGGAAGCCAAAGGACTGAAGCTCGCAGAAGTTTTGAAAAAAGGCATTTTTGAAGAATATGATTATTACATGAGTCTGAGCAAAGCCGATCAAAATTATCTGAGAAGACAGATCAGAACAAAACCGATGGAATATTCTCTGGTAGTTTCAGCAGTTACAGATGGCTACACAACTATCGGGAAGAAAGAGAAAGCATATGATTACCTTGTTAAATCTATTGAACCGATCGATAAGAAATTCAATACATTCGTTGAAAATCTAAAAGAAATGGGCAAAGAAAAAGCAATGAATGAATCTGAAGGAGTACAGAAAATCACACCATTCTACCAATATCTGTTTGATGTGATGGAGCCTTTTGATTCCACCTATTCGAAAGAAAAGGAAACCCAGATTACCAACGCCATTATTAAGGCAACACAGTAATAAAAAATTAAAACGGAACTTCGGTTCCGTTTTTTTTATGTTGGGATTCAAAAGTTTAAAAGATTATATTTGTGGGATCAAAGAAGCACAATGTCAGAAACAAAAAATCTTAAGATCCCGATGTATGCCGTATTGTTTACGGTTATTTTCAAACTGCTGTTTTTATTTACTCATTATATTCAGGAAGATGCATTTATCACCTGGAGAGTGGCTCAGAACCTTCTCGATTATGGAGTGATCGGATTCAATGGCAATACAAAAATCTCTGCTTCCACAACACATCTTTACGTTTTCGTTTCATACATTTTCAATCTGATTTTCGGAAAAGAAAATTTTATTGAGCCACTTTTAATTTTTAATTCCATACTCTTTACTATAGGTAGTTTTTTCCTTTCACATGTATTATTAAAAAACAACTGGCAAAAGGCAATATTTATATTTTTGATTGGGATTTTACCGCCGGCCATAAAAATTTCCATCCTGGGAATGGAGTACGGAATCCTTTTCTTTCTGGAAATGACGCTGTTGTATTACGGCTTTCATAAAGGTAAAAAATGGGTACAGATCATCTTACCGGTTTTCATTTTATTTACAAGAATTGATACGGTAATTTTTCTCGGAACCGTTTTTTTAATTGATCTTTTCTGGAATAAAAAAATCAACTGGACTTATATTCTGGGGGGAATTTTAGGAATTGCTGCAGTGCTGGGATTCAACTGGATATATTTCGGAGAAGTGATTAATAATACCATTGTTGCTAAAAAAATTGCCTACGATAATCATTTTACATTAGTCCAGAATATAGAATATTTCACCCAAAATTTCGGTAATTTCTGGGGTATGCTGAAGCTTCCGGGAGATTTTAATCCGGTTACGATTATCATCCTTACTTTTGAGTTATTATGCTTTATTTATTTGATCAGACAAAAAAATAGAAGAAATTATTTTCTTTGGATAATTTTTATTTTCGGATGGATTAAACAGGTTATTTTTATTTCTCAGAAAAGCCTTTTCGACTGGTATTATTGGGTTCCTCAGATTTTACTTTTTGTTCCTGTTTTGATTTTTATTTTAGAACAGAAAGCAAAGAAAAACCTCTGGCTATTTTTATTAATTATGTTCTATATCTTTCCGATGTTCATTTTTCAGACAGTACATGCTATAGCAACAGGTAATGGGGAATGGAATTACAGAAGACATATAGGCCTATTTTTGAATACCTATGAAAAGGATAAAAATCAGTGGATCTTTCTGGAACCTGCCGGTTATATTCCATATTTTTCGGGTTTGAAAACTATTGATGAAGTAGGCTTGGTAGATAAAGAAGTTCAGCTGGAAATTCAAAAAGATAAGGCGAATTTTTGGATCAATACTGTAAAAAATAGAAAACCGAAGTATCTGCTTTCTTACGAAGATTTGTACCAAAGAAAAGATGCTGAATATTTCAGACTGCATTACAGACTCGTTAAAGAATTCAGAATCAAAGATCATCTGAAAAGCGATTATAAAATAATTGAAAAGATATATATTCTGAAGCCTTCCGGGTCAGATTATAATTTATATGAAAGAATTGATTAATTTTGGTCGGAATGGAATTTTGGTTAAATTTAGATCTCTACAATAGACATTTCTCTCAAACTTTATATACTCTAAAAAATGAAATACTGTGCATTTCTTCGCGGTGTCAATGTAAAAGGGACCAATATGAAAATGGCTGACGTTTGCCAGGTTTTTAAAAATGCAGGAATGAATGATGTTTCTTCAGTTCTAGCCTCGGGAAATATACTTTTTTCATCTGAAAAAAAAGAAGAAGAATTGAAACAGATTCTTGAAAAAGCCATGTCTGATCATTTCTCATACGAAGCTTTTTTATTCATAAAATCGGACAAAGAAGTGGAAGAATATTTATCAGGAAATCCGTTTGAAAAGAAGGATCATTTACACTGCTATGCTTTTATAGGAAATTCCGGGATTGAAAATATTTTAATGGAAGAATTCCAAAAAGCTTCAAAGGCAGAAAACGAAGAAGCGCAAATTGTGAAGAATATCTTCTACTGGCAGGTTCCAAAAGGCAATACACTCGATTCTACATTCGGAAAAATTTTAGGTAAGAAAAATCTTAAAGATCAGTTTACAAGCAGAAATATTAATACTTTTGAGAAGATTCTAAAAGTATTTTAATAAGAAATAATTCTCTGATCTTCCTTACTTTCACACACATCTTATCATTAAATTCTCATTATTGAAAAATGAAAATTGTGAGTGATTTTGCATTTATTTCAAAATTTTTATTTCAACAAAAATAATCTATTATTTTAGAAGAAACTATATAGAATTGCGTACATCTTATTTCTTAGGATATAATGATGAAATAGCTAATACGTCTGAATTTTAAGTAAAATACACTGAAAAGAAGAATACCATAGCTGTACCATAACAGATTAGCTTATACTCTGTTATTGAATACTTTATGTATTTCATAATAAATATAACTCATATTTTTTGTTCCTATTGATTACAATCATAAAAAACAAATTCAGAAAACTATAGTTTTGTTCTCAGATTATTGAAATATTATGTAAACAACCTGATGTAAAGGATTAACGGCAGCATTAAAAAAAATTGGCGTGGTATGTATGTGGTATTTTAATTCAGGAAAATTTTAATCATTTTTTCTTTCTTTGTCTTTACCTAAAATTATAATCGCAGTTTCTGTGAGAATTTTAATAATAAATGCAATAAGCAAGAAAAACGTAATTACTACTAAAAGCAGGCCAATTTTCAAAATGATAAAATATCAAGCATAAAAATAAAAACTTCAAAAAAACAGAGATTGAGCTCTTATTGAAGTTGCATGCGAAGAGTGTTAGTGCTGAAGCTTAGACAAGCAACAGGAATTAGTAGAGATGAGAAAATATTATGAAAAACGAAAAGACTGAATTCAATTTAGAAGAATTAAACCAAAAGATTTTTGTGCAGGATGAGATTTTGGCATTAGCAAAAGAAAACTCTCCCCGTCTGTTGAGCAAATTCAGATTAGTGGATCCGGACTTTTTTAAAAAATTGTCTGACATTCAGCCGAATTTAAAAAATTCTGAACTGATTTTCTGTATTTATCTGAAGCTCAATTTAACAACAAAGGAAATTGCAACGTATACATTCGTTACTCCTAAAGCGATTCAAAACAGAAAAAACAGATTGAGAAAAAAGCTGAATATAGCATCAACTGTTGATATTTATAAATGGTTTAATGAACTTTAAACCATTTTTTACTTTCTACATCTGAAGAACAGACGTGTCAAGATCATGATACAATAAAATTTTCCAGTGATTTTCAACGGCTTCTTTTTGCCAATTCAGTCTCAGTTCCATTGCTTTTCTTCCATCAAAGTCACTTTTATAGGCCAGGTGATATTTTAAATAGGATTTCTGTGGAAGATCATCGGCACCGTAAAATGCAATTTCATTACCTTCTTTTATCCAGAAAACCTGCATATAAGGAGTGTGGCCACCAGCTACCTCAAAATAAATCTCGTCAGTAATGTACCCGCTGTCTTCCTCCATCCATACAATATTATCGAGTTTGATAAGCTTTTCCAGCGTGTCGAAATCAAAAGAATGATTACCGCGGTTATTCATGGCAAAACCAAGTTCGCGTTTCTGGATATAAATTTCAGCATTGGGAAATGTTGCTTCAAATCCGTTTCCTGTGCGGGTTATAGTCGTTTCAATATGATCTTTATGGAGATGGGAGAGCAATATTTTGGTGACCTGTTCCGGATTAATATTTTCTTTTTTCAGAAGTTCTGAAATTACTGTTTTTCCGGTTTCATTTTTCCAGCCTATTCCCGCATCAAGGAGAATGATATCATTTCCTGTAATGATCAGAAAAGGGGTTACAGACATTTTTATTCCTCCCAATACTGCTGAATTTTCTTCCGTTAAAAGGGTAAAATCTTTAGTTTTATTTGTAGAAAAATTTCCTTCTTTTAGTGGTATGATTTTCATGCTACAAATTTCCTGATAAATTCTGATTCGTGAACGTGTTTTTTGTCAATTTAAAATATCGTTAAAACCGATGGAATCATCATTTTCTTTATTTCAAAATAAGTATTTTTGTATTGCAAATTCGCAAATTCTTAAACAAAATCTATGCAATTGAATTCTCCGGGCAGTATTTCACGTACAGTGATATGGCTGATGACTGTCATATCAGGACTTGTCGTGGCAAATATTTATTATAATCAGCCATTACTGTCGCTTATTTCCGAAGATCTTAAAGTTTCTGAGGCTGCAGCTAGTAGAATTTCAGTTCTTACACAGCTAGGATATGCCGCAGGACTTTTGTTGGTTGTGCCCTTGGGAGATAAATTTTCCCGTAAAAAATTAATTCTCATCGATCTTCTTCTTGTATTTGCGGCTTTACTTTGGATGACATTTGCCAGAGAGCTTTGGATGCTTTATATCGCCAGCTTGCTTATCGGTGCCACTTCGGTTATTCCACAGCTGTTTGTTCCGATGGCTGCAGAGCTTTCTTCGGACCAGGAAAAGTCATCAAATATTGGACTGGTGATGTCCGGTTTGCTTCTCGGAATACTGTTGTCCCGTTTTATCGGTGGTATTGTTGGTGAAATGTGGGGCTGGAGAGCGATGTTCGGAATAGCTTCCGGGATGATGATCCTGGTATGGCTGGCAGTATATTTTAAGCTTCCCGAGCTTCATCCGAACTTCAGAGGAACATATTCTGAGCTGATGAAATCGGTGTTTCACCTTGCCAGAACTCAACCTGTTTTGCGATTAGCTTCATTTCGCGGGGCTATGGCTTTCGGGTCACTGTGTGCTTTATTTACAACACTGGTTTTTCACATGGAAAAGCCACCTTTCAATGCTGGTTCGTCAGTAGTAGGAAGTTTCGGTTTGGCCGGTGCTGTAGGCGCTTTGGCAGCTGCAAAAGTAGGAAAGCTTCAAAAAGTAATGGATCTCAACAGAATCATTTTTTATGCACTGATCATAGTTCTTATAAGCTGGGCTTTTACTTATTTTGCTGGTGAAACCTATTGGGGGCTCATTGTGGGCGTAATCTTAATAGATCTGGGCGTACAGTCGAGTCATATTATGAACCAGACCAATTATTTTCTCATCCGGTCAAATGCTGTGAACAGGCTCAATACTGTATATATGGTATCTTATTTTATTGGCGGATCTTTGGGAACATGGCTGGCTTCAATTGCCTGGCAGTATGCTCAGTGGGGTGGTGTTTGCCTTGTAGGTGTGTCTATGGGAATTTTGGCTTTGACGGCTCATCTGATCTTTAACAGAAAGCTAAATAATTAAAAATCAATTAAAAAAAATAATAGTATGAAGATAGAAATATGGTCGGATGTGATGTGTCCGTTTTGCTATATCGGGAAAAATAATTTTGAAAAAGCACTTGAAAAGTTGCCTTTCAAAGATGAAGTGGAAGTAGAGTGGAAAAGTTTTCAGCTTGATCCGACTTTACATCCTGATGAAACAAAAACTACTTTTGAATATTTCAAAGAGAAGAAGGGAGTTCCGGAAACACACGCCAGGCAAATGATCGGCCAGGTATCGCAGATGGGGAAAAACTCCGGAATTGAGTTCAACTTTGAAAATGCTTTAATAACCAATACGTTCTCTGCCCACAAATTATTACATTTAGCCAAGAAATACAATATAGCCGATAAAATGGAAGAAGCACTTTTCATCGCTCATTTTATCGACGGAAAGAATGTTGGGAATATTGATACACTTATTGCTCTTGCAGAATCTTTGGGAATTGATAAGAATGAAGCTCGGCAGGCTTTAACATCAGAAGAATTTAAGGATGATGTACAAAAAGATTTTTCGGAAGCAAGAAATCATGGAATTTCCGGGGTGCCTTTCTTTATTTTAAACGGAAAGTACTCTGTTTCCGGCGCGCAGCCGGTCGAATTTTTCACAGGTGCTCTTCAACAGACTTACGATGAAACGGTATCTCCTCTGAAAAACCTTTCAGGTAATGAAAATTCATGTGATGCAGATGGCTGTAGCATTTAAATGATAATCTGCTTCTGTTAATTTAAAATTTATTTTCTATGATTAAAATAAACGATGATCACCAATTTCCTTTAGATGAAACCCTTTTTGTTTTTGCATTGGATTCCGAAGCGGGAAAAGTTTTTAACAATAAGAATAAACTCATCACAGGCATCGGAAAAGTGAATGCCGCTATGGAGCTCACCAAAGAAATTCATCGCAGAAGACCAAAATTGATCATCAATCTCGGATCTGCCGGCAGCAAAAGTTTTCATAAAGGTGAGGTGGTTTGCTGCACAAAATTTATTCAGCGGGATATGGATGTAAGAGGCCTTGGGTTTAGCTTGTATGAAACTCCGTTATCGGGTATTCCGCCGTTGCTAGAGTATGGACTTAAAAAAGATGATCTTCCTGAAGGAGTTTGCGGTAGCGGCGATAGCTTTGAAATGAATCATTCTGAAAAAGATTACAATATTGTTGATATGGAAGCTTATCCGCTTGCGCTGATCGCTATGAAAGAAAATATCCCTTTCCTTTGCCTGAAATACATCTCCGACGATGCGGGAAGTGAAGCCGCCGATGACTGGACGGTGCAGGTTCATATGGCTTCAGAAGCCTTTAACAGGATTTTATTTTAAAGAAAATCTTAAAATAAAAGTTAAATCTCATAAATTTCCGCATCAGTAAATACATAGAATCTTCCCTTTTTGGGAAGATTTTTCGTATCCAGGCCGGTGAAATCACTGAAAGCCGGCAAGAGAATCTGATTTTCCGTTACGACAAAACAAGGCAGCTTTATTTTTCTTACCGATGAATTGATCACAAATCCAGGATGAATATGGCCGGTAATCTGAAATTTCGGGTGTTTTTTTTCAAAATCGTGGATGAGCATAAAATCATCAATTTCAAGCAATTCGGATTTAAAATTTAAACATAATTTAGATTCCAGCTTTTTTGAAATTCTGTCATGATTTCCTTCGATGAGATGAAAATGCAGATCCTTATATTGATTTCTCCAGGCACAGAACTCGTCTACATCGGAATTGTCTCCCGCATGGAGGAGATCACCGACAACAATAAACTTTTCAGGCTTGAAAAATTCTATAAGGATAGAAAGCCTTTCAAGATCATTTTTCATAATCTGATTGGCCAAAGCAATCCCGTTCTTCCGGAAATGTGCCGTTTTTCCGATGTGTAAATCTGAAAGAATCAGGGCTTTCTGTTCTTCCCAGAATAATGCCCTTTGATTGGTGAGGGTAAAATGTTGCTGTCGGACTTCTATACTTTTTGTCTGTACATTCATTCTTTGCGGAAATAATGATTTTTAAATAATGCTTTTCACATTGGCTTCCATACTTTTTCTGATTCTTTTCTCCGATAAACTGAAGAACCTTTTAACAAGAAATAAGGCAGAAATGGTCAGCCCAAGTCCAAGTGCAATCCACATTCCGAAGGCGCCCATTTTTAAGGTCACACAAAGAAAATATCCCAGAGGAATTGTAATAATCCAGTAAGCGATAAATGTATAAATAGAAGGAATTTTTACATCCTGCATGCCTCTCAGTGTACCTAAGGCCGTTACCTGAATCCCGTCCGAAAGCTGGAAAAGAGCGGCAATAATCATTAATTTTGCAGCAAGTGCAATTACTTCAATTTCTTCTTTTTTGGTGAAAAATGTAGGCAGGATATTTCTTCCTAAAATAAATATCACTCCGCAAATTGCCATAAAGATAAAAGCAATCTTTAAATTGTTTACTCCTACTTTTCTTAATTCAGTAAAATTTTGTTCGCCGAGTTTTCTGCCGATCATTACTGTAGAGGCTACACTAAAACCAATGCATAAATTAAAGGTGAATGAAGCCATACTCAGGGCAATCTGGTGAGAAGCAATATCATGAGCAGAGATTAGTCCGCAGATAAAAGCAGCGGCAGCAAAAGCGGTGACTTCAAAAAACATCTGTAGTGCTGTAGGTAAGCCCAGGCGTACCATTTTATCAAACATTTTTTTTGAAAAAACTTCAAGCTTTAATGAAAAATCTTTAATGTAGTGTCTGGTCTTTTTTTGTTTTAAAAGCACAAAATATAGAAAAACAACCATAAAAATTCTGGCGATAAGACTAGCCAGGGCAGAACCTTTTACCCCCATCGGCGGAATTCCGAAAAGACCTTTAATAAAGACATAGTTTAGAATAATATTGATGACGTTGGCAATAATTGTAGCTTTTGTGACGCCAATCGTGTACGACAAGCCTTCAGAAACTTCCCTTAGTGTCTGAAAAGCCATGAAAGGAATAATGCTGATTGCCATAATCGTTAGAAAATCAACCGTATCAGGGATTATTTTATCAGGCTGTCCGGAATGATAGAGTAGTGGCATTCCTAAAAGTAAAACTGCCATTAAAACAATTCCGACGGTTATATTGATCACAAATCCATGACTGAAAACTGAATTGATCGTCTTATGATCATGCTGTGAATGTGCTTCAGAAACAAGAGGCGGAATCGCAAAAGAAAATCCCAGGGCCAGCACAAACATGGAGAAGAATACGGCATTTCCCAATGAAACGGAAGCAAGCGCATCAGCTCCTAATAATTGTCCCACGATAATATTGTCAAAAAGATTTACCGAAACCTGACCCACCTGTGTAAGCATGACAGGAAGTGCCAGCGTAAGGCATTCTTTCGTATAATTTTTATCTAAAAATTTCATAATAGTTGTATTCAAAAAAAATTGCAGTAACCTGAGATACTGCAATTTTCATAATTTATTGAAAGTAATATTTACTTATTTCCTTACAAAACTTGCAACGTCATCAGCAGAAACGGTATTTCCTCCTAAAATGATCAGCCTTTCTACTACGTTTCTCAACTCCCTGATATTTCCTGTCCAGGACAGTGATTTTAAAGCTTCGATAGCTTTATCGTCAAATTTTTTCGGAGCTGTACCGTGTTCGTCGGAGATGATTCCTGCGAAGTGTTCTACCAATAATTTGATATCTTCTTTTCTTTCATCCAAAGGTGGTACATAGATTTCAATCACAGAAAGTCTGTGGTAAAGATCCTCTCTGAATCTTCCTGCTTCAATTTCCTTCTGCATATTTTTGTTGGTAGCTGCAAGAACTCTTACATCCACCTTTATTTCCTTGTCACTTCCTACAGGAGATACTTTACTTTCCTGTAAAGCCCTAAGAACTTTTGCCTGTGCAATAAGGCTCATATCACCAATCTCATCAAGGAAAATAGTTCCGCCGTTGGCCTGTTCAAATTTACCTTGTTTATCTTTGATAGCTCCTGTAAAAGAACCCTTTACGTGACCAAATAATTCAGATTCAATCAATTCGGAAGGAATCGCTGCACAGTTTACTTCCACCATTGGTCCTCTCGCACGCTCGCTTTGATTATGTATAGCATGGGCTACAAGTTCTTTTCCGGCTCCGTTCGGTCCTGTGATCAATACCCTAGCATCAGATGCGGCCACTTTCTCGATCATATCCTGAATCTTTTTCAAACCTGCTGATTCACCGATCATCTGATATTTCTTGCTTACCTTTTTCTTTAACGTTTTATTTTCGGTCTGAAGATTTTTATTCTCTTTCTTCAGGCTTTCTTTAGCTAAAGCATTTTTTACGCTGGTAATCAATCTGTTGATATCGATAGGCTTGGAAATGAAATCGTACGCACCATCTCTAAGACAGGAAACGGCAGAGTCGATATCTGCGTGTCCTGAGATCATAATGAAAGTGGATTCCGGCTTTAGGGATAAACTCTGTTTCAAAAGTTCTGTTCCTGAAAGTTTAGGCATTTTAATGTCGGAAATCACAAGTGCGAAATCTTCTTTTTCTACCTGTTTATAACCTTCAAGGCCATCTTCGGCGATTACAAATTCATAGTCAGTAAGTTCATCGGAAAGAATACTTTGGAGTACTCCTGAGATTGCTTTTTCGTCTTCTACAATAAGGATTTTTTGCATAGTTGCAAATTTAGATTTTTTGATTGAATTATTAGCAAAAACTATACCTAATCATCTATTTTGAGTAATCTCTTCTGCCAAAAATTGCCGATCCAACGCGCACTGAGGTAGCTCCGCATTCAATGGCAGTCGGAAAGTCATCACTCATTCCCATTGATAAAGTTTCTAAAGGCTGAAGCTGATTTAATTCATCAAAAAGTTCTTTAAGATTTAAAAATTCTTTCTTTATCTGATTTTTATCTTCGGTAAATGTTGCCATACCCATCAAGCCTGTGATAAGGACGTTTGGAAATTCACCGCCGAGGTAGTTTTGATATATATTTTTCGCTTCTTCGGCCTCCAATCCGAATTTGGATTCTTCTTCCGCTATTTTCACCTGAAGCAGAACTTTGATTTTGCGTTGATGTTTCCCCGCTTCTTTATTGATTTCCCTCAGCAGCTTTTCTGAATCAACACTTTGAATGGTATCAATAAATTCAGCAATATATTTTACCTTATTCGTTTGCAGATGCCCGATCAGTTGCCACTGTATGTCTTTTGGCAGGAGCGGGTATTTTTCCGTAAGCTCCTGTACTTTATTTTCTCCGAAGACCCTTTGGCCAAGATCATAGATTTCCTGAATAGCAGAAACCGGGTGTGTTTTTGAAACTGCTACCAATTCTACATGCTGAGGAAGCTGGCTTTTTATAGCGTTGTAATTTTCATGAATACTCATAAATGCAAATTTCTGAATTTTAAATTAAAATGTAATCAGATCTAGTCAATTTAAATTTAACCGCAAAAAGTAATGTGGTAAGTAAAAATCAAATAAAGTTTAAAGAAAGATCTCAGTTCAGGATTTCATTAATTCCCGGATATTCCGAAATTTTTCTAAAAACAAACCGATTGCTTTTTTGGAGCTTCTCAATAAAAAGATCCAGTTCATTAACGGAATCTGCATCTGTTAAATATTGATCATGCGTAAGGAATACGAGATGTCTGGAAGTCTTTTCAAGGTCATTAAAGAAAATGCTGTCTACTTTTTTCAGCATGGCTTCATGATCTCCTTTTAAAGCCATCTTGTTGGTTGGTTTCCATTCCAGATCCCAGCCGATTACTTTGTAACCTGCTTTCTTCAGACTATTTGCGGCTTCCGTAGAACTTTTCAGGTCGGTAACGGTAATGTTGTTCAGTCTCCAGATGTTTCTTCCTGGCGTTCTGGCAATTTTGTCATAAAGTTTCAGGCTGTCTTTAGCCGTATCGAAATCATGCATTACCCCTATCGGATCTTTGTAAAAGTCGGTGTATTTGTTGTGAGCATGCGTAAAGCTGTGGTTAGCAAGTTCTACCAGTTTATCTTTTCTGAGAAGCTGAAGGTCTTCCTGCTGTTTTTTGCTGCCGTAGGCATGTTTTCCCACCAGGAAGGCCGTTGCGCAGACATTTCTTTTATGTAATATTTTAAGGAGATTTTCCGTTCCGCGGTTGGGGCCATCGTCAAAAGTTAAATAAATAACTCTCTTATCTGGATCTAAAATATTTTCATCATCAATTTTGGGGACAATTTTTGCGACGGGATGGTCTTTCCGAATCATTTTTTCTGATTCTCTTATCATTTTTCTGATTACAGCTGTTACATATAATCGAAGTTGCACTCATCAATGCAAACATCCCTAGAAAAGACTTTTTTACAGACTTTTCCGCAAAGTTTTTTGTCATAAAATTAAATGGAGTTTAATTGTTAAAAAATGTTAAAAATTCCAAATAATTATTAACAAAAATTATGCCTGATTATGTGAAAATTTAAGTTTTAATTTTATTTTAATAAATACGCATTATTTGAGAATATCTTTAAGAAAAAGTGAGTTTTTTATGGCTGAAGTTCCCCATGTATTATTAAAAAATATAAAAGTCTTATGTTGCGCTTTTTTAATTTTTTGAGCTAAATCTTTGAGGAAATCTTCGCTATATTCAGATTTATATAAAACCGGTTTGCCGTGAAGTCTGTAATACAGAATATCAGGATGGTTTATTACAACATCTTCCGGCAGATTTCCCGGAAAGCTGACACCGGAAAAGACGATATTTTTTTCTTTAAGAATATTAAAAATTTCACCAGTCCACCAGGATTCATGACGGAATTCAATGACGTTTAAAAATCTTGAGTCGATATTGTTTAGTATGATATTTAAATTTTCAGGCGTATTTTTAAATGATGGGGGAAACTGATAGAGAAATCCCGAAAGTTTATTGTCCAAATGAGAATAAATATGGTCGCAGAAAAGCGTAATTTCTTCTTTGCAGTCTTTCATTCTTTTTTCATGGGAAATGACTTTTGGAATTTTGATGAAAAATCTGAAATCTTCCGGAGTTTCCTCTGTCCATTTTATAAGAGTCTTTGCAGTCGGCTTTCTATAAAACGTTGAATTGATCTCTACACAATTGAATTCCTGAGAATATAAGGTAAGAAAGTCTTTACTTTTGGCATCTTCCGGATACAGCGATCCTTTCCAGTCGTTATTGTAAAAACCTGAACATCCAATGTATAGCTTTTCTTTTTTCATATTCTTGGTTTAAAGTTTCTCTACAGATTAGAAAATTATTTACTATTTAAATCAACCGAATTTAATCGCAATGAATTTAAAATCACAGATAATGAGCTTACGCTCATTGCCGCTGCTGCAATCATCGGTGACAGTAATATTCCAAAAAACGGATACAATAATCCTGCCGCAACAGGAACTCCCAAGACATTATAAATAAAGGCAAAGAATAGATTTTCTTTGATGTTTTTAAGTAGTTTTTCACTGAGCAGCCTTGATTTTGCCACTCCTGAGATATCACCTTTCAGTAAGGTAATTTCAGCACTTTCAATGGCTACATCGGTTCCTGTACCCATCGCGATCCCGATATTGGCTTGTGCCAGGGCAGGAGAGTCGTTGATTCCGTCCCCGGTCATAGCTACTATTTTTCCTTGTTGCTGAAGTTTTTTGACTTCATTTAATTTATCTTCGGGCTGGCAATTAGCTTTAAAATGTTTTATTCCAAGCTCATCGGCAACGGCTTTTGCGGTATGTTCATTATCTCCTGTCATCATCATTACATCAATACCTTCGCTTATTAACTGTTGGATCGATCTTTTCGCATTTTCTTTAATTTTATCCGTAAAACTTATGAACCCCAATACCTTTTCATTTTCTGCAACATACGATACCGTATGAGCTTTCGACTGCATCTCTGCGGCTTTTTGCTTAAGATTCTGAGGAACTGAAATCTGATAGGTATTTAAAAGGCTTTCGTTTCCTATATAAATTGTTTTTCCGTCAATTTTTCCTTTCACCCCTTTACCTGAGATATTTTCGAAATTTTCTGCTTTTTCAGGTTTAATATTTTCTTCCTTTGCTTTTTTAATAACCGCATTAGACAGCGGATGTTCAGAATTCTGATTTAAAGAATAAGCTAATTTTAAAATTAAGTTTCTGTCACCGCTATCTACTTCAATATGTTCAGCGGATGGCTTTCCTTCGGTTAAAGTTCCTGTTTTGTCGGTAATTAAAACATTTACTTTATTCATCTGTTCAAGCGCTTCAGCATTTTTGATTAAAATCCCGTTTTTGGCACCTTTACCGATTCCTACCATTAAAGACATCGGGGTGGCAAGACCTAAAGCGCACGGACACGCAACGATTAAAACCGCTACTGCATTAACAAATGCAAAAAGACTTTTCTGTCCTTCCGGGCCGAAAAATTGCCAAAGTATAAAGGTCAGGACAGCTACCAGAATAACGGCAGGGACAAATATTTTCGAAACTTTATCCGTTAATTTCTGGATTGGGGCTTTGCTTCTGCTGGCTTCATTCACCATTCTTATGATTTGTGATAAAAGAGTTTCGTCGCCTACTTTTTCAGCTTTCATGATGAACACCTGATTTCCGTTGATGGTACCTGCAGATACTTTGTCATTCACATTTTTTTCTACAGCAACCGGTTCACCTGTAATCATACTTTCGTCGACGTAAGAACTTCCATCAGTGATTTTTCCATCGACCGGTATTTTTTCTCCGGGTTTTACTTTTAAAAGATCACCAATCTTTACCTGTGAAAGAAGTACTTTTTTCTCTTCTCCATTTACGAGAAGATTAGCTTCATCTGCAGAAAGATTCATGAGTTCCCGGATAGCGTTTCCTGTTTTCTTATGCGCTGCAGCTTCCATCAGCTGACCTAAAATAACCAACGTTAAAATAACACAAACTGCTTCAAAATACAAAGGAATTTCATGATTGTGGCCGCGGATTTCATGAGGAATGATCTCAGGGAAAATCAATGCCACAAGACTGAAAATAAAAGCAGCGGCAACGCCAAGGGCGATGAGACTGAACATATTGAGATTCCATGTTTTAAATGAAACCCAGCCTCTTTTCATTAAAAACCATCCTGAATAAAACAGTACAGGAAGCGTTAGTACCAATTCAATAATTCCCTGAATCTGATGTGAAAACGGGAAATCGATCAACATCCCGCCCATAGAAAGAATAAAAACCGGAACCGTGAAAACCAGAGAAATAATGAATTTTCTTTTGAGAATCTTATAGGTTTCATCTTCTTCATGATCATCTTTTTGCGGGACTTTAACAAGATCCATCCCGCAGATCGGACAGGCTCCCGGCTCGTTCCGTATGATTTCAGGATGCATCGGACAAGTATACTTGGCTATCTTTTTTTCAGGATATTTTACGAGATCCATTCCGCAGACCGGACATCCTACATTGGAATCATACAATTTATCTCCCTCACAAAACATCGGGCAGTAATATTTTCCTGCCATTTCATCGGTCACTTTCGGGGCTTCGTGCTTATGATTATGATGGTGATGATGTGAATGATTTTCATTTTTTACCAAATCTTCTGTAATCTCTTCTAAATGCATATTGCAAACCGGACAGTCGCCTTTGTCAGGATAAACTTTGTCTCCTTCACAGAACATTAGGCAGTAATATTTTCCAATATTATCTTTAAAATTTTCAGGGAGGTTTGTGGAAGAGTACGTTGGTTTATAATTAGGATCTTTTGCTTGTTTTTCTTCAATAGGGACGAGGTACATATTACATACCGGACATCTTTTTCCCTGCTGGAAGTATACTTTTTCGCCTTCGCATTCCATCGGACAATAGTATACGGAAGATGGAGAAACCCGGTCTTGTGGCTTAATGAATGTTTTATCAGGACTTGCCGGATCTTCCAGTTTATAATTTCCTATTTCTTCAAGTGCTTTATTTAAAATAGGTACATCAATTTCTTTATCGGAAATGATAGTAGCAGAGCTTTCCTCAAGATTAATGTCCGCTTTAATGCCTTCCAGGCTATTAAGTTTTTCGGCGATTTTTTTCTGACAGCCAGAGCATGTCATTCCGAGAATTTTATATTGATATTCCATGATCCTTTAATTATGATACAAATTTCCAAAATGTAATTGGAAGGTTGTTATAAATTTAAGGATAATGTTTATAGAATTTGGTTAGAAGGTTGGAAAGTGTTATAGAATTTAATTACATCAGGTCAACGTTGCCATTACCCAATACGCTCAAACTCTCAAGCACTCAAACTCAAATCTGATCAAGTGGTTTTCTGTTGTGAACTTTAAGTTTTTTAAAATCAGTAGGCGTAAAGCCGGTACTGTTTCTGAACTGTGATGATAAATGCTGAACGCTTTTGTAGCCTAATTTTCCGGCAATTTCCGTTAAGGTAAATTCATTATAAAGTAACAGCTCTTTTACCTTTTCAATTTTTTGAAGGATAAAAAACTGTTCCAGCGTAAGATTTTCATTTTGAGAAAAAGTTTTGGAAAGTATACTGTAATCTTTGTGAAGCTCATTGCTTAAGAATTCCGACAGAAGAAAATTTTCATCAATATCCAGTTCGCTGATCTTTGAAATGATGAGGTTTTTAATTTTTTCAATAAGTTGACGTGAAGAGTCTTTAATCCTCTCAAAACCTGTTTGTTCCAGAAGTTTTTCCAGCACCTGAATTTTTTCATCTGAAACTTCGGATGCCGTTTCTACTTCGCCAAGACTGATATTCTTTACTTTAATATCGGTCTTGTCAAAAATATGGGAAACTGCAGTGATGCATCTTTCGCACACCATATTTTTTATGAAAATTTTCATTGCTGATCCTGGCTGTTCAGCCGGTCTTTTACAAACTCAACTTTTGTTTTTCCGTGCGGTGCAGGATTTCCCTGCTCATCAAGATTTACCATCACAATTTTGTCAACAGTAATGATCGTCTGGTGAGTCATTTTATTTCTTACATCACATCTTAAAGTCAGCGAAGTAGATCCGAATGAGGAAACTTCAATGCCTATTTCAATAATATCTCCCTGTTTGGCTGAACTTACAAAGTTAATTTCGGAGATAAATTTTGTAACTACTTTTTTATTTTCAAGCTGAATAACGGCGTATAGAGCGGCTTCCTCATCAATCCACTGCAGCAATCTTCCTCCAAATAATGATTGGTTGGGATTGAGGTCTTCGGGTTTTACCCATTTTCTTGTATGATAGTTCATAATGATGTATTTCCGCTGCAAATTTAGTGTTTTTTAAAACCGGTATCATTAACTGATTGAATTTAGAGCTATAAATATTGAGATGAAGGATCATTGTCGAAGTAGAGTACCACAGATAGGGGTATTAATAAGTTTATAACGAGTGCTTTAAGAGAGCTGGTGGCGTGTTTATTTTTACAAAAAGCCGTCATTTAGCTTTGGAAAGTAAATGACGGCGAATTATTTAAGGTTTGCTTAATCCGAAATTAAGTTGAATCTTAAATATCAGAAAAATAGATGTAAAGTCAATCTAACGATTTTTATTAAACTTTGTTTAAACTTTGATTGGTTAATAAAGTTTTTAAGCTTTTTCTTTTGTGGTTAAATTTAATTTTAGTGTTATTTAACAATAATTTTTTTAGTATCATTATTATTAAACTTTATTAAATAAACTCCCTTGGCATAACTAGTGAAATTTATTAATGTAATAGGCTGCTTTATATCAATATCCTTTATTTTTCTACCACTCATATCTAGGAGAATAGCTTTGGTATTCATCAGCTCTGGTTTTGTGATATCAATGGTAATAATATCCGTACTTGGATTTGGATAAATTTTGATAGTTCCTGAGTCGTCATTCAATTCATTAGTAGAAAGATTATTTATTGAATAAAGGTTACTTTCCCAGACACCCCTTCCATAGAAAGATACCCTTAAAACACTATTATTCGTACCGTCAAAATATCCATACAAATCAGAAATTTGAGCAATCAGAGGCAAACCATTAGAAAAGCTTTGCCAATCCGTCATTGAGGAATTTCTATAGTATACTCCTTGAGGTGTGGCAATATAGAAGCTTTCATTTGTTGAATAGGGATCGTGTATCAAATTTAAGATACTTTCAAAGGAAAGTGAGCCGGAAATATTCGTCCAATTGATTCCTTTGTTTGTTGAGCGATACATTCTACTTCCACAACTCATATAGATGATGTTAGTATTATTTTTGTTCACAACAATATTACAATAGTTGTAAGAGCTGGAAGGTGTGACAGAAATCTGGTTAAATGTTGTACCATTAGAAGTATAATAAACAGCATTATTATCTAATACAACATAAATTTCATTATCATTAACAGGAGAAATAGCAATGCTTTTTATATTGGTTACAAAAGTCTTTACATTACTCCAAATAGGGTTCGCTGACAATAAATTATTTGTTCTCTTTAAAACATTTTGCTGGCTTACGAATGCAATACTTGTATTTGAATTGGAGAAAATATAATTATTTTCATTGTTAGGATTAGTTAATCCATATGAGGTTTCGTTATTATTTAAGACTAAATTTTTTCTTTTAGCATTTTCATGATAATATATTGTATTGGGATTCACTAAATCAAAAGAGGCTTTGGATCCCCAATCTCCGCCACGATTACAATACCAAATATTGTTGTTTAAATAAATTTCGCCATTATCTTGGGTTCCAATGGATACAATATTTCGAGATAACTTACTTTGTCCTAAGTGATAAATTTCAGTAGCACTTAATCCGTCAGAACTTGGAGCCCAATTTACTCCTCCATCAATACTTACAAAAATTCCTCCATCGTTAATGTTGAAAAGTTTAGAGTTGTCATAAGGTGAAGAAATAATTTGGTGCATATCGGTATGACATTTTTCCCACCAGTTTGTAAGTTGTGTCCAGCTTGTTCCTCCATCTAGACTTTTCCAGACTGCATGCCCGCAAGCATAAAGTATATTTGCATTATTTCTGTCTGCAAATATAGCCCAGTTATAATTTCCCTGTCCAGATTCATCACCTTGATATCCATTTAAATTCGGTTGTACATCCCCCTTTTTTATAACAAAAGTGTTTCCTCCATCTGTAGATTGATATATTATTCCACCTTGCCCAGTATCACTATTACTTCCTACAAATCCTATGTAAATGTAATTATTGTTTGCTGTAGAAGCAGCAATTCTTCCTCCATTACCCAGATTCGGGTTTACACTGGTAATTTGTGACCATGAATCTCCATTATCCGTACTTTTCCAGAGCTCGCTGTCTGTCACAGCAAAAAGAATATTATTGGAACCTGCTTTATAGGCCATATCTGTAAATGCCCCACCAACTAAAGTATTTACCCAGGTTTGTCCAGCGTTTGTACTTTTCCAAATTCCATCAGTAGTAGCTGCAATGATTGTATTATGATCGGTTGGAGACATTAAAATTTCTACCGCCATTCTATTTCCGATTCCTGCATTTGAAGCAAACCATGTATTACCACCATCTGTACTTTTATAAATTCCATATCCGTCAGAATAATAATTTGAATCACCAGTCGATAAATAAATGATGTTATCATTTGTGTAGTCAATGCATACAGATGAACAGCTACCTTGAGGGATCTGATTGTCGGTTTGTGTTTTATTCCAATTATTCCCACCATTATTACTAATCCAAAGCCCACCTGATGCACTTACGGCATACATTTTTTGAGAATCAGTATGGTGAAATTTCACTTGGCTTACCCTGCCAATACCGTGAATTTGCCCAGATATATTTGTTGGAAATAAAATTGGCCCATTTAGTGTCCAGTTCCCGGTTAAGTTTTGGGCCAACACCGAAGCTGAAATAAGAAGGAATAAAAAAATAAATTTATTTGCGTTTTTTATTTTCATATTTATATTTTAAAGTATTAATTTATATTTCTATTTTTTCTCTCTTTTTCCCAAATTTCCATACGTTCATTTTTAGTTAAAATTCGCCCATTATCTTGAACAAAAGGCAAAATTTTTATTTTCCAATGCATGAATTTTTTATACTCAAAAGCATATTTCGGAGCTTCTTCGTTTTTATACTCTCTAATTTTGGATTTTTTCTCTTCGAAAATCTCTTTTTCTTCAACAGGTTTTTCTTTGTGTTTCCAATAATCATCAAAATTTTTAACAGCCTGATAATAGTTGACATTTGGATCATCCATCATTTTTATCCATTCTGGAACTTCATTTATTCGATCTTGAGCCAATGTCATTTGGAATGTACAAACAAATAAAAAAATAAGTAATAATGTACTGGTTTTTAGAATTTTCATAATAGAGTTTGTTTTATTTAATATTATAAAGGTATTCGCTGCTATAATAAGAATGAATTGTCTAATTTATTTATACTAATAATTTTAAATAACTATAATTATTCATAATATTCAATGCATTATTGATACTGATCTAACCTACGTTAATCTCCCGGATTGTATTGTTGTTACTGCTATAGAAAAATAGCTTTTAAAGATTAAATCAATTGATTTTTGAATTATGCAATTAGTATTGGTAAGTTAGTTATATCAATTCTAGAATAAGAATTAAGATCAGGGATATAGTTCTTTTATAAGATAGTGTAGAACAGAGGTTTGCATACTTTTTTTTTCATTTGTGGTGTTAATATATATTTTTTATTCTGTTGAATAATTTTCTTATTACGAATATAGTTTTTTTTATTAAACTTCTTTAAATTTTAAAAATAAGTTTTGCTGATAATTGTTTGTTTAGTAAATATTCATAAATATTTCATGATGAATTAATACTTTTTAACGAACTTATATTTTGATTGAAAATTTTATTAAATTTTTTTTGAAAAACGTTTTGATATGAAATTATTAATCGTATCTTGCACCTGTCTTATATCTGGAATCAATATTTGTTCATTCTTTATGTTGTTTTTCTTTTATAAACCAAATCATTTTTAACATTTTTAATTTTTTTACTCAGATGAACATTTTTGTTTCAAACATCAATTACGCAACTAAAGACTATGAGTTGCAAGATCTATTTTCAGAATTTGGAGAAGTTTCTTCAGTAAAAATCATTACAGACAAAGAAACTGGCCGTTCAAGAGGTTTCGGTTTCATCGAAATGGAAGACGCTGAAGGTCAGCAGGCTGTTGAGGCTCTTAATCAGAAAGAATTCAACGGAAAAACACTTAATGTTTCTGAGGCTAAACCAAGAGAGGAAAAGCCAAGAAGAACTTTCGGTAACAACGCAGGCGGAAACAGAGGCGGCGGTGGTTACGGAGGTAGCAACAGAAGCGGTGGTGGTTACGGAGGTAACAACAGAAGCGGCGGCGGTTACGGCGGTGGAGATCGTGGCGGTAACGGTGGCGGAAAACGTTGGTAAAAAATACTAGCGGCTTCAATTTGAAGCCGCTTTTTTATTACAATATATTTTATTCCTTTTCTTTCTTTTTCTTCTTTTTCTTATCCTTGCTTTTCTTTTTGTCTTTTTTAGGATTAAGAATTTCATTTGCATATTTAAAATCAGGTTCTTTCTTTTGTATTGGAGTTATTTCGATATTGAAGCCTTTCAGATCTTCAGCAGAAACAAGATTTTCATGAATCATAAAATTTAAAATTTCTTTGCCTGAACCATTAAAAAAATGATCGCAAAGTTCGGACAATAAAAATTTTCTGTATTCTTCAAAAGGGACAACCGTATGATATCTGAATATTCTTCCTTCCTTTTCTGTGGATAAATATCCCTTTTCAACCAATATTTTCAGATAAGTGGAAACTGTATTTTGGTGAGGCTTAGGATCCGGATGCTGTTCCATTATGTCTTTCAGGTAAAAAGATCCGAGTTTCCACAATAGCCTCATTAAGTTTTCTTCTGCAGATGTAAGATGATTTATTTTCATATAAAATTCTTAATGTTGAAACTGAATATTGCAATAAAGATAGAGAAAAGATACCACAAAAGCAATCCCGGCGCCCATCAGGACTTCCCTTGGGGTATGTCTTTTTAAAATAATCCTTGTAATACCTACAAGAATTGCAATTCCCAACCATAGAAGACCTATGCCTGTATCCATAGCAAAAAATAATGCCGCAACAAATATATTAAATGCCGTATGCATGGAACTTTTAATAAAATAATTGCTGATCTGCATGGCAAAAAGTAAAATCAGGATGAAAAGCATAACAAAATCAATGTAGCCGTTCTCAAAATAATTGAAAAGAAGATAAGAGATCACACATGCGGCAATGAAAAAATACAAGCTCTTCCTTTGCCTTCGGTTGGAAACATCCATATTAGTATATCTGCCGGTCTTTACGTTCCAGGCAATCCAGATAATAATGGGCAAAATGATCATTAACAATATAGGAACAAAGTACAGTAGAGAATTATGAAGCGAGTAATTTTTTATACTCATATAAATAAAAAAGATCACTAAAGAAATCAAAGGATTGAAAAAATCGGATATAATTCTTGAAATTTTTTGAATGAATGAAGGCTGTTTTTCTTCCATAATTAAGTTTCACCATGTAAATATAATATTATAACCAAAAAAACAATGGTTAGGTATACAATAAAAACAAAGTTTTTTTTATAATTTTGCTCAACTATTTCATAATAAATAAGCAAGAGCTCAACACATGAAAGAATTTTCTAAAGAGGTATACCTGAAGTGGTATGAAGATATGACAATGTGGAGAAGGTTTGAAGACAAATGCCGTTCTCTTTATCTAAAGCAAAAAATCAGAGGGTTTTTACATTTGTATAACGGTCAGGAAGCTATTCCTGCAGGGTTTACACATGCAATGGATTTAACCAAAGACAGTATGATCACTGCTTACAGATGCCACATCCATCCAATGGCGATGGGGGTAGATCCTAAAAGAATTATGGCAGAACTTTGTGGTAAGGCTACAGGTACGTCAGGAGGTATGGGTGGATCTATGCACATTTTCAGCAAAGAACACAGATTTTACGGAGGACATGGTATCGTAGGGGGACAAATTCCTTTGGGTGCCGGAATTGCTTTTGCAGACAAGTATTTTGACAGAAAAGCAGTAAACATCTGTTTCTTTGGAGACGGAGCTGCCAGACAAGGTTCGTTACATGAAACGTTTAACATGGCGATGAACTGGAAACTTCCGGTAGTTTTCGTTGTGGAAAACAACCAGTATGCAATGGGAACTTCTGTAAAAAGAACTGCCAACCACGAAGATATTTACAAGTTAGGGTTAGGATATGAAATGCCTTGTCTTGCCGTAGATGCAATGGATCCTGAAAAAGTAGCTGAGGCTGCTTATGAAGCAATTGAAAGAGCAAGAAGAGGAGACGGGCCGACTTTCATTGAAGCAAGAACCTACCGTTACAGAGGTCACTCAATGTCTGATGCTGAACCTTACAGATCTAAAGAAGAAGTTGCTGTTCACAAAAATGATGATCCGATCGAATTAATTAAACAAAGAATTCTGGCTAACAATTGGGCTACTGAAGAAGAATTGGAAGCCACGGATAACAAATCAAGAGATTTCGTTGAAGAATGCATAAACTTCATGGAAAACTCACCGTATCCGGATGCTGAAAAAATCTACGAGTATGTGTATGCTCAGGAAGATTATCCATTCTTAGACAAATTAGAAAACTAAAAGATAATAAGTCAATTTGAAAGTTTGAAAATTTGAAAATGATTTATTATCGTATCTTTTTTAATTTTCAAATTAACAAATTACCAAATTTTCAAATTAAAATAAATTATGGCAGAAGTAATTACAATGCCACGTCTTTCCGATACAATGACGGAAGGTAAAGTGGCTAAATGGCATAAAAAAGTAGGAGATAAAGTAAAAGAAGGAGATATATTAGCTGAAATCGAAACCGACAAGGCTGTTCAGGATTTTGAATCTGAAGTGGAAGGAACCCTTTTATACGTTGGTGTGGAAGAAGGTGGTGCAGCAGCTGTAGATTCTGTTTTGGCCATTATCGGTAATGAAGGTGAAGATATTTCCGGATTAACCGGTGGCGAAGCTCCGAAATCTAATGATTCTGAAGAAAAGAAATCTGAGGAAGACCATAAAACAGAAAATAATGCAACCAGTATAGAACAAACTGATGCTGAAGTTCCTGCAGGGGTAGAAGTGATTACAATGCCGAGACTTTCCGATACAATGACGGAAGGAAAAGTGGCTAAATGGCACAAAAATGTAGGTGATACTGTAAAAGAAGGAGATCTTCTTGCAGAGATCGAAACCGATAAGGCAGTTCAGGATTTCGAATCCGAATTCAACGGAGTATTGTTAAAGCAAGGTGTTGAAGAAGGTGGCGCTGCTCCTGTTGATTCAGTTTTAGCGATCATCGGACCTGAAGGAACAGATGTTTCAGGAGTTGGTGCTCCGAAAGCTGCTGCTTCATCAGGAAAGCCGGCTGAACAAAAAGCTGAAGCTAAATCGGAAGAAAAAACTGCTCCGGCTGCAAGTTCTGCATCTACAGACAGAATTGCCATTTCACCTCTAGCTAAGAAAATGGCTCAGGATAAAGGTGTTGATATTAACAGCATTCAGGGTTCAGGAGAAAACGGAAGAATCGTTAAAAAAGATATTGAAAATTATCAGCCTTCTGGTGCTAAACCAGCTGCTTCAGCTCCGGCTGCAAGTCCTGCTGCGGCTCAGGTAGCATTAAATTTCGTACAGGGAGAAGATACGGAAACTCCGAATTCTCAGGTAAGAAATGTTATTGCAAAACGTCTTTCTGAAAGTAAATTCTCAGCGCCTCATTATTATCTGATGGTAGAAATCAATATGGATAAGGCGATCGAGGCGAGAAAAGAAATCAACTCTTTACCTGATACAAAAATTTCTTTCAATGATATGATCATTAAAGCAACAGCTGTTGCTTTAAGAAAGCATCCTCAGGTTAATTCAAGCTGGGCAGGTGATAAGATCATTCACAGAGGAAACATCAATATAGGTGTAGCGGTAGCAATTCCTGACGGATTGGTGGTTCCGGTTCTGAAAAATACAGACCAGATGAACTACACCCAAATTTCTGCTGCGGTAAAAGATATGGCTGCAAGAGCGAAAAACAAAGGTCTTAAGGCAAATGAAATGGAAGGTTCTACTTTCTCCATTTCAAACTTAGGAATGTTCGGAATCGAGACCTTTACAAGTATCATCAACCAGCCAAACTCTGCAATCCTTTCGGTAGGAGCGATTATCGAAAAACCTGTTGTTAAAAACGGTCAGATTGTAGTTGGAAATATTATGAAGCTTTCATTAGCTTGTGATCACAGAGTGGTAGACGGTGCTACAGGAGCTCAGTTCTTACAGACTTTAAAAACTTATCTTGAAAATCCTTTAACATTGTTATTGTAATTTTTACGTAAGTTTAATCATATAAAAAAGTTTATCGGATTTCCGGTAAACTTTTTTGTTTTAAAATGATAATTTAAGCTAATCTTAATCATGATTTTCGGTTTTTAGAATGATGATTGCTATATTTAGCAAATGAAGTTGAAAGCCATAAAATTAGATAAGCAAAATATTTTTCTTTTATTACTGATATTAATGGTCGTTGCAGGAAAGATAATTCCTTTCAGAGATGACTATAATCGGTATTTTAATTTATCAGGTTTTATCGATTGGGGAATTGCCGGCATTTTTTTACTGTACGGATTAAAGCTGAATATTAAAGAAATCGTAAAAGATATATCCAATTGGAAACTTCATCTGCTGGTACAATCCGGAACATTCATACTTTTCCCACTTTTGGTTTTTCTTTTTTACGGATTTGTAAAAGATACTTCCTATTACGTCACCTGGCTCTCCATATTTTTTCTGGCGTGCCTTCCTTCTACGGTTTCATCGTCCGTTGTGATGGTTTCTATTGCGAAAGGAAATGTAACTTCCGCTATTTTCAATGCATCCATTTCAGGAATTATCGGAATTGTAATGACCCCTTTGTTAATGAGTTTCTTCGTTCATCCGGATCAGGGAAATATTAATAATTCGGAGATTATTTTACAATTATTACTGAAAGTTTTGCTTCCGATTATTTTAGGTCTTCTTTTAAATTCTGTCTTAAAAAATTTAGTCACAAAATACAACAAAATCATTGCGGAGTTCGACAAAATGATTATTCTCCTTATCGTTTATGAAAGTTTTTCAGAAGCTTTCAGCCAACATGTTTTTGCGTCGGTTTCGCCGGTCGTTTTTATCATTATTGCATTGAGTATTATAATACTTTTTTTCTCAGTATATGAAATTCTAAAGTTTATTTCTAAAAAATTACATTTTAAAAGGGAAGATGTGATTACTGCGACATTCTGCGGATCAAAAAAATCACTTGTTCATGGAAGTCTTTTTGTTATGGTTCTTGGCATCGCTGAAGATCAGAAAGTCCTGTTTCTATTGCCTGTTATGATGTATCACAGCTTCCAGTTGTTTTATGTGAGCTGGTTGGCCAACAGAATTGAGAAAAAGTCTCAGTTAGCTTAAATAAACATAATAAAATTCTCTGTCTATTGCTTTTCAGATTTAAAATCAAATCACTATTTTTGAATTATGATTAAAGCAAGAAATATCCATAAATCTTATGGGAATTTAGAAGTATTGAAAGGTGTTGATATTCATATCAAAGTCGGAGAGGTGGTTTCTATTGTGGGAGAATCCGGAGCAGGAAAATCGACACTTTTACAGATTCTGGGAACATTGGACCAGCCAACAGCGTCATCAAAATTTGATACAGAAATCACTATTGCAGGAGAATCTTTCATTAATATGAATGACAAGCAGCTTTCTAAATTCCGAAATCAGAATATAGGTTTCGTATTTCAGTTTCACCAATTGCTTCCGGAATTTACCGCCTTGGAAAACGTTTTATTGCCGACAAAAATTGCAGGAGCTAACGAAAAGGAAGCGATTGAAAAGGCATATGCTTTATTTGAAGATTTAAAAATTGAGCAGAGACTTCATCATAAGCCGAATCAGCTTTCCGGTGGTGAAGCACAGAGGGTGGCTGTTGCAAGAGCTTTAATCAATTCACCAAAAATTATCTTTGCCGATGAGCCTACAGGAAACCTGGATTCTAAAAATGCGGACGATCTTCACCGATTATTTTTTGATCTGAGAGATAAATACAACCAGACATTTGTAATCGTCACCCACAATCCGAATCTTGCAGAAATTACGGACCGGAAACTCGTGATGAAAGATGGAATGATCATCGAATAAAGCTCCGCAAATGATGAAACACTTTATTTTTTTATTCCTATTATATTTTAAGTCTGAATCTCAGGTTCATACTTATTCTGCTATACTGAAGCCGTTCAAAGCATCGCGTAATGGTTTCCATTCTTATCTATGATCTTATAAGTATTTTACTGAAACCCCATTTATAACTTTTAACCTATACTCTTAAATGTCTATTAAATTTTTAGCTGAAGATGACCGACCAAGGGAAAAATTCCTGCTCAAAGGCAGAAGTTCGCTTTCCGATTCCGAGCTTTTGGCCATCATTATGGGAAGTGGCAGCAGAGATGAAACTGCAGTTGAGCTGGCGAGAAAAATTTTGGCTTCGGTTGGTAACAACTGGCATCAGCTGAGTTTACTTTCAATTAAAGATTTAGTGAAATTTAAAGGAGTGGGAGAGGTAAAGGCAATTTCAATTGCAACTGCTCTCGAAATAGGAAGAAGAAGAGCCAGCCAGGAAGTGCCTGAAAAACCGGTTATTTCCAGCAGTAATGAAGCATATCAGATTTTCAGAAATCATTTATCTGATTTAAGAACGGAAGAATTTTGGGCTTTGTTTCTGAACCAGAGTAATAAAGTGATCCATAAGGCTAAGCTTACACAAGGTGGTATCAGTCAGTCTATTGTAGATATAAGAATTTTATTTAAAACCGCTTTCGATCACTTTGCGACGGGAATTATTGTTGCACATAATCATCCTTCCGGAAATCCAAAACCGAGTAGAGAAGATATAAATATTACACAGAAAATAAAAGAAGCAGGGAAGATATTAGGTATTCAACTGCTGGATCACCTTATTATTACGCAGAATTCCTATTTTAGTTTCTCAGACGACGGATTATTATGATTAGACGACTGAAATATCACGAAATCGATTTCGAAAAATATACAAAATGCCTGGAAAATTCTGAGCAGCGAAAATATTCTGCATCCAGACTTTTTCTTGATATTACTTCGAAAAGAAAATGGGAAATTTTGGTTTTCAAGGATTACGAAGCAGTAATGCCCGTACCGTTCATAAAAAAATTCGGAATAAAAATAGTTATTAACCCCAAACTATGCCAGCAATTGGGTATTTTTTCTGAAAAGGATGATAGTAAGCTAAATGAACTTTTTCTGAATTATTTTAAAAAGAATTACAATATCTGGTATTATGCTTTCAATGATAAAAATACATTTAGCTCTTCATTAAAAAAAAGAAAAAATTTTCTGATTTTTCCTGAAGCATACGAAACGGTACGGCAAAGATATTCACCGAAAAGAAAAAGAAAACTGAGGCTGGATGAGGAAATATTGGCAGTTTCTGAAATCAGGGAAATAAAAATGGATGAAGCTTATGCTTTCATTTCTAAAAATATGATCGGGGCCAAAAATAAAAATGACAAACATGAATTTCTGAAAATTTTTCAGGATCTTGGTGATTCCGGATCTCTCAGTATTTCCGTTTTCTTATACAAGAATAGAATAATCAATGCAATTGCTGTATTTCATGATGAAAAGACCTCTGTTTTACTCGGAACATTTAATGAAAAAGAATTTGTGAAACTGGCAGGGTCTTCCGTACTTATCGATTCGGTGATCAGAAAAAATATAGCGAATAAAATTTTTGATTTTGAGGGAAGCGAAGTTCCTGCAATTGAAGAATTTTTCAGAGGTTTTCGCCCGGAACTAAAGCCTTATTCCGTTATTGAAAATTCTAAGAAAGAAATTGTAAAGAATTTTTTCAATTTAGCATAATAATTAAATTCTGATTTTATAAAAGGATTAGAAATAATTAAAAATCAACCAGATGTCAAAAACAGGTAATCGTATTGTCGTTATTATTTTATCAGCTTATCTATGCCTGATGTCTTATTATCTGTTTACTCATAAATATTACAATGCAGATATCGAGGCCTATATGGGACTTGTATACAAAGCCAATTTCCCAGATATGAAAATTGAGGAAATTCATAAAAAGGTGTATGACGAATTAAAAGTAAAAAATCCTGAAACCGGAAAAAGTGACGTTAACCACAAAGAAGAAGCGCTCGGAGAAAATACCTATTACGAGAAACTATCTCAGAATCCCAAGGCATACGAGGAAGAACTTTATCTTTTTACAGTAAAGCCCTTATACAATTTTGTTAATTCTATTTTCTTTAAACTAGGATTTGATGCATCAACCTCTACTTTTCTGATCACTCTCATTTCCTATGTATTAATTATTGTGCTTGTTTTTATTTTTCTCACCGGAATTCTTAAAAATCATTATCTGGCATTGATTTTAACCATTTTAATTTCTTTATTTAAACCTTTACTTGATACTTCCCGCCATTCAACTCCTGATGGGTTTTCTACTTTATTATTATTGCTCAGCTTTTATTTTGCGGTGGTAAAAAGAAATCTTTGGACAGCCACAGTTTTTGGAATTTTATGTATCCTTACAAGACCGGAATATTTTATTTTTTACACGTTTCTGCTAGCATTAGTATATATTTTCAAAGCAGATTTTTCTTTTAAAGCAAAGAATATCGTGCTGACATTCATTCTTTTTGCGTTAACCTTCGGGATTATACAATATTTTAATAAAATTCCATGGTCGGTACTGTTTATGAATCAGTTTACTAAAGTCCAGCTGTATCCGATATCACATCCCGATGCTTTTAATTTCAGTGAATATTTTGCTTATATAAAAAGCAAAGTCCTTATCGAATTCAATACATCCTATTTTCCCCTGCTTCTGATTTTCATTGTCATTATTCTGGATTATAAAATGCTGATGAAAAAAGACCGGAAAACCCTACTATATCTGGGCCTTTACTTAGCAGTATATATGACCGTATTTCTCAGGTTTTTTATGTTTCCGACGCTGGTAAACAGAATGATGGTCGGCTTTTATCTGATTATTATTCTGTCGCTGATTGCCCGTCAGAATTCCAAACATCAAATAATGGAAAAGACTGCCTGATTATTATAAAATTATCATTAATTTTGCTACCTCAAATTATGGCTAGTTTTTCAGGATATTTACCGTATGCTTTTGCATTGATCATTGCAATACCTTTTCTGGTCTTGCTCAGACAATTCGTATTCACTTATATTAAACTTAAAGAGCAGGAGATAAAGCTGCTTACCGTAAAATCAAATACTGGAAACAAAGCCCAGTCCTACGAAAGAATGACCCTTTTTATGGAAAGGATAAAACCTTCTCATCTTATTCAGCGTTTTGATAAAGATCTTGCCGTTCACGAATTCATATTTCTTACGGAAAAAGCCATTAATGAAGAGTTTGATTATAATTCTTCCCAACAGCTTTATATCACAAAAAATTCCTGGAAAAATATTGTAGATTCTAAGAATGCTGTTATTGAACTGCTTCACAAAACCTATCGTGAAATCAGCAGAGAAGCAACGCTTGATGAGTTTAAAACAATTTTCATCATGAACTTTATTAACGGTGAAGATTACATCTCCGCTACAATAGAAGATCTGAGGAGAGAAATTTTAATAATAGCTTAACTAAAAAATAAATTAATTTAAATAATGATTCCAAATTTTAAAGCACATCCATGGCACGGAATTTCTGCAGGAGAAGATGCGCCAAATGTTGTAAATGTTTTCGTGGAGATCGTTCCTTCAGATACCATTAAATACGAAGTAGATAAAGAAACCGGATTTTTAAAGGTAGACAGGCCCCAAAAATTTTCAAACATCATTCCGGCACTGTATGGTTTCGTTCCGAGAACATATTGTGATAATGCTGTAATGAATTTAGCGATTGAAAGAGGAGCAGACGATGTTACCATGGGAGATCATGATCCGCTTGATATCTGCGTGTTAAGCTCGCACAATATCCATGCAGGAGGTTTGTTGATGGAAGCTATTCCAATTGGTGGTTTCAAAATGATTGACGGAGGAGAAGCTGATGATAAAATCGTTGCTGTAATGATCGGGGACCATGCTTTCGGACATTTCAGAGATATTTCAGAATTACCTGAAGCTGAAGTGAAACGATTAATGCACTATTTCCTAACCTATAAAAACTTACCGGACGAACCTGCAAAATGCAGAATTCAGGAAGTATACGGTGCTGAACATGCTAAAAAGGTAATCAAAGCCTCTCAGGAAGATTACGCAAACAAATACGGAGGATAATTTTTTCTTCTGATCACTATAAAAAGGATAAATGAAATTTCGTTTATCCTTTTTTTATTTCCCGGATATTATTTAGGAGCTTTTTCCGGCTTTCGCTACTCGCTTTTCCATTTTTCGGCGGGCTTTGCCCGCCGAAAAATGGAAAGAGCTCAGACATGCCGCTCAATCCGGGCTAAATTGCAAACTTATATTGCTTAACCGTTTAACTTTTTGATTTTTAAATAAGTATGATATTTTTCAGTAAATAGATCAGAATTATTCATTATATTTATTATTCTATTACCAAAAAAATATTAAACTATGGATCTATTTGTGTTAGTACCCATTTTTGGTGTTATTGCCCTATTGTATACTTTTTTTCAGAGTAATTGGGTAATTAAACAAAACGCCGGAAATGAAAAAATGAAAATAATCAGCGGACACATCGCTGACGGTGCCATGGCTTTTCTCAAGGCCGAGTACAAGATTTTAACCTACTTTGTAGTTATTGTAGCTATTCTATTAGCTGTAATGGGTTCCACTAATGCCAACTCCCACTGGAGCATTGGGCTTGCCTTTGTTGTAGGTGCTGTATTTTCAGCACTTGCTGGTTTTATTGGGATGAAGATTGCTACAAAAGCCAATGTAAGAACGGCAGAAGCCGCAAAAACATCACTTTCAAAAGCATTAAAAGTTTCTTTCACCGGAGGTTCAGTCATGGGAATGGGGGTTGCAGGTTTGGCTGTACTGGGTTTAGGAGCTTTGTTCTTAATTATTAAACAGATCTTTGCTCCGGACGCACATGTTGATTCCGAGGAAATGGAAAGAACAATTGAAATTCTCACCGGCTTTTCATTGGGTGCAGAATCTATTGCTTTATTCGCAAGAGTAGGTGGTGGTATTTACACAAAAGCTGCAGATGTCGGCGCTGACCTTGTAGGAAAAGTAGAAGCAGGCATCCCGGAAGATGACCCCCGAAACCCGGCAACCATTGCAGATAATGTTGGTGATAATGTCGGTGATGTTGCTGGAATGGGAGCTGACCTGTTCGGTTCTTACGTGGCTACTGTATTGGCGACGATGGTTTTGGGTAGAGAAACCGTTTCAGAAGATTCATTTGGAGGTTTTGCCCCGATTCTTCTGCCGATGCTTATTGCCGGAACAGGAATTATCTTTTCTATTATAGGAACTTTATTTGTAAGAATAAATGATAATGAAGATTCATCCACATCAAATGTTCAGAATGCTTTAAATCTCGGAAACTGGGGCAGTATTATCATTACGGCGATATCTTCTTATTTCTTGGTGAATTATATCCTGCCTGATGAAATGGTTCTGAGAGGTCACGAATTTACAAAAATGGGCGTTTTTGGAGCTATTATGGTAGGATTGGTCGTAGGAACATTAATGAGTATAATCACAGAATATTATACTGCAATGGGTAAAAGACCTGTTTCCAGTATCGTAAGACAGTCTTCCACAGGTCATGCCACCAATATCATCGGCGGGCTTTCAGTCGGAATGGAATCAACTTTACTTCCGATCATCGTCTTAGCAGGAGGAATTTATGGTTCCTATCTATGTGCAGGATTATACGGGGTTGCTATTGCAGCTGCCGGAATGATGGCCACTACAGCCATGCAGTTGGCTATTGATGCTTTTGGGCCAATTGCGGATAACGCAGGAGGAATTGCCGAGATGAGCGAATTGCCAAAAGAAGTTCGTGAAAAAACAGATATCCTGGATGCAGTCGGAAATACAACAGCGGCTACCGGAAAAGGCTTTGCCATCGCCTCGGCGGCTTTAACGGCCCTTGCGCTCTTCGCAGCTTTTGTTGGAATTGCAGGGATTGATGGAATTGATATTTATCGGGCCGATGTTTTAGCCGGACTTTTTGTCGGCGGAATGATTCCTTTTATATTCTCTTCTCTCGCCATCACAGCGGTCGGACAGGCTGCCATGGCGATGGTAGAAGAAGTAAGAAGACAGTTCCGTGAAATCCCCGGAATTCTGGAAGGCAAAGCACAGCCGGAATATGAAAAATGCGTTGCCATTTCTACCGATGCTTCCATCAGAAAAATGATGCTTCCGGGTGCGATTGCTATTGTTTCGCCTTTATTGATCGGGTTTATTTTCGGACCTGAAGTACTGGGCGGATTTCTTGCCGGAGCAACAGTAAGCGGTGTTTTAATGGGAATGTTCCAGAATAACGCAGGAGGGGCGTGGGATAATGCCAAAAAATCTTTTGAAAAGGGAGTAAATATCAATGGACAGACTTATTATAAAGGTTCAGAGCCGCATAAAGCGTCAGTAACAGGAGACACGGTTGGAGATCCTTTTAAAGATACTTCCGGACCTTCTATGAATATATTGATTAAACTAATGTCAATCGTTTCTTTAGTGATCGCTCCCACCTTGGCTGTTTTGCATAAAGATAAAATTGAAGCCAACCGAAAAGCTAAAATCGAAAGTTTAACAGGAATTAAAAATGCAAGTGATACCGTTTCGGAAAATCCTTCAGTGATAGTTGTTCCCGCTGATATAAAAGGATATTTGAATGAAAACGGAGACTTTGTATATGACACAGGAAAGTTAAAAGAAGTTCAGCTGAAAGGCGGAAAGAAAATTTCCATTGGTGAAAACAGTCAGTTGTACAATATGTATAATATGGTTAAAAATAAAGATCAGGCATTGCTGGATCCGAACAGATGGTTTACCATTGAAAATCTTTATTTTGAAACTGGATCAAGCGAATTGAGAACCGGAGCTGAAGCACAGCTTTTAAATCTGGTAGAAATCCTGAACGCATATCCGACCATGAGAATAAAGTTAGGAGGATACACTGACAATACAGGAAATGAGGAAAGTAATCAAAAGCTTTCTAATTTGAGAGCACAAACCGCAAAATTGAAATTATTGGAATTGGGAATTGCCGGAGACAGAGTAGAAGCGGAAGGTTATGGTTCCCAGCATCCGGTTTGTGTAGCCAATGATACTGATGAATGTAAAGCCAAAAACAGAAGAATTGACGTAAGGGTTTTAAGTTTTTAATTAAAAATTAAATTTCTAAATAATAAGCACTGCTATTGCGGTGCTTATTTTTTATATCTGATGTTTTAAATTCTAATATATTTTAACATTAAGGAATTTAGATTTAATTTCTTAATTAACTTAATCTAAATCAATTAATTAATTTCTTAATTTTTCCCCGCTTAATAAACTGAATTTGACTACGTCGAATCTAAAAGATTTCTAAATGTTAATATTAAGAAAAAACTTCGTTATTTAAATGAAGCAACGTTAAGCAGAAGTTCATAAAAATTATTGGATCAAATGTAAATACACCTAAGATTAAAGATTTTTTCTTAAATGTTCCAAAGCGTTAATAATCAGATCATCATTTTTAGCAAAGCTGAAACGCACATAATCCGAATTCTGTTTTGAATTATAAAATGCAGATAGCGGAAGACATGCTACTTTTTTTTCTACGGTGAGCCATTTTGAAAATTCTACATCAGTCATAGTTCTGGAAATATTCCTGAAATTGGCAACCTGAAAAACCGCACCTTCGGCTCTTTGCTCTACGATAAAAGGTGTTTCTTTAATAAGATCATTAAAAATATCACGCTTTTTCTGCATAGTTTGCTGATTTTTATAAGGATCAAATATATCGAGATATTTGGCGATGGCATACTGACATGGAGCATTGGCGCTATACGATATATATTGCTGGTGACACCTGAATCTCGCCGTAAGATCTTCGGACGCTAAAAGATAACTCACTTTCCAGCCGGTAGAATGAAACATTTTACCAAAAGAGAAAATACAGAAAGTTCGTTCTTTAAGTCCCGGATGCAGAAAAGCACTGTAATGTTTAATTCCATCATAACAATATATGTCATAGATCTCTTCTGAAATAAGATAAACCTCTCTATCCTTTATAAGTTCATACAATTGATTCCATTCATTTTGGGACCAGACTTTTCCGGTAGGATTCTGCGGGGAATTAATAATTATTGCTTTTGTTTTATCGGAAATACAATCTTTCAGTTTTTCCCAGTTTATCGTAAAATCGTTATCTAAATCATAATAAACCGGAGTCGCATGATTTAATACAATTGAAGGACCGTATGTATAATAAGAAGGTTGAATAACAATTACTTCATCTCCTTGATTGACAATGCATTTAAGAGCAGTATATAATGTGAAGGTCGCACACGGGGTAATTGTGACCTGTTTGTCATTCAGTAAGATATTATTAATTCTTTTTGAATTATAACGGATGATGCTTTCGATCAGCAAAGGACTTCCCGCCAGGGGTTCATAATGATTTGTGGAAAAATCAGCAGCTTCTTTCAGAAATTCTTTCAGGCTGGGATCAATATCAAAGTCTGCAAGTCCTAATGACAGATCGAAGCTGTTGTTTTTCAAAGCCAGCTCAGACATTTCAGAAAAAAAGGTGTAATGGGTAAATCCGTAAACTTTTTCCATATATTTTGCATATATATCAAATATAAGAAATTTACACATGCACGGGAATTTAAATAAATTTTGTTATTTTTAAGAAAATAAATTAAAATGAAAAAACTGTTCATTCCTATATTTTCAATAGCTGTTCTGGTAAGTTGCGGGACGTCAAAAACCACTTCTGATGTTTCTTATTCCCAAAATTCATCACAAGTAAAAGGAGATAAAGCTTTTCTTTCTGCCTATAAGCAAATTAAAGCAGCTGATTTAAAGAAAAACTTATACGTCATTGCTTCTGATGAAATGGAAGGAAGAGATACCGGAAGTCCCGGACAGAAAAGGGCAGGAGAATATATGGTTAATTATTATAAGAACCTTGGAATTTCATATCCTAAAGCCCTCGGTTCTTATTACCAGAAGGTACCTTCTGATTTTATGAGAAAACTTGGCGGCTCCAATCTTCCTGATTCTGAAAATATTCTGGCATTTATAGAAGGTTCTGAAAAACCTGAAGAAATTATTGTAGTTTCAGGACACTATGATCATGTGGGCACAAAAAATGGTGTGGTTTACAATGGAGCTGATGATGACGGAAGCGGAACCGTAGCGGTTATGGAAATTGCAAAAGCATTTCAGACTGCAAAAAAGGCAGGAAAAGGACCGAAAAGATCTATCTTATTTCTTCACGTGACAGGAGAGGAGCATGGCTTGTTCGGATCTAAATATTATACCGACAATCCCGTATTTCCACTTGCCAATACGGTTGCTGACCTCAATATTGATATGATTGGCCGCGATGATCCTGAAAACAGGGGCAAACAATATGTTTATGTCATCGGGTCTGAAATGTTGAGCTCTCAGTTGAAAGTTATCAATGAGGAGGCGAATAAAAGAACGAATAATCTCGAGCTTAATTACAAATATGATGATCCAAATGATCCGCAAAAACTTTATTATCGATCCGATCATTATAATTTCGCCAAAAATAATATCCCTGTCGCTTTCTTCTTCGACGGTATTCATGAAGATTATCATCAACCTACCGATGACGTTGAAAAAATTGATTATGAATTATTGGCAAAAAGAACACAATTGGTTTTCACAACGGCCTGGGAGCTGGCAAACAGACCTGAGAGAATTGTGGTTGATAAAAAATAAAAATAGTAAAAATCAAAAAAGCGGGCAAATTGTTTAAAAAGCAGTTTGCCATTTTCATTTAAATAAATCATTATGAACCAAAATTTAAAATCGATCCGCCCTTTTGTTGGCTCTCAAAATTTTGAAGTAAGCAGAAATTTTTACAGGGATCTCGGTTTCGAGGAAATTATCATCGAGCCTAGGCTTTCTTTATTCCGATGGAAGGAAATTTCATTTTATCTGCAGGATGCTTATGTAAAAGACTGGATCGACAATACCATGCTTTTTATTGAGGTGGATAACACCGATGAATTCTTGAGTTATCTTCAAGATCTTCATCTTACTGATAAATACCCGACTGTAAAGTTAGAACCTGTAAAGACAATGCCTTGGGGCAAAGAGTGCTTTGTACATGATCCTTGTGGAATTTTGTGGCACTTCGGTGAGTTCTTTAATCAGTAATAATATAAAAAGCAAATTTATTCGCTTAGTGATTTTTTAGAAATGATTTATGCATTTGATACCTATTATTTTGAGAGTTTTGCTAATACGGTCTGTATTGCCTTTGAAGACTGGAATTCTGATGAAGAAACAGCAGTTATATCTGATTATGAGAGCGGTGCTTTTTACAAGAGAGAGTTGCCTTGTATTCTCAATTTATTAGAAAGTATTGAGCTTAAAGAAGGAGATATTATTATTGTTGACGGATATGTAACGTTGGATAATTATGGTAAAATTGGTTTGGGCGGACATCTTTTCAAGGCGCTGGATCATAAATTTCCTGTTGTGGGAATTGCAAAAAAACGGATTCAATTCTCCGGATGACATGAGAAGAATGGTCTACAGAGGAGATAGTATGACCCCTTTATTCCTCACAGCAAAAGGAGTTGATGTTGATGAAATTAAAACAAAAGTAGAAGAGATGCACGGAAATTTCAGAATGCCTTCATTGCTGAAAAAACTGGATCAGCTTTCAAGAACGCCGTAAAATGTTGTTTGGTGTAGATTTTTTTAAATATGATAAATATCACTGCAATTATTTAGATTGATTCTAAATAGATGTAAATTTGTTTCAGTTAAGAAATCAAAACACATATCTTAATCATATCCATATCAATTTTTGTTTTTAACCGGCAGATAATTTTGTCGGTTTTTTAATAATGTGGTCTCACCAAGAATCGAACTTGGATCTAAAGTTTAGGAAACTTCTATTCTATCCGTTGAACTATGAGACCCGTATTCAAATGTATTAAAAAAAATTAAAAATAAAAATAAAAGAATCCGTTCTTTAGGAACGGATTCAGTAGATAAAAACATCTCATTTTTTTAATTAGACAACAATAAAAAAGCACAGCCGACGATGCTGTGCTTAAATTTTTATAAATTTAATTGCGATTTCAAAGCTGAAAAAAGCAAAATATGTATCCACTTCAGTTGTATTTCATAGTAAATGTAGAAATAAAAATTCAGAAAAACAATAACTGAATGTTAAAATTCACATTTTATCCACATTTTTTTGTGGATAATTTCATCTATTTATTTTTAACTAATATCTTATCTGTTGCCTTTCTACTCAGGATTTCCTGTTTTCCATCAACTTCTACAGTTATTGATTTATCAAAACTTTCAATTTTTATGATTCTGATTTTCTTATTTAAAAGTAAATTTCTTTCGGTAAGATAATTGAGAAAAGCATCATCAGAAAGAGTAACAGATGCGAAAGTTACTGTTTCACCGATATTGCATGAACTTAGCTTCTGCAAATCCTGCGCAATAATATTTCCGTCTTTATCGGGAATAGGCTCACCGTGAGGATCAAACTTCGGATGATCCAGGATTTCATCCATTTTGTCAAAAAATATCGTGGAATGTACGTGCTCAAGCTGTTCGGCAATTTCGTGAACATTTTCCCAGCCGAAGTTCATTTTTTTTACCAGAAACATTTCCGTAAGCCTGTGTTTTCTTACGACCAGAGCAGCTTCTCGTCGTCCTTTTTCTGTAACGATGAGCGGCTTATAGGTTTCGTAGATGACCCAGTTTTTGTCGGCGAACTTTTTCATCATGTTGTTTACACTTGGCATTTTTACCGATAAAAACTTGCTGAGTTCATTAATCGTCACTTTATTTTCACTGTCAACTAAGTGAAATAAAGCTTTGAGGTAATTTTCTTCCGTGAGTGTTGTTTTCAAATGTTAGAGGCTTTATAATACAAATCTAACAAATTATTGTTAATAATGTACGGTTGTTGTTCTTAGTTTTTTTAATTTTGGCTTATGAAATTTTCATTTAAAAACGACTATTCGGAAGGCTGTCATCCTCATATTTTACAGGCTTTAGTGTCATCTAATCTTGATCAGCAGGCAGGCTACGGTGAAGATCAATATTCTTTGGAAGCTAAAGAACTTATCAAACAAAAAATTAAAAAATCCGACTCAGAAATTTATTTTGTATCCGGAGGAACGCAGGCGAACCTAATTGTTATTTCTTCGATCTTAAGACCTTATCAATGTGCTGTTTCTGCCGGTACAGGTCATATTTTAAATAATGAAACGGGGGCAATAGAAGCGACAGGTCATAAAATTTTAAGCATTCATAAAGAAGACGGAAAATTAGTTCCTGACGATATTATTCCTGTTTTGGAGAGCCATAGCAATATTCCGCATCAGGTGATGCCGAAACTGGTATATATTTCAAATTCAACTGAATTGGGAACAATCTACACGCTTAAAGAACTTGAAGATCTGTCAAAATTTTGTAAAGAAAACAATCTTTATCTTTTTATGGATGGTGCTAGATTGGGACACGGACTGACAGCAGAAACCAGCGACCTGACACTGGAAAAAGTTGCAGAGCTGACTGATATTTTTTATCTGGGCGGAACTAAAAACGGTGCGTTGATAGGAGAAGCCATTATAATCAACAATAAAGAAATTCAGCAGGATTTTGCTTTTAACATTAAACAAAAAGGCGCTTTGCTGGCAAAAGGCAGGTTGCTCGGCATTCAGTTTCTGGAACTGATGAAAAATGACTTGTATTTTGAGTTGGCCAGACATGCCAATCAGCAGGCCATGAAAATAAAAAAAGCAATGCAGGAAAGGGAAGTAGCATTTCTTTCAGATACGTATACCAATCAGATTTTTCCTATTTTAAACAATCATCTTATTGAAAAATTATCCGATAAATTTGAATTTTATGTCTGGAAAAAAATCGATGAAGATTTTTCTGCTATCCGCCTGATCACTTCATGGAATACAGGGGATAAGCCTATCAATGAATTTATTGAAATTATAAACAATGAATTATAAATAAAACAGCCTCGTTGAAGGCTGTTTTATTTTCATGTTTCTCTCAATAGGATTTTATCCTATCCTGATTTAGATCGTCCTTTCAGGACTCTCTTATGATATTTTTATTGTAGAGCTTTTGTAACAAGATTGCAATCGGCAGGTTTAAGCATTCTGCCTCCGGCATATTTTATTTTGCTTTCATTGGCGTATTTTGTTCCTGTTTCAGGATCTCTTTCACCAATGCCTTCACTCAAACCATCTTTAGTTTGAAGAAAATAGATGTCATTTTTATTTCCTGATTTTCCTTCAGATTCAAAATTATAAGTTAGCTTTAGCGTGTCTCCTGATTTAAACCCGGATAATTCACCTTTATTGCTGTCTTTTTCACTGTTTCTTGTAGCCATTTTACCGGTTATAGTACCCAGATTGTCATCAATGCTTATAAAAACAGTGTCTTTTCCGGTCACTCCCATATAGCAAGATGATTTGGTGGTGAGCGTATCCACTGATTTTTCCGTTGCGGCAGCAGTATCAGGTTGCGATGTTTCAGCAACAGGAGCTTCCGGCTTTTTGTTGCAGTTCAGTAAAAAAACTGATAATGAACTTAATAAGATTAATTTTTTCATATCCCTTCTTATTTTGTTAAATGATTTTATTTGGCTAGTCTAATCAATTTGCGGTCCAAACGTTATTAAACCTTAAGGCAGCCTCTGAAGCCTCTCGCTGCATAATATGATTCTGCCCCGTTATGGTACATAAAAACGGTGTCGTATCTTCTGTCGCAAAAAACTGCACCGCCCATTTCTCTGATCTTCTCAGGAGTTTTTATCCAGCTTGAGGTTTTGAGGTCAAATTTTTCCAACTCCTGGAGTTTGCGGTATTGTTCTTCGGATAATATTTCGATACCCATTTCAGCAGCTTTATCAACGGCATTTCCTTCTGGCTTGTTGGCTTTTCTGGAGTTCCATGCCTGGTAATCATAACATAGGCTTCTTCGTTTTGGGCTTTCAGGTGAACAGTCGAAAAACAGATATTCTCCGGTGGTTTCATCATAATCTACAACATCAGGCTCGCCATCAGTGATTTCCATTTCGTGCAGTGACCAGAGTTTTTCGGGATGATTTTCCAGTTTTTGCTGAATTTCTTTCCAGTCAATGTTCTGATGCCTATGGCTGTTATTTTCAAATCTAATTTTCAGAATCTCAATGAATGCATTGCTTTTTTCAGGAGATAGTTTTTTAGTACTCATTGTTGGATGATCGATTTTATTTTAAAAATCCAAAATACAAAAGTTTGGTTAGACTGTCAATATATCAAAACCTAAAGTTAGAGTTACGAATTATGATAATATGAAAACTCTTGCCACCAATAAAATTATAATTGTTACAAATTCTTTTATCCCTTAATTTTATTTGAAGCTGAATATCTTATGGATTTAAATAGTCTTGGCGAAAAAAATTTGGGTATAATCTGAAATTATAAAAAGTCCTATAATTTATATTATGTTAAATAGAATGTATTTTTGCTTTTTCATAAATAATATTTAATGCTGGTTTTCCTGTGTCTAAAAAGTTCTTTTTATTAAAAAAATAAGACAGCCATGATTAAGCTGTCTTAGGATGTTATGATTTATGACCAATCTTCAATGATAGCATCAGGTGCATAACGTTTGACACTTTCTATACCTGAATCTCTGGCATAAGCTGACGAATACATTTCACTGGTTCCCAGCACTTGATTATTGTTGGCATTTTGAGTAAAATAAGGTTCATTTCGTATTGATAAAAGTCTCCTAAAATTAGAATCACTTATACAGATTTTACTGCTTTTGATACCATCAATACAATTTTGTTTTGTGGTGTACGTTTCGCTGGTTAAGAAAGTTTCTCCATTCGAAGCTTTTAAAATCCACCAATATTGTCCATTGGATGCTTTACGGATAATGTATTTTCCCATTTTTAATAAATTTTTGAATTGTTAATAATTATTGTTATCCGTATCAAAAATAAATTAAAGGATTCTGATGCCATTACGGCTTTCCATAAATAGGAAATAATGTTTATTGTACCACACCAATTCTGGCTTTCACCGGAATATTTGAGGTATTTAGGCTCGGAGTCTGACCGTGAAAGTCAAAATTAATATTAACTCCCGGACGAAAAATAAGACAATGCGTTGAGCCTCCAAAATGGAATGTACCAATCGGGTCTCCTTTTTTCACATGATCGCCCTCGCGAACAGTGATTTCACAGCTGGAAACTTCTGCCATTCCGATAGCCACGAAGCACATAAGTCCGATTTTATCGTTATCTGATTCTATAAAGATCAACGCTCGTGCTGCCAATTCTGCGATATATCCCTGGGAATCATTAGGTCCCGCCGGATCATATCCTTCAGCCGGGGCTTCTGAGTAATAGGTTCCCGGAACATTTTTTATGGCCGCCACTCTCCCATCTACAGGACTATTCCACCGATGGTATGTTTTAGCGCATAAAAATGCCTGATAAACAGTACTGTTGTCGCCAAATTCCTCGGCAAGCTCATGATTATCCATAATATCAAGAAGTGAATATGGCTGTCCTTTCATCCAGAATTTATCTTTCATCATCGCATTGGTTACACAATTGTAAGGTGCCGATTCGCAGGCATTAACAATCACGGACGGATCCCAATCTTCTTTACTCACTTCCCGTACTCCGGGATTGAATTCACGGGTAAAGAAATCATCCCAGCTTTTATATCCGAAATGTGGCTTATCTGGCTGACACTGATAATTATAAATGAAATTTTGTAATGCGTCATACGGATCATTACCCTGACCTCTTAAAGGATCCATACTCGCAATGGCTTCCAGGGCTACAGGAGAAAACCATCCAACAGGATTGGTATAATCAGGTTGTGGCTGGTCTATAGGGCCGTCTACCAGTACATATGTTGAATCCGGAGATTCCAGAAACTTTTTCCATACACTTAGAATATTATAAAGTTTTTCATTCACCAGCGAATTGGTAAATGCAAGGTAGCCTCCCTGTGTTCCCATGGCCCAATCCAGAATAGCATTAATAGGAAATCCTACCAATCCGATTTTATCTTCAATCTGGCTATAACATGGGCCTTCATGAAGAATCTGATTCATGATCTGAAGCATGGTTTCGAAGTTTTTTACCTGGTCATTATATCCTTGAGGAACCTGATCATACATGCTGGTAAAAGCCATGTAGAGTACTGCATCGTTGTAAATAGCATTCTAAGGTCTTCAATAGCTGGATGTAACGGAAGTGGATTTGCTTTTACCTGAGCGACTTTCTTTTCAATCCATCGGTTCAGGAAATTTCTGTCGGAGGGAAGCCATTTTCCCACTCTGTACTTTACGTGATTCATAATTAAGGTGTTTTTTCCTTACTCATATGGCTTTTCAGGATACGCCCCGTTTGAAATGGTTTCTGGTCTCCATGGTTATTAGTTAATTGTAAATGTACAACGGAAACAGAGAGACGCCAAGAGTAATTTTACTCAAAAACTGATCTCAGTATTAATACGGAATTTATAATCTTTAGAATGTTGATGTTTAGAAATACTTTATTAATAAGTCATTATCTTTGCATCAAATACTAAATATGTCTATTACCAATGAATCTGAGTTTATCGGAATGCAAAAAGTAAGTGAAGCAGTTGCTTATGCTTTAAAAGAAATGACAAATTATGCCCAACCGGGTATGACGACTAAAGAGATTGATGATTTTGGAGCTGAAATTCTTAAGGGATTCGGCGCCAGATCTGCTCCCGCTCTCACCTATGGATTTCCGGGATGTGCCTGTATAAGTGTTGACGACGAATTTTGCCATGGCATTCCTACAGATCAGTGCGTATTGAAAGAAGGAGACCTGATCAACATAGACGTCTCTGCTGAGCTTAATGGCTTTTGGGCTGATAATGGAAACTCATTTGTCATCGGAAAAGATATCAATAACCACAATAAGCTGGTGAATGCTTCTAAGGAAATTTTGCAAAAAGCAATAAATACTATTAAAGGAGGAGTTAAAATTGCTGATATCGGTTTTCTTATGGAAACAGAAGCCAAAAAACGAGGCTTCAAAGTAATTAAAAATTTAGGCGGACACGGAGTTGGAAGAAGTCTCCATGAAGAACCGGATGAGCTGATGAATTATAAAAACCGTTTCGATAACAGAAGATTCCGGAAAAATTCTGTGGTGGCTATTGAAACTTTTATTTCTACCGATTCGCATATTGCTGTTGAACTCAATGATGGCTGGACGATGGTCGGAAATAAAGGGGGCTACATGGCACAACATGAGCACACCATAATGATTACGGACGGAAAACCTGTTATTCTCACTCAGATGAATGAAATATTTAATTAAATAAATCGGGGCTGTTTCTTTGAAACAGCCCCGATTCTTGCTAAAGTAAGGCTTATGTTCTAATATCAGAATTTAATATTATTTATACTTACTCATATTTTTGAACTGATAATAAGAATCTTTAATATGTTTTAAATGTTCAGAAACGATATCCAGGCTTTCCTGGCTTAGCTTTCCGCTGTCAATGGCACTTTGATAGGCATCAATAGCTGCTTTTTCACCGAAGATCACATTTTCAATCGTTGATTCTTCTTTATTTCCTAAGGTAAAAGAATTTTTGATGTCGATCCATGTTCTGTGAAGTGCACCTGCTACAGACGGTGAATCTTCCGGGGTTTCCCCATCATCCTGAATCAGGTTGATCAGTTCATTTTTCATTACTCTTGAAAGCGAATTTAAACGGGCATATTCTGATTTTACGTCGGGATAGTTTTCCCATACTTTTCCTTCTACTTTTGCAAAACCTTCAATTCTGTCATTAGTAATATGCAGCAGATCATTAAGCACTGATGCTTCTTCTTTATTTTTCATAATAATATAGTTTGGTGTTTTAATAGATGTACAAGAATTATACCTAGCAAAGAAATATGGTACAGTATCTTTTTGATAAATGGCCATGAATTAACAATATCGAAATTAAAAACAATTTTTTTGTACGTATTTTTGTGAATAATCTTTCACAATTTAAATATGAACTCATTAGAAAAACCTACTATAAAAGCCGTATTTCTTGATATCGACGGAACCCTGATCAGCTTTAAAACCAATAAAATTCCTGAATCTACCCAAAAGGCCATAACAAGCCTGCGGGAAAAAGGAATTAAGGTAATCGTTGCGACAGGACGCTCCATAAATTCTTTAGATCATATTAAGCATATTACTTTTGACGGCTTTATTACGTTTAATGGCAGTTATTGTATAACGACTGAAGGAAAAGTAATGTACAAAACATATATTGATGCTGCCGATATAAAAAATCTTGTCAGCTATGCCCAGAATTTTCCGTTAAGCTATTCGTTGATGTACGAAGATAAAGTGGAGATTAATGATGCAACACCAGAAGTTGTAGGTATGTATGGCCATGTTAATTTACCCGTCCCGCCAATTCATGATAAAGAAAATATTGATACAGATCATGTGCTTCAGGCAAATATTTTTATGGGGCCGGAGGATGAAAAAAAATTTATGGAAAGCATTATGCCCAATTCTTCAGCTTCAAGATGGACTCCCCTGTTTGCAGATGTCAATCATGGAGGGATAAGTAAAAGCACAGGAATTAAGCAATTTTGTGATTATTTCGGAATCGATATTTCACAGACTATGGCTTTCGGAGATGGAGGAAATGATATCGAAATGTTGAAATTTACACGAATCGGCGTTGCTATGGGAAATGCCAATGCCAATGTAAAGGAAATCGCAGATTACATAACGGATGACGTTGACAATCATGGAATTGAATCTGCCTTGATCCATTTTGGAGTTCTTTAATATAAGCTCTGTTTTGTTCCTGAAATTACATATTTATACCTTCTGTGGTATCTGTTTTTAACAGATCAATGATAAAAAGGCACAATATGTGTATATAACTAATCGAATCACTTAAAATATTTAGTTATGAGAAGTATATTATGGTTAGTCGCAGTCATTTGTATTGTGGTATGGCTTTTAGGAATGTTGGGTATCGTACCGGGAATGGATACAGGATATTTAGTTCACATATTGCTGGTAATTGCAATTATTGTTATACTTTATAATCTGATATCAGGAAGGAGACCCCTCGATTAAGATCTAAGTAAGAAACTGAAGATAGAAAGCTGGAAATTAAGACTTTATCGTCTATTTCCAGCTTTTTTTTATTATATAAATTTGAATTATTTAGAAGCTTTCGCTGCACCTGTTGCGCCCAGCTTAGATTTTACAGATGGGGTAATATCTTCTCCACCATCCATATAAGCGATATTGCTGTTACCCTGCGAAGATGCAACATCAAACACATAAGCCAGTCCTTTTTCTTTTGCTACAGTAGAGATCATGTTGCTTACCTTTTGCTGAATAGGCGTGAATAATTCAGTCTGCTTCTTTGAAATATCCTGAGCTGCTTTCGTTCTTGCTTCTTCAATACCTTTTCCTAACGTCTGAAGTTCTGTCTGTGCCGCAGTAAGTTCTTTGATAACAGTTTCCTTATTCGCTTCACTGATTGTTTTCTCTTTATCCTGAGCCGCTTTCAGCTTGGTCTGATACGTAGTGATCATCTTTTCAATTTCACCTTGCTTGGTTTTTGTGAAAGCGTCAAGAGAAGTTTCTGCCGTTTTAGCTTCAGGAAGATTGGCAAAAATATCATCAGAATTTACATGACCGATTTTTTGCTGTGCATTTACGAAATTTGTTGTCAGGAAAAGCCCTGCTGCTATCGAAAATGTTGTAATTAACTTTTTCATCTTGAATATATATATTTAAATTTTATCCTTAATAAAGTCAGCAAATATAATAAATATAACTACATCCCTAGTGATATTCGTAAAAAAGAAATCCGGGAACTATTCCGGAGTTGATTTTAGCTGATAATTTTTAATCGTGTCATAAAAAAAGTCTCCGTGTTGGAGACTTTATCATAGCTGTATCAGATTAATTAGCCAGGAACCTGTGCTTTTTCATAAATTAATCCTTCTGATTTTAATTCTTTCCAGAAATCTGTCGGAATATTTTTTTTAAGAGCATCTAAGTTATCTTCTACCTGTTCTGGCTTGCTCGCCCCGGGAATAATGGAAACGAACTCGTCGGCCGCAAGTACAAACTGAAGGGCAGCATCTACGATATCAATATCATATCTTTTAGCGATCTCTGTGATTTTATCGCGCTTTTCGGTCATTCCTTTCGGGATAACATCTTTATAATTATATCTAAGCCTTCCGGTGATAAATCCTGAATTATATCCCGCTCCGGAAACCAGCTTCACGCCTGCTTTCTTCACGCCTGGAAGTAATCTGTCGACCGCATCTTCATGCTCCAGGATAGAATATTGTGTTGCCGAAAGGCAGATATCCGGATCCGCAGAATCAATACAGTCTAGGATAGGCTCTATTTTATTGACCCCCATTCCCCAGGCTTTGATTACCCCCTGATCTCTCAGTTCAGATAATACTTTGAAGGCTCCTTCCCTCGCCTGCTTCAGAAAATACGGATAGCGGTCACCCACCTGGTCCTCCGAAAGATCGTGGACGTAGACAATATCAATACGATCAAGTCTTGTTCGCTTCAGGCTTTCCTCAATTGATCTTTTAATGGCATCTGCCGTATAGTTGTGCTCAAAATCAAAATTAAGCGGATCCTGCCACATTGTAGGCGGCACTTCATTTTCAGGAACTTCTACGAACAAACGTCCGACTTTCGTGGAAAGTATAAATTCATCACGATTCATCCCGTGCAAGAAATTTCCGAATCTTCTTTCACTTTTGGTAAGTCCGTACCACGGTGATGTATCATAATACCGGATTCCAAGATCCCATGCTTTTTGCAGCACTTCGTAAGATTGTCCGTCGGTGAGTGGTTCAAAAGCTGTTCCTATTGCTACACCGCCTACTCCCAGCCTGTGTTTTTCCGTTAAAATGTCTGATTTCATATGATAATATTTAATGATTGGTTAATAATGAAATACAAACATTGTGCACTTACTTCCTTTTATCCCGATTTTAAATTAAATTGATACCAATTCTTACGAAACATAAAAGAAAAATGGAGATGATTTTATTTAAATTTAAAAAGAACAATAACCCGGCAGGTAAAACGTCGAAAGGTTTTGGAGAAAACGTCGAAAGGTTTTACTCGAAACGTCGAAAGGTTTTTGGGAAAACGTCGAGACGTTTTTAGTACAGCATCAAAACTGGAAATAATATCTGTTTTAAGCTTGTATCACGCAGTGTTTAAATGTGTTTTAAAATAAATAAAGATTTTTACAAAAAGTGTCAGCAAGCTCCTACATGAATGTTCCGTGAATTGATACCATAAACTGACCTTTTGGCTTTATTATTGAACTGATTCAGGCACCACCATTTCAATTTAATTATTATGAAAAAGCATATCGTTATTGTCGGCGGAGGTTTCGCAGGGATCAACCTGATCAAATCTCTGGTGAATGACAACCGTTTCAGAATTACACTTGTTGATAAGAATAATTATCATTTCTTTCCACCGCTTATCTATCAGGTGGCGACTTCATTTATTGAGGCATCCAACATCAGTTACCCTTTCCGGAAATTAATTTCAAATTATAAAAATGTCAATTTCCACATGGGTAACCTGGTAAGAGTGGATCCTGAACAGAATATCCTTGAAACGGACAGTGGCACTTTAAAATATGATTATCTCGTGCTGGCATTGGGAACCGAAACCAATTTCTTTGGGATGGAAAATGTAAAGAAATGTGCATTGCCGATGAAAACCATCGATGAAGCCCTTTATCTCAGAAACTATATGCTGCTGACTCTGGAGGAAGCGGCAAGAAATAAAAATGTGAGAGAAGCCCAGAAACTACAGAACATTGTAATCGCCGGCGGAGGACCAACCGGTGTGGAGCTTGCAGGAATGATTGCCGAAATGGGAAGTTACATCGCCGAAAAAGAATATCCTGAAATAAAGCTGGGACTTTCTAATATTTACCTGATTGATGCTATGCCAACACTCCTTTCGCCCATGAGCAAAATGGCTCAGCAAGCAGCTTACGAAAGGCTTAAGAAGCTGGGTGTAAAGATCATTCTCAATACGGCAGTGAAAGATTATACCGACTGTAAAGTTATTCTGGCAGACGGACAGATCATCGAAACAGAAACCCTGATCTGGACTTCAGGAGTAATCGGCCGGGAAGTTCCGGGAATGCCTGAGGAAAGCATCGGTAAAGGAAGAAGGCTGATGGTAGATGCCTATAATAAAGTAAATGGCACGGCCAATATTTATGCGCTGGGCGATATTGCCCTGCAGCTCACCGAAGAAAAATATCCTAAGGGGCATCCCCAGCTGGCTCAGGTGGCTATTCAGCACGCTAAGAATTTAGGTAAAAACCTGAAAAGGATTGAAGACGAAAAAGTTCTCATTCCTTTTGAATACAACGATAAAGGAAGTATGGCCATTATTTCAAAGTTCAATGCGGTGGTCGATTTACCGAAGTTTTCATTCAAAGGATTTCTTGCCTGGCTGACCTGGCTTTTTATCCATATTATTCCATTGGTAAGCTTCAGCAGTAAAGTGCGTCTGGCGTTTAACTGGCTGCGTCTTTTCATTACCAACAATCCATCGATCCGGCTAATTTTAAGACCAAAAAGAGATACGACTGATAATTCGTGATTTTAATATTCATGATATATTTCATAAATTTACGGAGCTGTAAATACGCTGTTACGGTATAAAATCTCAAAAGTGAATATTCATCATAAGAAAAAGTTTCTAAGCTTTCTTAAGTTTAAAAGAGACTTTCAAAAGTACGGACTTGAAAAAGCGCGCAGCTACGAACTGATTCTCCATTGGCTTAACAACAGATTAAGCAGGAATCAGTTTTTGGTGCTGTCGGGAATTCTTGTGGGCTGTACTGCCGGTCTGGCCGGTGTTTTACTGAAATCGCTTGTTCATGCGATTCATCATTTTATTACCACAAAGGTTCACTTTGAATATCAGATCCTGTTTTATATCATTTTTCCTTTCCTGGGAATTGTATTAACGACGAGTATTGTTTTGACCATATTTAAAGGACAGGACAGAAAAGGGATTGGCGCTATTCTTTATGAGATTGCGCAAAACTCAAGTATTGTTTCTTCTGTTAAAATGTATTCCCAAATTGTACAGAGTGCTGTAACGGTTGGTTTGGGAGGTTCTGCAGGACTGGAAAGCCCGATTGCCGTGACAGGTGCTGCGATCGGATCTAACTTTGCGCAGACCTACCGTCTGAGCTATAAGGAACGTACGTTATTGCTGGCTGCAGGAGCCACTGCCGGTATTGCTTCAGCTTTTAATGCGCCGATTGCGGGAATTATGTTTGCTTTTGAAATTCTGCTTACAGGAGTGGTTTTTACCGATTTTATTCCTCTTGTGGTAGCAGCTGTCTGTGGAAGTTTGCTTTCGCGAATCCTGCTTCAGGAAGATGTGCTGTTCAGGTTTTATACAAGAGAAGCCTTTAATTATAAGAATGTTCCCTATTATCTTATTTTGGGAATCGTAACTGGTCTTTATGCAAGATATTTCGTTATTATTTCCAAGAAAGTTGAGCATTTTATTAAGAAATTAAATATGTCGAGGCTTCGTAAGGCGATGTTTGGCGGCGCTGTGCTCTCTTTATTGTGTGTGCTTTTTCCGCCTCTGTTCGGTGAAGGCTACGAAACCGTGAAGGCATTTACAAATGGTGATGTGCACAGAATTATAGAAAACAGTCTTTTCAGATATTTCGAGATCGGCAACTTTACCATTATCATTTTTCTGATTCTTGTATTGTTGTTAAAGGCATTTGCAACCTCATTCACCATTTTCAGTGGTGGGAACGGCGGTAACTTTGCCCCTTCTCTTTTTGCAGGAGGAACGGTAGGTTATCTCTTTGCTATTATTTGTCAGCAGATCGGATTTTCTGAAGTTCCGGTAACAAATCTTGTACTGGTAGGAATGGCTGGTGCAATGAGTGGTGTGATGTATGCTCCGCTTACCGCTATTTTTCTTATTGCCGAATCCAGCTTCGGATATGATCTTTTTATTCCGCTGATGATCGCTTCCATTATCTCTTACCTGATTGCAAAATGGTTCTCTCCTATCTCTCCTGAATTAAAATCGCTGGCCGATCAGGGTAAAATATTCACCAATAAACATGATAAAAATATTTTATTTTCCTTAAAAACAGAAGATTTTATCGACCGCTATTCACAGGTCATTAACGAAAATGCGCCGGTTAAAGAATTATTTGAACTGGTAAAAAACGGGAATAAGAATATTTATGCCGTCGTTAATGATGAAAAAACACTTCGCGGAATTCTTACACTTGATGATATCCGTCCTTATCTTTTTACGAATGATGAGATTTCTGCATCGGTGAGCCAGATTATGAAGGCGCCACCAGCCATTATTCATCCAGAGAATCAGCCATTGGAAATTCTTCAGACATTTGATGATACAGGAGTCTGGAACCTGCCTGTTGTTGATACCCAGAATAAATTTATCGGATTTATTTCGAAATCGACCATATTGATGAGCTACAGACAGCTATTGAAGGAATATTCTGAATAATATTTTGGTTTAAACAATATAAAAACCGTTCAGATTTATGTCTGAACGGTTTTATGATTTATTCACTGGCTTTGTTGAGCCGATCGATATCGGCGCTGTCTAATTGCAGTTTGGGCGCTGCAAACAAAGTTTCTAATTGAGATTCACTGGTTGCACTTACAATGGGTGCTGTAATCAGAGGATTGGTAAGCAGCCAGGCTAAGGCTACTGTTGCAGGTTTTGTCTGGTGTTTTGAACTGATTTCGTCCAGTGCTTTCAAAACTTCCATTCCTTTTGGGTTGAGGTATTTTCTTGCTCCCTCACCTCTCTGGCTTTTCGACAAATCATCTTTGCTGCGGTATTTTCCCGTTAAAAATCCTGCAGCCAGCGACCAATAAGGAAATACGCTCAAACCAAATTCTTCGACTAGAGGCGCATAGTTTTTCTCAAAACCTTCTCTTTCCATTAAATTGTAATGAGGCTGTAGGGCAACATATTTTGGCAGATTATTTTTCTCAGCAACTTCAAATGATTCTCTGAGTCTCTCCGGGGAAACATTGGAAGCTGCAATATAACGGACTTTTCCGGCTTTGATAATTTCATCATAGGCTTGCAGTGTTTCTTCCACCGGCGTTACTTTATCATCAAAATGGGTATAGTATAAGTCGATATGATCGGTCTGCAGCCTTTGTAATGATTCGTCAACAGATTTTAGAATATGTTTTCTGCTGATATCGAAGCCGTGTTCCTTGGTTTCGGAGCCTACTTTTGTGGCAATCACCAGATTATTTCTTTTTCCGCGGTTCTTCATCCATTTACCGATAATTTCTTCGGATTGTCCGCCTTTTCCATTTACCCACCAAGAGTAGGTGTCGGCTGTATCAATAAAGTTGAAACCTTCATCGGTAAACCTGTCCAGAATATCAAAAGATTCTTTTTCATTTAACGTCCATCCAAAAACGTTTCCTCCGAAATTAATGGGTGCTACAGCTAAATCTGTATTCTTAATTGTTCGCTTATTCATAATGCTATTTTAAAATCTGTGATTGATAGTTAAAGGTAGGGAAATTTCATTCTTTGAACGAGTAATTTCTCTATGGTGCATATATTTTTCATCAATGAAAAAAGACCAGCAAAATGCTGATCCTTTATTATTTTATTACATTAAAATTGTTTAAATTTCTCCCATTACATATATGTTCTGCATAGTTGGTACAGGACTTCCACCTTGTTTTTCCAGTGTTATGGCAAACGCCTGAGCCTTTGGAATACTGGCAAGAGCAATTTTGCTGTCTTTTTCTTCGGTGTACATTCCTGCGCTCACCGGTTTGCCGTCTGCAATGGCCCAAAGCTGATACTGCATTCCTTCGGGAGCTTTAGGAAGTTTGTCTGCATTCAGGTAAACTTCTTTTGTTTTGGTATCCCAGAAAACCATGGCTTTGGAGTCTGTATGTTTTTCCACTCCTTTTAGCATAACCATTTTCATATCAGGATTTGAAACCATTTCCATTTTCTGATTCATTTTCTGCATGGCAAGATCCTGATTTTTCTTTTCAGTATTCATCCTGGCAATTTCCTGTTGTTTTTTTGCCTGGTCGTTTATCCAGAAAATATTTCCTGCAACACTGACAATGAATAATACCGATGCAGCTATGGCATACACTTTCCATTTGCTATTTCGCTGAATTCTTATTTCTTCCTGAGGTTTTGCAACAGGAATATCTGCAGGAATTACAGGAGTCGCCTGTTCAGCAGTCTGTTCATGCTGAATTTTATTCCAGATTTTTGTTTTCAGGTCATCTGGAGGTGTTACAGCCTGTGCTGTAGCAAGGTCTTCCAATGTTTTTTGTGCTTCCTCGAAAGCCGCTCTTACTTCAGCATTATTCTTCATCACACACTCCAAAATACCTGCTTCGTCGGGCGAGGCAAGACCTAGAATATAAGATTCTATAATTCCGGATGATATGTATTCTTTAGTGTTCAATTTATTGATAATCTTTTAACAAATCCTTTAATTTCATAAGGGCATTCCGCATTTTGGTTTTTACCGTTCCCAGGGGGATCTTCAGCTTTTCGGAAATTTCATTCTGAGTGTATCCCTGGTAATATGCCAGATCGATAAGTTCTTTCTTATCGGTATCCAGACTTTCCAGTACATTATTAAATCCGATAAAATCAGATGAATTATTCGTGGTGGAAAGTTCTGCAGAGTTATATACGAAATCGGGTAACGATTGGTTTTTGAGTTCATTCTGAAAGCCTTTTGATTTCAGATAATCGATTGCTGTATTTCTGGCAATATTGATCATCCATGTATAAAATCTTCCTTTGGATGCATCATACAGATGGATGGAATTCCATATTTTGACAAAAACATCCTGAATGATTTCTTCTGTATAATCTTTTGACTGAACGATTCGGAGGATGACGCCATAGAGTGCGCCGGAATAATGGTCATACAAATAATGAAAACCATTTTCGTTTTTCTGTTTTAGCAAAACGATCAGCTGCTCTTCCGAATACTGTGTTTTAATAGCAAATATTTTTCTTTTCAAATGTAATAAAATAAAACAAATAACAAGCAATACCCACACCATCTTTTAAATCATAATAAAAATTAATCAACTGTTTAATAATTTTTAATTCTAATGCTTAATAATTTGATATTTAATAATAATATTTAAATATTTTTAAGTTTTATGTAAAATAATTATCTGATTGTTAGTTAGTTATAATTTATTTTAAAAAATTTAAAACTAAAATAAAACCGCCCTCGTAAATGGATTTAAAGACAATTTACATTCAAATACATAATTAAAGTTAAAAATCAAAAAAATGAACACAAGATCAAAAATCACAGTTTTTAGTATGGTGGCTTTATCATTTGCTTTCAGTGGTAAGATGTCTGCCCAAATGATGAAAGAGAAAGCAGTAATGGTAGGCGGAGCTCCTATGTATCCTTCAAAGAATATCATTGAGAATGCCGTGAATTCCAAAGATCATAAAACATTGGTTGCAGCAGTAAAAGCCGCAGGTTTGGTGGAAACACTGCAGGGAGCTGGCCCATTTACAGTACTGGCTCCTACAGATGCTGCCTTCGCTAAACTTCCGAAAGGTACAGTGGAAAATCTTGTAAAGCCGGAAAATAAGGCAATGCTTACAAAAATTCTTACGTATCATGTTTTACCAGGCAAATACAGCGCAAAACAAATCTGGGCAGCTGTGAAAGCAGGAAACGGCAAAAGCATGATGAAAACGGTAGAAGGTGAAGAGCTTACTTTCTGGACAAAAGGCAAAGATCTTTATGTAAGAGATTCTAAAGGTAATGATGCAAAAGTGACAATAGCTAATGTTAATCAATCGAATGGAGTGATTCATGTTATAGATACGGTTTTGATGCCGTAGTGTGTTTAGTGGTAAAACAGCATAAATATTATGCTGTTTTTTTTTCTATTCTGTTACAAAAAATAACACTTAAACAAATAATATTATGAAAAAAACTATCAGTGTTTCTAATCAGGGAGCCACGCTGGATACCAGCAGAAGAAACTTTTTAAAGCTTAGTGGTGTTGGCCTTGCTATGGCAGGACTTACGTTGATCGGCTGTGACGACAATGAATTCGATTTTATGGAAACGAATGTTTTTGACCTTGGAAAAGGCGATGTGGGGGTATTAAATTATGCTTATGCTCTTGAACAGCTGGAAGCAGATTTCTATACCAAAGTTGTTAATAATTTCTACTCCGGGATCTCAACGGTAGAGAAAGATATTTTTACGGATCTCTATCATCATGAGGTAATCCACCGAGATTTCTTTAAAGCAGCTATTAGCGGTGCAACTTCTAATGTGCTGCCAAAGCTTGAATTTCAGTATCCGAATGTAAATTTTAATGACAGGAATTCTGTTCTGGCAACGGCAAAAGCGCTTGAAGATACAGGAGTCGCTGCATATAACGGCGCAGGAAAATACATTACCAATGCGGATTATCTGGTAATTGCAGGAAAAATTGTTTCTGTGGAAGCAAGACATGCTTCGGCGATCAGAAATCTTATCAATCCCGGAACGGCGGCGTTTTCAGGTGATGATGTCATCGACAGTAACGGATTGGATCTTGCGAAAGACCCTAAAGATATTGTCATGGCAGCAGGAGGATTTATAAAAACCCCTTTCACATGGAAAGAACAAGGAATCGGATAATTTACTCACTTCAAAAATTTACATTATGAACATTCTTAAATTACTGGATAAGCTTTCTGACGATAAATTTTTCACCTCAGAAGCTTCAAGATTAGATACTCTTACCCATATTTCCTCTTTTGGAAAAAAAGCGGCTGTTGCTTCTTTGCCACTTGGATTGGGCGCACTGATGAGTACTCCTGCAAAAGCAGCTCCTTTAAATGAAAGCAATACCTTTAAAAATGCTTTAACGGATGCACTCCAACTGGCCTTGGTTCTGGAATATCTTGAAAACGAATATTATGCAATCGGGCTTTCTACAGCAGGGTTGATTCCCAATGCGGACAAAACGGTTTTCATGCAAATCTCAAAACATGAGTCAGCGCATGTTACATTTCTGAAAAATACTTTAACTTCACTGGGTGTTACTCCGGGAGCGAAACCTACTTTTGATTTTACGGCCGGAGGAAATTTTACGCCTTTTACCGATTACAATCAGTTTCTTGTTCTTGCTCAGGCATTTGAAGACACCGGAGTTCGTGCTTACAAAGGCCAGGCAGGCAATGTAATGTCTAACAAAACGGTTTTGCAGGCGGCATTACAGATTCATTCTGTGGAAGCAAGACATGCATCACAGGTGAGAAGAATGAGAGCGAACAAAGGCTGGATAGAACTTTCAGACGGAGGTAATATGCCTTCTGCGACTGATCCTGTGTATGCGGGAGAAGGAAATACCAATCAGGCAGGATTTAATACGGCGAATGCTTTTGGGGCAGCGGCAGGTTCAGCAGCGTATGACGAAATATTAACGGGAAGTGAAGCGCAGACAATTGCATCTTTGTTTATTGTTTAAGCAGATTTCTTAATGTTAGGTGTGGTCCCTTTCCGTGTTGGAAGGGGATTTTTCATTTTTTAATCATTAAAAACTCCTCTTGTGACGAGGAGTTTGCCTTTAAAACTTGAAAATTTGGAGTGTCGTGTTTATCAAAGCTAATAAGTTTTGCATAGCTTTTTTATGACTATACTCATAAACTGTTTCTTATGTGAAATATTGAATTATAATACATAATCGTTTATTATTTAATTCGTACCTTTATTGTATGAAAACAATAGATTATCCTCAGGTTATTAAAGAAAAATTACCAAGCCGGGAAGGAATAAAAAAAACAGTAAAAGTGTTTACTGTAGGTGTTTTAGCATTGCTTGCACTTGGTTTTTGTACCACATCACAAAGATTAAATGCGGGATAAATCGTAGATATTATAATTTTATAAATAAGTTTGAATTTCAGTTTTGACATATATAATTTTTTATTATATTTGTGAATCGAAATAATTTTTTTTCATCATTTGTGTTTTTTTAGGCTCCATTAGGGGCCTTTTTCGTTTTATTTTAGGTAATGCGCTTTTTGTTACTTGCAGGAACCCATTCATCTTTTTTGCATTTTTGACAATTTCCGGCTTCTCCAGTGTGCTTTTCTTCTGTATGTCCGCAAAATGTACACGAATAATATCCTTGTTCCTTAATAGATTTTAGTGGATTAGATAATGAATCCGGCATAATGGGAAGTCCATATTTTATTTTTTCATCTTCAAAATAAAAAACGCTTATTTCACCTGAAATTTCTTCAATGGCCTGTTCAATCTGACCGAGCTGTGAAATACCCTTGAGTCTTAATTCCGCAAAAAATTCATCGCTTCCCAGGTTTTCTTTTTTAAAATTTTCGATTGAAAATTCGCCATTTTCAATCAGGCATATTGATCTTCCTTCGACCAATGTTTCAAATTTCTTGCTTTTTCCGATAAAATAGGTGATGATGGAATACATTAAAATAATCAGAACAAATACAAGAATTGATGAAACAATTCCGACTTCCTTATAAAACATTGGATCTCCTGCTGCAGAACCAAGACCGATGATCACAACGAGTTCAAAAAGAGAAAGCTGTTTAACTCCCCTTTTTCCTAAAAGTCTAAGGCCAATAATGATGGTGACAAACATAATGATGGTACGAAGCGCAATCTCCAGGAGAAAAGACCATTCTTCCTCCCCCAGCAAAAGTTCTTTCCAGTCAAATTTTAAAAGAAATATGGATAGCATATTGTTGTTATTTTGCTTGAAAATTCAAATAATAAGCCAAGAGTAATTTAGTTTTTTTTGATATTTAATTATTGTTTAAAAATGATCTAAAACTTCTATGATATGATGATAAATATGATCAAGCTGTTCTGCAGTAACACAGTAAGGAGGAACCAGATACATTGTATTTCCCAGTGGGCGCAGGATAATTCCTCTTTTTAAAAATTCTTTGTATAATTTTTTTCCGGTTGTGTTAAAATAAGATGTTTGGTGATTGTTTATCACTTCCCACGCTATGATTGTTCCTGTTTGCCGTACATGATCAACTTTTGAATGCTGCCGCAGAACTTCTGAAAATGCAGTGTGCTTTTTAACAATGAGATCGATATTACGAAGCGTCTCATCGTTCAGTAATAACTCCATACTTGCTAATGCAGCCGTACATGCCAGCGGATTGGCGGTAAAAGAATGCCCGTGAAATAGCGTTTTATATTGATCGTCGGACAAAAACGCTTCAAAAATTTCCTGAGAGCAGCTGGTGATGCCCATTGGCATTGTACCGCCTGTAAGTCCTTTAGAAAAACACATAATATCAGGTTGTTCTGAAAGGTGATCAGCGGCAAAAAGTTTTCCCGTCCTTCCAAAACCTGTAAAAACTTCATCCTGAATCATCAGAATTTTTTGATCTCTGCAGAATTTCATTAATTCCGACAGATCTTCTGCTTTATGCATCAGCATTCCTGCAGCTCCCTGGATAAGGGGTTCGTAAATAAAACATGCAATCTCATCTGAAATACTTTTGATGAAAGTCTTAAGATGGTCCAGGTTTTTCGCAGTCGGAACATCAATAAAGATAACTTCAAAAAGCATTTCCCCGAAAGGATTTGTCCATGCACTTCTTCCGCTTACGGACATCGCCCCGAAAGTGTCGCCGTGATATGCATTTTTAAAAGCAAGAATTTTTGTTTTTTTATGATCCTGATTATATGCGTATTGAATGCACATTTTTAAAGCAACTTCTACCGCGGTGGAACCATTGTCGGAGTAAAAAATTTTCTTCTGATTTTCGGGTAGGATTTTTAAAAGATTTTCGGAAAGTTGTATTGCCGGCTCATGGGTAAATCCTGCAAAAATAACCTGTTCCAAAGTATGCAGCTGTTCAGAAACTCTTTTTGCAATATAAGGATGGGCATGGCCATGAAGAGTAACCCACCATGAAGAAACCGCATCTATATATTGTTTACCCTCGTCATCAAAAAGATAAATACCCTCTCCCCTTATTATCGGAATAATATCATCAGCCGTTTTCATTTGAGTGTAAGGATGCCAGTTTACAGCTCTGTCACGTTCACATAAATTCATAAATAATTTTTAAAATTAATCATTAACTATTCACTTTTAGCATATCGTTTTTTCTTTCACCATTGGTTTAAGACCCAGTGTTTTCAGCATTTGTAAATCTTCTGAAACTCTCGAATTTGGGGTAACGAGTAAAGTTTCTCTTTCTCCTGTAAAAATGGAATTCGCTCCAGCCATAAAACACCAGCCCTGCTCAAATTCTGTCATTTCGATCCTCCCTGCGCTTAGACGAATCATTGATGAAGGCATGATAATCCTTGCTGTGGCGATCATTCTTACCATTTCCCAGGTGTCTGTTTTCTCATTGTTTTCAAGTGGCGTACCTTTCACTCGTGCTAAAGCGTTAATAGGAACCGACTCCGGATGTTTAGGCATCGTTGCCAGCGTTAAAAGCATTGAAATCCTGTCGCCATGCGTTTCCCCCAACCCGATAATTCCTCCGGAACAAACGGTAATACCCGCTTTTCTTACATTGTTGATGGTGTTAATTCTATGGTCAAACGTTCTGGTAGAAATAATTTCGTCATAATATTGCTCAGAAGTATCCAGATTGTGATTATAGGCATATAATCCGGCTTCCTGAAGGCGAATAGCTTGTTCCTCTGTAAGCATTCCCAAAGTACAGCAAACCTCCATTCCCAGATCATTGACGCCTTTTACCATATCAATTACACGGTCGAAATCCCGATTATTACGAACTTCTCTCCATGCTGCAGCCATACAAAAACGGGATGAACCTCCTTCTTTTGCTTTTCTGGCGTGTTCGATAACCGTTTCTGTCGGCAGCAATGCCTGAACTTTGATGTTGGTGTGATATCTCGCTGCCTGTCCGCAATACGAGCAGTCTTCGGGACATCCGCCAGTCTTTATTGACAATAAAGTAGACATCTGTACTTCTTCCGGATTATGCCACTCACGGTGTACGGTTGCTGCCTTGTATATAAGTTTTAACAACGGAAGATGATAAATTTGTTCAATTTCTTCTTTTGTCCAGTTATTTCTTAGTGTTGATGTATCTTTCATAATTTTTCTAATTGTTTTGTTGCAACTCCAATTTGTTCTTTTGCTATTTCGTTTAAATGATGAATTTTTATAATTTTTGTTTTTTGATGAATATTTTTAATAATAATCTTTTCCGTGTAAGCTGGAAAATTTCCATTAAGAATCAAATATTTTAGTTTAATTTTTCTTTGATGTAAAGCCATGATGGACAATAAAGTATGATTAATGCAACCTAAATAATTTTTAACGACAAGCACAACCGGGATATTAAGATTTTGAATAAGATCAATAATAAAATCACTGTCATTCAGGGGAACCATAAGACCTCCTGCTCCTTCGATAATCAGGTTGTTTTTGGTTTCCGGGATTTTAAATCGATTTAAATTAATTTCAATTCCTTCTTCCTTTGCCGATTGATGAGGTGACGCGGCTAAATGAAATCTATACGTTTCAGGATGGCAGATTGTATCTTCGCCGGTCCATTTTTTTATTTTCATACTGTCGGAAAAATCCAGATCACCTGATTGTACGGGTTTCCAGTAATCTGCGTTGAAATATTTTGTCAGTATGGCAGAACATACGGTTTTTCCTACTTCAGTGCCAATGCCTGTCACGAAAAGCAATTGTTGTCTGGAGTTTTGTATTTCTGATTTTTTCTCTTGTAAAATCATGTTCTTAAGTAAAATCTTTAATTATTTTGGTTAAGCCCATTATTTCTTCCTCTTTGTTAAAGCTATGAAGGCAAATTCTTAGTCTTTCTGTGCCTTCTTTTACTGTTGGACTGAAAATAGCATAGGTTAAAAATCCATTTTCAGACAGAGTATTTTTTAATGTTCTTAATTGTTCATTATCAGGAATTATTATCGCTTGTATCGGACTGTTTTCATGAGACGGAGTTTTTATATTATGATTGTGAAAAATTTTAATGTTTTCATAAAGTTGAATTGATAATTTTCTGTTTTCATTAAAAAAATGATAACCTTTAGAAATGCTCATCCATAGAAAATCATTTGATGAGGTTGTGTAAATAAAAGGTGAAGCAAAATTGATGAGGTAAGATTTTATCAAAGAATTGGTCAGGATAGCAGCTCCGCCTGTTCCGAAGGCCTTTCTATAGGTGATAACGGTTGCAAGAACTGTTTTCTGAAGTTGAAGTTGATCGACAATACCATATCCGAAAACCCCGAAAGCATGGGCTTCATCCACAATCAATCCTGCATTGTATTTCTCTGCGAGCTTTGCAATTTCAGGTAACGGTGCAATATCTCCATCCATTGAATACAGGCTTTCAACGACAACATAGACCTGACCTTCTTGTCTTTTTAGAATATCTTCCAGATGATCACAATCATTATGTTTGAATTTTAACTTTTTGCAGTTAGACATTCTACACGCATCATGCACCGATCTATGGATTTTTTCGTCAATAATGATCGTATCATGCCGCCCCGGAATTGCAGATAATAAAGCAAGATTGGCGCTGTAACCCGAAGGAAAAAGAAGAGCAGATTCATATTGATGTTCCTTTGCAATAAAATCTTCTGTCTCTGTTACTACTATTGAATTTCCGCTGATCAGCCGCGAACCGGTACTTCCCATGAGTAATTCAGGATTTTCCTGAACTGTTTTCAGTAATAAACCCTGAAAGTCATTGTTTCGTGCAAATCCCAGGTAATCATTGGAATAAAAATCAACTCCATCTTTCCTGACCTGTAAAGTTCTTAAAATGCCGTTTTGCTTCCTCTTTTCTAAAGCTTTTTCAAATTGTAGAAAATCTTTAAGCATAATTTTCCTGAAAAACTTCTTGTGAAATAGAATTAATCCATTGCTCATACAGATCCTTCTCTATTTTTAAAATTTGTTCTGCGTGAATTTTCCAATCCGGTGAGAATTTGTCCAATTGAGCAATCATTTCTTCCAGATGACCTTCTTCCTCCAGGATAATTGATTTCACCATGACTTTTGAAGAATATTTTGTAAGAATCTGCTGATAGATGGGATATAATTCATCTGCACGAACCTCAATCGCATAGGTTACAAAAAGATAAGCAGCATATTTTAATTCTTCTTTATTTAAATGAAAATTTTGTTGTAAATATTTACAAGTTTTAATATCAAGATGGTGAAGATATCTTTTGGTAGAAGTAGATCCAAGCAATTCGCTATTATTGTAATTTTCACAAATTGATGAAGTAATCTTAAGAATTTGCTTTTTAAGGTAGTACGCATGTCTGTGTTCTTCTGCAGCATGTTTTAGCTGAATAATATTTACTTCTGATGGATGCTCACAGGCCGAAATTTTCCTTGCTCCGGCATTTTCCATATACGATAATGTATTCAGCCATTTTGCATGAGTCTCATTATGCTGAACGATTCTTTCTAAAAGATAATCAATTGTCATTTTATTTTGTTTTCCTCAAAAGTAGTATATTGCCGGATGGTTATATGGTGCCAGTTTTAAGATAATGAATAGTCCGGCTGAAATTCCCTATCAAAGTTTTATAACAATAGACAGATCTTCGGAAATTTCTGTGTATATGCAGATTTCAAATCAGTTGATCAATGCCATCCAGCGCGGATTTCTTCCCTTCGGAACAAAACTTCCGGGAACAAGAACATTAAGTGTGATTCTGGCTGTTCATCGTAAAACAATTGTCGCTGTTTATGATGAATTATTGGCTCAGGGATGGATTGAAAGCTTTCCTAACAAAGGAACATTCATAATCGGAAAGGATCAGAATAAGGATGTAGCAGTTAAAAGTTTCAAGAAAACTCATCTCGAAAATTATCCCAAAACAACCGGATTTTCCTTTAAAACTTCCAATATTTTAGACAATCCTTTCGAATATTCTGAATGCGAATATATTTTTAATGATGGAATTCCTGATGTCCGGCTGACCCAAGTAGATCAATATTCACGGAATTACAGTTCTATTTTAAAGCGAAAAGCCTACAAAATCGGTCAGTATAATCAGGATGGAAGTGAATTTTTTAAACAAAATCTATCTCAATACTTAAATTTATCAAGAGGATTGCCGATTTCAAAAAATAATCTTCTCATTACAAGAAGCACGGAGATGAGCATGTACATTGTTTCAGAAATTCTTTTATCTGTAGGTGATACTGTACTCGTTGGCGAATTAAGTTATTTTTCTGTCAATATGATTTTTCAGCGGACCGGCGTGAAGATTTCTTCTGTATCAATTGATGAAGACGGAATTAATGTTGAAGAAGTTCGCAGGATCTGTGAAAAACAGAAAATCAGGATGTTATATCTCACACCACATCACCACTATCCTACTACGGTTACGCTAAGTGCTGCCAGAAGGCTTGAACTTTTAAATCTTGCACATGAATATGGCTTTATCATCTTGGAAGACGATTACGATTATGATTTCCATTATGATAAAAGCCCGATTCTTCCTCTGGCAAGTGCAGATACAGAAGGAATGGTAATTTATATCGGATCGTTTGGAAAATCACTGGCACCTGGCTTTCGTACAGGCTTTATCGTAGCGCCGGAAAATATAATGGCCGAAATGAGAAAATATCTTGGAATCATTGACAGGCAGGGAGATATTCTCATGGAACATGTTCTTGGCGAAATGATTGCTGAAGGGGAAATCAACCGTTATCTGAAAAAGTCTCTTAAAATTTATAAGGAACGCCGAGATTATTTCACTTTTTTATTGAAAGAATATTTTGGTGAATCTATTGATTTTAAGGTTCCTTCCGGTGGATTAGCTGTCTGGACAGAATGGAAAGTTCCTGTGAATCTCATGAAACTTTCAAAACAGTGTGTGAAAGACAATCTTTTCATCCCGAAAACCTTACTCTATCAAAACCGTAATCTTACTGCGATGCGGTTAGGATTTGGAAATTTTAATGATCATGAAATGAAAACAGCGGTTGAAATTCTTTCACATAATATTAAAACCATGCTGGAATGAGATAAAAACCAGCATACTTTATTTTGGTTGGATTTTTGAATATAAAATTTCAAATCTCTACACCATTGAAATTAATCACATTCACAAATAAAGGTATTTATTGCCCGCAGGGAAAATTTTATATTGATCCCTGGCGACCTGTAGATCTTGCGGTTATCACCCATGGACATGCCGATCATGCCCGATGGGGAATGAAAAAATACCTTTGTCATCATTTTACCAAACCGATTTTGTACAAAAGGATCAGTGAAGACATCGAATGTCAGAGTGTTGGATATGGTGAAGTCATTAATATCAATGGAGTGAAAGTATCGCTTCATCCTGCTGGTCATATTATCGGCTCGGCGCAAATTCGGCTTGAATACAAAGGTTATGTAAGCGTTGTTTCCGGTGACTATAAAGTTCAGGACGATGGACTGAGTACTCCCTTCGAATTGGTAAGATGTAATGAATTTGTTACGGAAAGCACTTTTGGGCTTCCTATCTATAATTGGCTGGAAGTGGAGGATCTCAATAAAAAACTTCAAAGCTGGGTATTGCGGAATAAGGAAAATCAGAAAACATCGGTGTTTATCGGATATTCGCTGGGAAAAGCGCAGCGGATCATGAAAGCAGTTGAAGGATTGGGAAAAATTTATGTTCACTACTCTATTGGTAAGTTGAATGAAGCTTTTGAAACCGTTGGAATTGATCTTCCAGATTATGAAATTCCTGATTTCAGGGAAAGTGTAAAGCATGTTCAGGATGAAATCATAATTGTACCTCCAGCCCTTTTGGACAGTAATGTCATTAAAAAAATTCCGAATGCTGCAACGGCTATCTGTTCCGGATGGATGCAAGTGCGCGGCGCAAGAAGATGGAGAAGCGCTGACGCAGGATTTGCCATGAGTGATCATGCCGACTGGAAAGGTCTGTTGCAGGCCATAAAAGCTACCGAAGCTGAACTGGTTCATGTAACCCACGGACAAACCGAAGTTTTTTCTAAATATTTGAATGAACGTGGAATACAATCTGATGTTGTAGAAACACTTTATGGCGATGATGATGAAGAGGAAACAGAAAAAGAAATTATAAAAGACGAAAAGCAGTCATAACGACTTTATTTTAAGGCCCCTTGCAGCCCGGCTTGAACGGAGCTCTCCCGAAATGTAATGCCAAAGCTAGGCTCGGGAAGCGGGAGTGGAAGACGGAAAAAGCTGCCCACGAAAAAAATAGACGCAGAAAATTTATGAAACATTTTGCTGAACTTATCAACGCTCTGGAAAGCACCAATAAAACCAATGCTAAAATCGATGCAATCATCGATTATCTTGAACATGCGCCTGATGAAGATAAAGTCTGGTTCATTGCCCTTTTTACGGGGAAAAGACCAAAGCGGAATGTCAATACCAATTACATGAAAGAATGGGCGCTTGAAATTACAAAGCTTCCTTTCTGGCTGTTTCAGGAGAGTTATTCTTCGGTAGGAGATCTTGGAGAAACAATTTCGCTGATTCTTCCGCCGCCCACAGAAAAAATAGAACGTTCATTGTCTGAATGGATGAATGAAATTATCGGACTGAAAAATAAAACAGATGTCGAAAAAAAGGAATTCGTACTCCGCTCATGGAATGGGCTGGATTATACGGAAAGATTGATTTTCAATAAATTACTGGGTGGAAGTTTCAGGATTGGAGTATCTGATAAGACGTTGATTAATGCGCTGACTAAATTTACCGAACAGGAATCGAGTACATTAATGCACAGCCTGATGGGAAAATGGCAACCTGAAGAAGCCTCCTTTCATGAGCTGATTTCTGCTGAAAACATCAATCCTGACAACTCAAAACCTTATCCTTTTTGTCTTGCTTATCCTCTTGAAAAAGATTTGGATGAATTGGGCCAGCCTGATGAATGGCTCATTGAATATAAATGGGACGGAATCCGTGGACAGATCATCCGTAGGAATGATGAAGTCTTTATTTGGTCAAGAGGTGAAGAGCTTGTGACCGAACAGTTTCCTGAGATTAAAGAAGTTGTTCAAAATATGAAAGGTGATTTTGTTATCGATGGAGAAATACTTGCAGTAAAGGATGGTAAGGTTTTAAACTTTAACGAACTACAGAAAAGACTGAATAGGAAAACTTTAACGAAAAAAATGCTTTCTGAAATTCCGATTCAGGTCTTTGCCTATGATTTGCTGGAACTTGAAAACAATGATCTTCGAGAAAAACCAATCGCTTCACGAAGAGCAATGCTTGAAGAATTATTGTTAAATGAAAATCCTGAAAATATAAAAATCTCTCAAGTCATATCGTTTGATCATTGGAATGAATTAGACCAAATCAGGGAAAATTCAAGAGACATCAACAGTGAAGGTCTGATGCTGAAACAGAGAAATTCGCCCTACCATTCCGGAAGAAAAAAAGGTGATTGGTGGAAGTGGAAAATTAACCCACTGACGATTGATGCAGTACTGATCTATGCACAAAAAGGTAGTGGAAGACGTAGTGCCTATTACACCGATTACACATTTGCCGTAAAAAATGAAGACAAACTGGTGACGATTGCCAAGGCTTATTCGGGGCTAACTGATAAGGAAATTATGGAAGTGAGTAAATTCGTAAATAAAAATGCGATTGAAAAATTTGGTCCGGTTCGTACCGTGAAAGCTGAACTTGTTTTCGAGATTGCCTTTGAGGGAATAGGATTCAGTAACCGGCATAAAAGTGGCGTAGCACTTCGTTTCCCGAGAATTTTAAGATGGCGGAAAGATAAAACCGTTGATGAGATTGATGATCTTGAGGAGATTAAGAAATTGATACAGTAAAGTTAATACAATTAATCTTTTATTCTGTTTTTTAAATCCATTTCAGCACCAAGAATTCTTTCGATTTCAATTGCTGTAGCATCATTTATTATTCTATAAAAAATAATATGCTTATTTGCTGGAAATCCATAAATATCGACACTAATTTCTGTATAATTTTTACCGATGTATGGATTTTCAGAAAGTAATTGAAAGAAATTGATTAATTCTTCATAATATTTATCCGCTTGATTTTCAGACCAGAATTCGTAAGTGTATTCATATATTTTTGAAATATCTTCAACTGCTTTGTTGGTCAAGAAATACTTAGCCATTTTTTTTCAAATTGGATTTTAATAATTCCAGATGTTTCTTCGGATCGAAATCATATGCAATTCCGCTATTGATACCCTCTTGAATTGCATTTTTAACGAGCTGGATCTTATTTTCTTCCTCTTCCAAAAGTCTTAAACCAGCTCTTATGACTTCACTTGCATTTTTGAATCTTCCTTCAGAAACTTTAGAATCAACAAAATCCTCAAAATAATCTCCAAGAGATACTGATGTATTCCTACCCATATTATGTTGTTTATGTTTAAGATAAAATTACCAAATTTTGGTAATTTGCGCAAACTTTTGTTTGAAATATTTTTTGGTTAAAAAATTGATAATATTATAACTGAAGTAAAATCTTTAGCATTTTCTATAAAACTCAAAATTAATTTGACTACATTCGAAAATACCAATGGCTACCAAATCATCCAAAACTGGATGAGTAATAAAGGCATTTCCCCTTTTAAATTTCAGGTAGAAACCTGGCGTAAATTCGGTAATGGTTATAGTGGAATGGTTGTAGCGCCAACAGGCTTTGGTAAGACCTATTCTGTTTTTTTAGCCTTGATTTCAGATTTTCTAAATCGCCCTGAAAAATATAAAAAAGGCCTGAAAATGATCTGGATTACCCCACTCCGTTCTCTTTCAAAAGATATTGCCAAAGCGATGCAGGAAGCGATTGATGAAATCGGACTGGACTGGGCAGTCGGCGTGCGTAACGGTGATACGGACCCGAAAGTAAGACAGCAACAGGTCAAAAATATGCCTGAAATTCTGGTTGCTACTCCTGAAAGTCTTCATCTGCTTCTCGGACAGAAAAATCATCAGCGTTTTTTTCAGAATCTTCAGACGATTGTTATTGATGAATGGCACGAATTACTAGGGTCAAAACGTGGTGTGATGGTTGAGCTTGGTATCTGTCGGCTCAGAAATTATGTACCTAAGATGAAAATCTGGGGAATCACTGCAACGATTGGTAATCTGGAAGAAGCCATGGAAGTTCTCATTCCCTACGATATTAAAAAAACAAAAATTACCGCTAAAGAAAAGAAGAAGATCGATATTTTGTCTGTCTTTCCGGATGAAGTTGAAATTTTACCCTGGGCCGGACATCTGGGACATAAACTGGCAGATAAGGTAGTTCCCATTATCCTTAATTCCAGGTCTACGATTGTTTTTACTAATACCAGAAGCCAAAGTGAAATGTGGTACCAGCTTTTATTGGACGCTTATCCGGATTTTGCGGGGCAGATTGCGATTCATCACAGTTCGATAGATGCCCATTTGAGGATCTGGATTGAAGAAAATCTCAGCAATGGAAAATTGAAAGCGGTAGTATCTACCTCATCTTTAGATTTAGGAATTGATTTTAAGCCTGTTGATACGGTAATTCAGATTGGTTCTGCAAAAGGGGTTGCTAGATTTTTACAAAGGGCAGGAAGAAGTGGACACTCTCCTTTTGAAACTTCTAAAATTTATTGTGTTCCCACGCATTCATTGGAACTGATTGAAGTTTCTGCATTAAAGGAAGCCGTTAAGAATAATGTCATTGAGCCCCGAGATCCACAGGTATTGTGCTTTGATGTTCTTGTGCAGTTTCTCATGACTTTAGCCATTGGAGACGGATTTTATCCGGATGAGATCTATCCGAGAATTAAGGAAACATTTGCTTTTCAGGAAATGACCGAAGAAGAATGGAAAAACATTCTCGATTTCTTAACGATTGGTGGGAAAGCTTTAAAAAGTTATGAAGAGTTTCATAAAATTGTCATTGACGAGACTGGTTTGTATAAAGTAACATCCCGCAGAATTTCCATGCTGCACCGGATGAATATGGGGGTGATCGTAAGTGATGCCATGCTGAAAGTTAAATTTATATCAGGCGGATATATCGGAATGGTGGAAGAATATTTTATTTCAAGGCTAAAGAAAGAAGATAAATTTATCCTCGCAGGACGTGTTCTGGAAGTCGTCATGATTAAGGATATGACGGTTTTCGTCAGAGCCTCAAAAGGAAAAGCTTTTGCACCGAGTTATCTGGGGGGAAGATTGCCGCTGAGTTCAAATCTCGGACAGTTTTTAAGAGAAAAATTATCAGGAGCACTCAATCCTAAATCGTCTGAAAAAGAGCTGAAATTTCTTCATCCACTGTTGACCAATCAGGAAGAGCGATCTCATATCCCGGAAGAAAATGAATTTTTGGTGGAATTAATTAAAAACCGTGAAGGTTATCATCTTTTCATGTATCCTTTTGAAGGTCGACTGGTACATGAAGTAATGGCTGCGTTGATCGCTTACAGGATTTCTAAGCTGGCCCCAATCTCCTTTTCAATGGCGATGAATGATTATGGTTTTGAACTCTTCAGTGACAAAGAAATTCCGTTACATGAGGATAATTTAGAGCAAATTTTAACCCGAGAAAACCTGATGACGGATGTTATTTCAAGTATTAACGCGGCAGAAATGGCCAGACGTAAGTTTCGTGATATTGCCGTAATCTCAGGAATGGTGATTCAGAATTTCCCGGGACAGCAGCGTTCCAATAAATCTTTACAGAGTTCCGCAGGATTGATATTTAAAGTCTTGGAAGATTATGACCCTGAACATTTCCTTGTAAGGCAGGCTTATACGGAAGTTTTTAATATGCAGCTGCAGGAGCAGAGGCTCGTAGAAGCATTTAAAAGGATTGAAAAATCTAAAATTATCCTGAAGTTTGCCAATTCATTTACACCGCTGAGTTTTCCTATCAAAGTCGACAGTCTCCGTCAGACGCTTTCCAGTGAAGATCTGGATTCCCGTATCAAACGTTTGGTGGAACAGGCTAAAAAGCCAAGATAATCAGCTGATTCTTTTACCCAGAATTATTAATGTTCTTTCTACTCCGTCTAAAACAGCGACATTAGGGAAAGTTCCCCAATCTTCAAATCCAAAATGTCTGAAAAGCTTTAGACTTGGTTCATTGTGCAGGAAAATAAATCCTAATAATGTTTTTATGCCAAAATTCTTTGCCTGATCAATACAGTATTGCAGAACCTTTTTTCCTAAGCCTTTTCCACGGCAGCTTTCATCCATATAAATGCTTACTTCCACCGTTCCATTATATGCCGGACGTCCGTAAAATGAAGAAAAACTGACCCATCCCAAAATATTTTTCTCCTGATCTTCAATCATCCATAGCGGCCGGCTTTCCGGATTATGTTCATAGAACCACTGAATCCTGCTTTCTACAGAAACATTTTCAGTATCGGCAGTTACCATTCGTGAAGGAATGGTAGAATTATAAATAGCAACAATCTTAGGCAAATCTTCAAGAATAGCATTTCTGAACGTCAGTTCTTCCATAAAGTGACAGCATTTTTTTGCAAATATACAGGAAGATTTTTCTTTACCTTAATAAAACTATTTAACAGAACTGTTTTCATGAAAGCTTGAACATACCTGTTACTATGTTAGACTGCACATTAACAGTCTAAATTTTAAACATAAAAAAAGCAGCAAAAATTGCTGCCTGTATTTTATTTATTACCAGTCACTGGCTCTTTTTCTTTTTTCGATCATGTAATCGACTGAAATTTTTCCGGGACCAAAAGCCATGAGAAGCAGATATACTGAAAGATAAATCAGACTCATCTCCCGTTTGTCAAAAGGATCAGCTCCATGAACAAAAAATCCTGCGATGATCATTGTGAAAATTAAGAAACCCAACGCAACTCTGGTGAAAAGTCCTAATATCAGAAGAATTGAACATACGAATTCTGCAAAAACAGTCAGTATCAGAGATATTTTTGGCCCTATTCCTAAAAAATCATAGAATTCGATATTGCCCCCATCCAAAAGCATCTGAAGTTTCGGAAATCCATGCGACAGCATCGCAAAGCCAATAAATACTCTTACTATTAATAAAATAATATCTTTAAAAACTGAATTAGAATTTGTACGGTTCAAATAGTTCATTAAGTTAAAATTTAATTAAATATAATGAAAATCTTTTAATACAACGGCTTTTCAGCGGTTTTTAGTCTATCGGTATCCGAAATTCTTCAGGTCTCTGTCGTTTTTTCTCCAGTCTTTTTTCACTTTTACAAAAAGATTCAGGTGAATTTTTTTATTGAAAAACTTTTCCAGATCCAGCCTTGATTCGGTTCCTACTTTTTTGATTGCTTCCCCTTTATGACCTATAAGAATGCCTTTCTGCGTATCTCTTTCAACATAGATAATAGAGTCAATAAAGATAATTCCTTCTTTTTCCTTGAACTGCTCCGTTACCACTTCTACAGAATATGGAATTTCCTTATCATAATTCAGTAAGATTTTCTCACGGATCGCTTCATTCACAAAAAACCTTTCCGGTTTATCGGTATATTGATCCTTGTCGTAGTATGGAGGGTTTTCAGGAAGCAATGATTTTATTTTAGGTAAAATAATGTCCGTATTGAAAGCATTTAATGCAGAGATAGGAAGAATTTCTGCTTTTGGAATTCTCTCATGCCATGTCTCTACCAGTTTTTCAAGACCTTCCTGATTGGTCTGGTCTACTTTATTCAATAATAATAAAACCGGTACAGGGATTTTATTCAGTTTATCAATTAAAAATTCTGAAGGTTCAGCCTTGTCGGTTACATCTACAATAAAAAGAAAAACATCGGCATCCTGAAGAGAATCTTTTACAAAATCCATCATTTTTTCCTGTAAGCCGTACTTAGGATCCAAAACTCCCGGCGTATCTGAAAATACGATCTGCAAATCTTCTTCATTATAAATTCCAAAAATCCGGTGGCGTGTAGTCTGTGCTTTCTGGGTAACAATGGCCAGCTTCTCTCCCATCAACTGATTGAGTAAGGTTGATTTTCCGGCATTCGGTTTCCCAACGATATTTACAAATCCTGCTTTGTGCATAAAAATTATATTGAGATGCAAAGTTAATAAAACAAATCTGGTCTTTCGGTCTATTGTTGAGATTTAAAATGAAAAGGTCCGCAAGTTTTGGATTTAAATAAGTTTTCGTCTTTAGAATTGCTATATGCTACAATCCTTCAATAATCCTCTTGCTGTTAATTTCATCAATAATAAATTTCGCATCACTTTCGGTAATGTATTGATTCTCATAAAGCCAGTGAATTCTTGAAATCTGTACTTGCGATGGAATTAAATTATCCACTTTATAATAAGTTTTTAGATAATATTCTTTCCTACTTTCTTTAATTTTTGAAATAAAGGAATCAACCTCATTCATTTGTTTTTTACCGTAAGAAAATATAAGAGGTTTTGCAGCAGCAAGACTTTTAGAGTTTTCTCTTCTAAATTCGTTATTACACAAACCAGTTATAACCAAGGAAGGAGCTATAGCAATAAAGAAAACGATCATTCCAGCTGAATTAGAGAGTTGATAGCTTTCGTTAATGACAATAGTAAGCAATATTGAGTTTAAGATGACAGAAATAACAATACCTATAAGTACAGGATCTTTTGATTTTCTAAATACCGTTTCATCATTTTGGATATCACTAAAATGAACTTTATATTCATTCAGCTCTTTTGCAAATAATGTTTTTACAAAAACCCCGTCTTCCTGGATTTCAAAATATTTTTTATTTCTGCCGTCTTTTTGTTCTAATCTATTCATAGAAATTACTCCAATTCCCTCTTCAAAAACTTCCCTGTCAAGCTTTTCTTCGAATTCACTATTTCTTCAGGTGTCCCCTGTGCAACGATCCGTCCACCATGTTTTCCACCTTCCGGACCAACATCGATGATATGGTCAGCCATTTTGATAACATCCATATTATGTTCAATAATGATGAAAGAATTTCCTAATTCCACCAATTTATTAATGGCATCCATGAGGATTTTAACGTCTTCAAAATGAAGCCCGGTTGTCGGCTCGTCAAGAATATACAGTGTATTTCCGGTTTGTCTTTTGGCAAGTTCGGTAGCCAGCTTGATACGCTGAGCTTCCCCTCCTGAAAGTGTAGTCGACTGTTGCCCCATAGTGATATATCCCAAACCAACATCCTGTAGCGTTTTCACTCTTGAATAAATCTTCGGAATCGGCTGGAAAAATTCTACAGCCTCATCGATCGTCATATCCAGAACATCGGAAATCGATTTTCCTTTGTAGCGGACTTCCAGCGTTTCTCTGTTGAAACGTTTCCCGTTGCAGGTTTCACAGTGAACATAAACGTCCGGCAGGAAATTCATTTCAATTACCTTCAAACCGCCTCCCTGACAGGTTTCACATCTTCCGCCTTTTACGTTGAACGAAAATCTTCCCGGTTTGTACCCACGGATTTTACTTTCCGGCAATTCTGCGAATAGATTTCGAATATCCGTAAACATTCCGGTGTAGGTTGCAGGATTTGATCTTGGTGTCCTTCCGATCGGAGTCTGGTCTACATCGACAATTTTATCGATATTTTCAAGTCCTTCGATCTTTTTGTAAGGTAAAGGTTCCTGAACAGCTCTGTAAAAATGTTTATTAAGAATCGGATATAATGTTCCGTTGATCAGAGAAGATTTTCCGCTCCCTGAAATTCCCGTAACCACCACCAGTTTACCCAAAGGAACATTAAGCGTTACATTTTTAAGGTTGTTTCCGGTAGCACCTTTCAGAATGATATGTTTTCCGTTTCCTTCCCGTCTCTCGGCAGGAATTTCAATCTTTCTTTTCCCGTTGATATATTGAGCGGTAATGGTATCTGCTTTTAAAAGATCTTTAGGTTTTCCCTGCCAAAGGATTTCTCCCCCGAATTTTCCTGCTCTCGGACCGATATCCAAAACCTCATCGGCTTCAAGGATCATGTCTTTATCATGCTCTACCACCAAAACAGAATTTCCGATGTCACGAAGATTTTTCAGTGAATTGATAAGCCTTTCATTGTCTCTCTGGTGTAGTCCGATACTTGGTTCATCAAGGATATAGAGTACATTTACCAGCTGGGAACCAATCTGTGTAGCCAGACGAATCCTTTGGGATTCACCTCCTGAAAGCGTTTTTGAACTTCGGCTCAGGCTTAAATAATCCAACCCGACATCAAGCAAAAACTGTAGTCTTGTTTCAATTTCTTTTAAAATTTCGTGAGCAATGATTGCCTTCTTTTCTGAAAATTTATCTTTAACATCGGCAAGCCAGTCTTTTAAATCAACCAAGCTTAATGCATTTACTTCAGCAATATTTTTACCGTCAATTTCAAAGCTTAAACTTGAAGGCTGCAGACGGGTTCCTTTACATAGCGGACAGATCTCTTCTGTGGTAAAGTGTCTTTCCAGCATGATGGCTTCATAAGATTCCCGCTCGTTTATGATTTCATTCATCAGGGGAACCATACCGTCGAAACTGATCTTAACTTTCTTGCTGATTCCTGCATACTTAAGGTCTTTATTAAATTCTCTGTGACACCCTTCATAGATATATTCCAATGCTTCTTCAGGGATATCTTTTATAGGCGTAGCCAATCCCAATCCGAATATTTCAAGAATGTTTTTGATTTGAGACAACATCCATTTGTTGGATTTAATATCTTCCAGCGGTAGCAACCCTCCCTGATTGATCGAAAGTTTTGGATTTTCAACAAAATAATCAGTATTGATCTTGTTAATGGTTCCTAATCCTTTACAGTTCGGGCAGCTTCCTTTCGGAGAATTAAATGAGAATGTATTCGGTTCAGGTAAAGCCAGTGAATGACCCGTTTCCGCATCCATCAGGTTTTTGGAAAAATATTCAATATCGGTACTTCCCAGCTTTTGAATTCCGATTAGTCCTTCTCCCATTTCCATTGCGGTACGGAGTGATTTTTCCATTCTGGTCTCAGAAGCACTTTCGCCGATGATCCACCGGTCGATAACAATATCGATATCGTGGGTTTTATAACGATCAAGTTTTAGATCATATTCGATATCCTGAAGTTCGCCGTCGATTCTTGCCTGTCCGTATCCTTTTTTGGCCATCTGAACAAAAAGTTCATGATAATGACCTTTCCTGGATCGTACGACGGGTGCCATCAGCATGATCTTTTCGCCTTTATAATTTTCTTTAATGGTTTCAAGAATCTGTTCTTCGGTATAGCTTACCAGCTTTTTTCCGGAGACTTGTGAATAGGCATCTGATACTCTTGCAAACAAAAGTCGAAGGAAATCGTACAGTTCAGTAACAGTTCCTACGGTTGACCGGGGATTTTTATTGGTTGTTTTCTGCTCAATGGCAATTACGGGAGACAATCCTTCAATCTTATCTACATCAGGACGTTCCAGGCCGCCTAAAAACTGTCTGGCATACGCCGAAAATGTTTCGATATAACGTCGCTGGCCTTCTGCAAAAATAGTATCAAAAGCAAGTGATGATTTACCGCTTCCCGAAAGGCCCGTAATTACGACCAATTCATTGCGCGGAATTTTAACAGTGATGTTTTTCAGATTGTGTTCACGTGCGCCGTAAACTTCTATATATTCTGTTGATTTACTCATAATTTGGTATGATTTTACATGAAAATCACGATGTGCAAAATTACGGAATTTTTATGAAATTTTCGGTGTTAAAAAATGTTAGATTATTTATCATATATTCATTTGCTTTAAGGCCTAAATGGTTTATAGTAAATAAAATACCGGTGAAAGTTTCACCGGTACTTATCTTTTTTCAGATAATCTGATCTACTGTACAAAAGAATTATAAGAATTCAGTACAGAATCGTAAGATGAACTGATTTCTTGGATATTGCTGTCCGGAATCTTGTTGGAAGTTTTTGAGTCCCGTATCAGTTTTCTGTATTTGTCAAGAAATTCTGTAGCCCTTTTGTTGAAGTTTTCAAACAGGGTTTTCTTATAAGCATATTGCTGTCCTTTTACGTCGAATTCTTTTTTAGCGTTTACATCAACTGCTTTTTCCAGTTCGTTGTATTTTTTCTGTGCTTCTGCTTCATTGAAACCTTGGGTATATTGTTTGTCGAGAATATCCATTACAGCATCAAGGTCATTCATCACTGATTTGGATGAAATGATATAATCTCTCATCGGATGATCTTTTAGAATCACTTCTTCAGCGGCTTCGGTAGCAGGTTTTATTTTCGTCACAATATTTTCGCCTGCCGTAAAAAATGCTTTTGCTTCCGCATCAATCTCTTTCTGTAAAGCCAGGGCTTTTGCTCCCTGGTCGTCTTTGTAATCTTCGGAGGTGATGTAAGATTTCAGTTCCTCGTATTTTTTATCGATGCTTTCCCTTCTTCTCTTATAGGTTACGAGTTCTGTTTCAATAATTTTTTGTTCGCTGTCAAAACCGGAAGGAACGCCTTTGATTTTACTTAAAGAATAATCCATTGTATTAATTACCATAGGCATACTGTAGACCGTTTCGCCTTTTGACTTTTTTACCGCCGCCTCAGCATACTGAATGATATTCTCTACATGTCTCGAAGAGCTTTTGTAAGATTCCAGGAAGTTGTTATTAAAATCAATTATAGCCTGAGACTGATCTTCCCCAGCCTGCGCCACTGCATTTTCTATCTTATCAAGACCTTTTTTGCAGCTTACTACCGTTACACTTACCGATAAAGCAAGTGCAATCATCATCATTTTTTTCATATTATATTAAGTTGATATTTATGTATTTTTAAATTTAACCTCAAAGAGATAAAAGACTATTTAAAGTTAAATCTTTACACCTTTGTGGTTAAATAAAAAGATTATTGCTTATCAGGAAAAATCGGTGTCTTCATTTGTTACTTTTACCAGATATTCGATGCCGTCGATGGCTTTTAAAATAATCTGATTCCGTAGAATATTTGCCATATTCTCCCAGTAGAGCCTTCCGTAGAAAGAATAATTATTAGGAATAATTTCGACCTCAACTGTTCTGATAAAACCTTCTTTCGGTTTATTACTGATCATGGTTCCGCGCTTTACCCGGACTTCCTTCAGTTCGTCTTTTAACACCATTCTGCAATAATTTTTAACATCTTCCAGAGAAATAATTTTATCTCTCGTTGTTAAAGCATATTTATAAGCCTGAATGCTGTCGGTTCCTTTCTGCTCTTCTGCTCCGCCAATGGTTTCAGAAAGAAGCACCAGGACCTGTGATTTCAATTGATTGGATAGTTCTGTTCCGGGGCGCATATGGTTGGCCAGTGTGCAGTGGGTCACCCAGAAAGAAGCATAGGTATGATCTGTCTTTTCAACAGGTTCCATAATAACATAATTAAGTTCCTGTTTGATGGTTCTCCTTGCATTATTTACTTTTTGAACCATCGATTTCATTTTGTCGGCCATCTCGCTCAGCAGCCCTTTTACATTGTCTCTGTTAAGAAGTGAAAAAGCAGCAATTTCATCCCGTGTAAGCTCAAGTACATTGGCGATCATGTCTACAGCGTTTCTGTTCGTGAAGCGTTCCATGCCTCCTTTTCTGACAGTATATAATCCTTTCTTAAGATCATCATTCGGGGTAAAAGGGATCTCTGTATATTTTCTTCCGTCACCGTCCTGAACTTCATCCACATACAAAAAATGTTCACCTTCATCCGTGACAAGCGGAATATTATTGCCCATGATATCGAGGCTGTATTCTGTTTTTTTCCAGCCGCGGTTGTAGATAGGAAAAGCATTTAAAACAAAAGAGAAATTATCCAGTATTTCAGCAGAAAACTGCGGAGGAAATTCAAAAGTGAGCCACAGATAGCGTTTGCCGTCTATGTGTTTCGTGATCTCTTCTTTATAATCTACAAAGCTCAGGTTTTCCGGCAGTACACCCGGCTCTGAGAATAATGAACTTGAAATTCCGCTTACTTCAATGAATTTGTGACTGTAAATGCTTTTTACATCCTCAATGATTTTATTCTGAATAGACTGCTCATAAAATATCTGCTCGTATCCTTCTGCTTCCGTATTCTTGTAATAAGTTAACCCTTCCTTTATAAACAGAGGATTTCCATTGCTGGTCACGGTGATGTAGGGTAATAATTTATAGGTAAAATCTAAATGCTCAAACGCGGGATTTGAACAGTAAATGCTTAAATATTTGGGAAAATTTTCCTGTGAATATTTGCTGACATCAATACCGATCGTTACTTTCCGGTAATCTTCCGGTCTTCCCTGAAATCTTGCGATGGGAATTTTATTCAGCCGTTCGTCAATGCTGTAGCAGGTATTCCCGACAAACATGACAGACGTCTGCACTTTATTGATTCTTACATTTCCGACCGGCGTAAAAGGAATATTGATCTGCTTATCCGATTCAGATTTTATGGTAGAAGTCATGTGTTTTCTGAAGAAAAACTCAGTATGCTCCAGAAGAATTTCCGAAGATTCATAAGGTTGCGTGAAAGCAATGGCATGTGCCGGCACCGGATGGGTATAAATGGAAGGCGTTAACAGTTTCGCAAGCTTTTCCAGGATTCTGGCGTTTACGGTCTGTATTTCGTTATTGGCTTTAAAAACTTCCGTACTGAAAGCATCAATCAGCAGTTTTACAAACGGATCCAGTGACTGTGGACTTTTCAGTCCCCATACTTTGGTGGCATTCTGAAGCATCCTTGCTTTTACAGATTCTTTAGAGTAAATATTTTGGTCTAAATTCATAGATTCTGGTTATAGTATAAGGAAATTAATCAATCGACATCGGGCTCAGAAACAACTCGGTGGAAAAGCTGAAACGTTCTCCCGTAGCCTCCATCTTGGCATTGATGGCGATCTTTACTTTCTTTTTAATTTCGGTATGTTCTTTTGTATCGTAAGTATGCTCCACAATCTGAATATGGGCATCGATCTGAGGATTGATAATCCTTGGTTCGTACTCCTGGATCTGTCTTTTGAGGCTTTTAATGAATACCGTTTCCCAGACAGCGCTGGTTACGCCATTATCGAATTCAAGATTCCATACATCGTTTCCGTAATTTTCGTCATATCTGTTTTCCCCTTTTTTGGTAGTGATCAGCAACATGATGTTATGGGCAATACTTTCTCCCATATCGCATGTGTCGATGCTTCCTCCCTCCGTCATCAGTGCCGACGGAATAAAAGGCATTCTGTAATTTGGTGTGTCCATAATTCTGCTTCTTTTATTACTTCATAATAGTCAATTGCTAGAACAGAATACCAAATTAATGATTTTTCACGAAATATGGTACGGTCATATTATAAAGTTGGTGAATATTTTTAAGAATTTTATCTGCCTGTGAATAAATCCTCACCGTGTTGTTTTTGGAAGGTGTTTAATTTTTTTCGGAAAAAATTAGCATATTTTATGTCTAAAAATTGAACAAGTAATTTTTATGCTCCGGAGGAGCAATATCTGTGTAGTAGTAGAAAGAACAATGAAATATCGCAAGCACGCCGTAGGTGTGCTATGATAAGATAGAACCCCTACGGAGTTCTGATACAAGATGCTAATATTAAATCCTACACAGATATTGCTCCCAAGGAGCAAATCCTACGCTGTGCTATAAAATCATTATTTAATCAGATAAATTCGTGGCGATTACAAAATTTCGCCCGGGTAAGCTGATTAAGCAAGCTATGAAG